>CAKUGW010000144.1 GCA_934654805.1 uncultured Kiritimatiellota bacterium
GCATGTGATCCGAGTCGCCAGCAACGGCAAAATCGAAGAAAACCGCGCGAGGCCTCGCGAGGGTTCGGTAGCCATTTCCAAAACCGGGGATAATCCAGGAACTCGACGGGTTGAAATCCAAGATCAGAAATGGTACAATTCTCACCGAAGCCGACCAAAGGCAGTTCGCCGAGGACGTAAGGAAGGGCCGTATGCTCTATCCGAGGTTCAGGGCGGACGAGATTTCGGCTTCAACAGGCAAAGAACATGGAAAACTCTGGCAATACATCCTATCTCTGGAATCCGCCCGTATGGACGGACGAAGAGCGCGCGGCGGCTCGGAAGTTTACGGAAAAGCGGCTTCGCAAGTCCGTAGAGGGGGATCCGAATGGGGAAGAGTGGGTACAGGCAGTGCTCAATCTCCGTCCGTAGCGTATTCCCCGAAGTACAGAAAACTCGACAGCGGGACTGAAAGCGAGGTCTTCGACACAGGCGACGGCTGGGTCGTCAAGGTCCGGCAAATCCATCCGCTGTCCATTGGCGACGTAATCGACGAACTCGCCAAGGTCGTCTACCACAACTACCTGTTTCCGGGCGAGAAGTATGTTCTTGATGACATCGTTCGACATGAGCATGACGGCTACCGCGAGTTCTACCTGATCCTCCGCCAGCCGTTCGTCACACCGAAGACGGAGAACGGGCGGATCGTCCAGCCGACGTACGCGCAGATCTGGCAGCTGATGAAGTCCCGTCCGCAGGGCTTCACCTTCATGGATCTATCCTCGCGTCCCGCCGAGACGGGCGAGTACGGCGACTACTCTTCGTCCGACGGAGACGAGGGCGAAGTCGTGCCGGCCGTGAAGAAGGTCGCCTACAACCGGCAGTTCGTCGTGTACGACTTCCAGCCGGGGCGCAACACATTCATCGACGCGAAGTCCGGGAAGGTGCGGTTCATTGACCCGCGCATCGACATCAACGACCCCGGCGCGGGCTTTCGATACTCGAAATACGGAACGCGCAGGGTGTTCGACGGCGACGTCGACTTCGACACGCCCGAACTGGGCGTGGGCTCGACAATCGTAAGCGGAGACGAGGTGCGCAAGACCATGCCTGGCTACAACCGGCTGGACTGGAGTACGCACGTTGACAGGATGGGCTATGTCGGGCCGAAGCTGGAGGCGCAGTTCCAGCGTTTGCTGAAGACGCGCAAGGGCAAAGGCAACGGACATGTCGTGTTCCTTGCTGGTGGCAACGGTGCTGGAAAATCGACGGTAGCTGCAAAATTGGGTGGAACACCAGATTTTACGATAGATTCCACGCTCGGCAATCTCGAAGTGGCGAAGAAGCAGATTGACGCGATTCTCGCCAACGGACAAACGCCTGACATTCGCTTTGTCTATCGTACCCCAGGACAAGCGTTGGAGGGCATCGCGCAGCGCGTCAAGAACGGCGGTCACATCGTCTCGCCGCTCTCGTTCGCCAACTCGCACGTGAAAAGCCGCGAGAACCTGCGGTTGCTTTCCGAGGCGTACGGTGATAGAATACACATCCACATCTACGACAACTCCGTGCCCGGTGCGCCGGAGATCACTCTTGAACAACTCGAAGCGAAAGGAAAACCAGACCATGCAAGAATCAGGGAAAACGCAAACTACTACCTCGGGCAGCTCAGAGGACGAGACATCGAGGATAATAAGGGCGGCGTTGCAGGAGGCGGCGCGAAAGGCGAGGGAAGAGAAGCACAGGGAACGGGTGGCCAAGATAGCGGCGGCGCGAAAGGCGCACGAGGGCAAGTAGACTTCGACACGTCCGAGCTGGGTATTCGAGAGAAGCAGACCGCGCTTTCGGGCGGAACATCGCGCAACCAAAACCCGTCCGGCAACGAGTACGGCAGGAAGTGGAAGATTTTCAAGCCCGGCACGCGCAACGTGGACATTGGCGCAGGGCGGTTTGACAAGGCGACGAAGTTTCTTGCTGACATCGGCGTGACGAACATTCCGTTCGACCCTGTGAACCGTGACAGCGCGACGAACAGACGAGCCGCAGAGGACGTTCGCGACAACCCAGCCGACACGGCGACCGTCCATAATGTCCTCAACGTGATCGACAACGATGCGGTGATGGAGGGCATCGTCAATCAGGCGGCGCGGGCTATCAAGAAGGGCGGCTCGGCCATCTTCACGATTTACGAGGGCAATCGTTCGGGTGTTGGGGCGCGTACCCGCGACGGCTACCAACGCAATGCCAAGGCGCGTTCCTATGAGCCGACGATAAAGAAGTTCTTCGGAAGCGTGGAAACGCATGGGAATGTCATTCTCGCAAGAAGGCCAAAGGACATAGGCCCTGCGTTCTGGGCATTCGATTCGTCCTTTGAGAACGGCATCAACTTCGACACGCCGGAACTCTCCCCGGAAGGGCGGCGCGAGCATGACTCGATCGTGGCGCGGTACACGAACGCGGACGGCACGAAGAAGCCCGGCTGGATGAAGGCCCCTAACGGGAGGCCGACGAACCTCACCGAGCGGCAGTGGGTGCAGGTGCGCACACCCGCGTTCAGGGCGTGGTTCGGCGACTGGGAGGGCGACCCCGCGAACGCGTCCAAGGTGGTGGACGAGAACGGAGAGCCGCTCGTCGTCTACCATGGGACGGAAACAGGGGGATTCTCGGCTTTCAATGGATTGAAAAACAGTTCGTCCTCTTTTGGATTGGAAGGCGCGACATTCTTCTCCACATCGCTTGAGACAGCAAAAACCTACGCTACTTCACCCAAGGTGGGCGACATCTCGCCATTCCTGGCTGATGCAAAAGAATGGTTGGCAAAACACGGAGCTAAAACGCAAGCCAGATGGCTCGATTCGAACGAATGGCGTTTCGTAGATACCGACAAAGAGATAAAGCCACCCAAAAGAGGAATTCGGGTGGAATATCAAGTTGTCACGGCAAACAACACATTTGTTCCTAACTCCGTCGGGGCAACTGTAGCGGAGTCCATGAGAAAAGCTGAAAGATCTGTAGCAATTGCATTGATGCCAGGCGAAGGGTCAATGGTTTATGGTTGTTTCATTCGAGCCAGGAATCCCTATGTCGTTGACTTCAAGGGAAATAATTGGAGGGGCGACGCGGTATCGGGAACCACGCTTGATGTTGCGAGAAAGGCAAGGGAAGCAGGATTCGATTGCGCAATAGTCAAAAATGTAGATGACAGCGCATCATTCTTGTCGGATGACAACATATCTGATTCTATTGCCGTCTTTTCCCCGGAGAACATCAAGTCGGCGACGGGCAACAGCGGCGACTTCTCGCGCACGAACCCCGACATCCGCTTCGACTCCCCCGAGCTGTCCGCAGGCGCGCAGTACGATCCGCGTTCAAGGATTCCGAACGTGCGCGGAGGCTGGACGGAAGGAAAGATCCTTCGCTATCTAAAAGCCACGCCCTCACTCCACGGCGTGAGGGCCGCGTCAAGACTGATTGCCGAGTTCGCGTCCCCTGAAGAGCTGAAAGAGCACATGTTTTACCACGGCACGAAAGCGAGCGTGTCGGGGCTTTCGCCAAGCATTACAAAAAGCGAAGAGTGGGCGGAAAGGCATGGCGGCGGCGGATATGGGACAAGATATTGGGGCGTAAGCGTGTCAAAGTCAAAGCGCGTAGCGTCAAGTTTCGGCGGTCATTCGCCAGGCGTGTCAATCTATCCTGTCGTGCTGGCAAAGGGCGCGAAGGTCGTTGACAGGGCAGACCTTGCGGACGCCGACGACGTTTCAGACCATATTGTCGAACTGTGGAACGACGGGGTCGACGCCGTTAGGCTGGGAGACTGGAAAGAAGACTTCAGCGAGCAAGAGCTCTTGATACTCAACCCTCGCGCCATATGCAATGTTGGCACTCCTGATTATTACAGGCAGTTCCGTCTCTGGAGCCCGGAGAATCCGCTGAACATCAAGGACGATGCGCAAATAGCGGAGGTTTACGAGGCGGCAAGGGAATATGCGGGATACTCTCCATTTGCTCGGTTCGGCAAGCCGACGCCGCCGAAAATGTTTGAAAACGGAGAGTTGAAGCCAAAGGAAGTGCGCGACGCTGAACGCGCTCAGTACGAAAAAGAGCTCGAGGCGTGGCGCAGTTCGGAGCAGGGACGGGCCGCAGAAGCCTACGAGTCGAACGCAAGGAACGTCATCCGCTTCGACTCCCCCGAACTCGCCCCCGAAGCCCGCGCACGGGAGATCGCCTCCTTCACGCAGCGGTACTACTCGCGGCAGAGGGGTCTCCAGCGGCTCGCGAAGCCGTCAGCAAGCGACGTCATGGACGCGGCGGAGGGCCGTTGGGCGAAGTTCCGCCGCATCGTGCAGGACAAGAACCTCGTCATCCGCGAGGTGGAGGAACGCCTCGGCGTGACGGACAAGCGGGAGTCCGTCTACTACGCGAAGGACAGGGAGTTCGGTCTGAACGAGTACCAGCTCGGCGAACTCCAGAAGCGGCGCGTCGATCCGATCCTCGACAGGCTGGCGGAGACGGGCGCGAGCCAGCGCGACTTCGACCTCTATCTCATCGCCCGCCACGCGCCCTACAGGAACGCCGTCCTGCGCGAGCGCGGGGTGACGGATGGCGCGGGCATGGGCGACGCGGAGGCCGCCGAGGTCATCGAGGGATTCAACCGCCTCGGCGTCGGGGACGAGTTCGCCGCCATCGCCGACATGGTCTACGCCATGAACGACGAGGCTCTCCAGCGGCGCGTCGATTCGGGCCGCGTCTCCCCGGAGGAGGCGGAGACCCTGCGGCGGACGCTCGTGGACTACGTGCCGCTCCGCACCGACATGGAGAACGACGAGCGCGACGCGCACAACACCTACTCGTCCGGCTGGCATCAGAGCGAGTTCCGGACGGCGCACGGGCGCAGGACGCTGGCCGACAGCCCCCTCGCGTGGTCTATCGTGCAGGCCGAGCGGTCGATCCGGGACGCGAACGCCAACCGTGTGCGGCAGACCGCCGCCGCGCTCGTGCGCAAGTCCGCCGCGATGGGGAAGCCAATCGGGGAGATCATTCCCGGAACGCAGGTGCGCCGCAGGTGGGCGTTCAACATCGGCGGAGAGGTCCTCACGCTGGAGGAACTGCGCGACAGGACGGATCTCATCTTCTTCAAGGAGGACGGGAAGCTCAAGGCCATCCGCATGAACGTGGGGGCGAACAGCCTCGGCAACACCTTCGCGAAGGCCGTCACCGACAAGGATCTCGTGAAGTTCAGCAAGTGGTTCGAGTGGATCCCGCGGCTGACGAGTGCCATGTCCGCCATGCGCACCCAGTACGTGCCGACGTTCATCATCCGCAACCTGAAGGCTGACCATTTTGAAGTCCTCCTCAACGTGGGTTCCGAGCGCGGCATCGTGGGCGGCGCGAAGTTCTTCGGTCGCCTCGTCGCGAACGAGTGGCGCAACCGCCGCGACGTGAGGGACTACTTCCGCGACGGCGAACTGCGCGGGCGGATGAAGGAGTTCGTCGAGAACGGCGGGCTGACGGGCGGCGGCATGGCGGCGGAGGGCTTCAGCGAGGCCGCCCGGCGCGTCGACCACACCCTGCGCACGACGCGGGGCGGCGTTGCGCGGAAGGTCGCCGCCGCGATCCCGGACGCGATCTCGCTCCTGAACGCCTGCGCCGAGTTCAACACGCGCGTCGGCGTGTTCTCCGCCCTGCGCGACGAGGGCGTGGGCGTCGAGGACGCGGTGTCCTACGCCCGCGACGCGACGGTGAACTTCAACCGCAGGGGTTCCCTCACGCCCTACCTCAACGCGGCTTTCATGTTCTCGAACGCGGCGATTCAGGGCCTCGGAAGGGCGTTCAAGTCCATGCGCTCCGAGCATGGGAAGCGGATGGTCACTTTGCTCTTCCTCGTCGGGTTTCTCCAGTCCCTTCTCGACCACTTCCTCGGACGGGACGAGGACCGCGAGAAGGAGGGGCTTTCCAGCGCGAGGAATCTCTCCGAGCACGAGAAGCAGAGCACGGTCGGCATCCCGCTTCCCGGCGGACTGCGGCTCAAGACGCAGATCCGCAACCCGTGGGCGCTGCCGATGTACGCGGGGCGAAAGGCGGGCGAACTCCTCATGGGGTGGATAGACGGGAGGACGGCGGTCGCCGACCTCGCCTCCGCAGTCGGCGGCTTCGTCACCGAACCCGTCGGCGGGAACGGGTTCGGCAGCGTGCCGGAGGCGATGCAGACGTTCGCGCCCACCCTGCTCGACCCGTTCGTGCAGTGGGCGACGGGCGTGGACTTCAAGGGCGACAGGCGGCTCAGGAAGAACTACAGCGACCATCTCCCAGACTCGTGGAACGGCAGGATCAACACGCCCGACGTCTACAAGTGGATCTCGCAGGGCGCGAACGCCATTTCGGGAGGCAGCCGGTTCCGCAAGGGCGCGTTCGACACCTCGCCGGAGAACTGGCAGCTCCTCGCCGAGACGGTCCTCGGTGGCGCGCTCGCCGACCTGAACAGGGCGTTTTCCACCGTCAAGGACGCGCGTCTTGCCGCGCTGGGCGCGAAGCCGGAGCAGGTCCTGCGCGACGTTCCCTTCGTCCGCGACACGCTCACGAACCTGCCGGATGTGTCTAGCCGCTACTACGACGCGCTTTCGGACTACGAGGCAGACAGAACCGAGTACAGCGGACTTGCGCGGACGGATGCGGGGAAGGCGGAGGCGTTCGCCACGTCCCACCCGTGGGCCGTCGGGAGTGAGAACCCCGTCGTCGGCATCGTCTGGAAGCTCGGCAGGGCCGTACAGGAGGCGGAAACGCCGTCCGACGCGGCGAAGCTGCGGCGCGAACAGCTCGCCGCGATGGCCGGGTTCGTCCGCCGGATGGAGGAGGCGCGAAAGCCCGGGG
>CAKUGW010000145.1 GCA_934654805.1 uncultured Kiritimatiellota bacterium
GTACTGGCGCGAGCGCTCGTTCACGAAGAAGCCCGGCGCGACGGCGTTGACGCGCACCTTCGCAGGCGCCATGTATTGCGCGAAGAACATCGTCCAGTTCGCGATCGCCGCCTTGCTCATCGCGTACGGCGCGACGCGCGTCAGGGGACGGTACGTGTTCATCGAGCCGAAGTTGAGGATCGCGCCGCCGCCGGCCCTCGCCATCTGGAGGCCGAAGATGCGGCTCGGAATCACGGTGCCGAGCGTGTTGACCTCCAGGACGGACCTGAACGCCGCCATGTCGATGTCCCAGAAGCCGCGATCCTTCGCGAAGTCCTTCGTCGGCTCTAGGTCCTTCTCGCTGAACCTCAGCCGCGTCGGCATGGCCTTGACGTTGTTGCCGCCCGCGCCGTTGACGAGGAAGCGGCACGGGCCCCAGTCCGCCGCGACGCGGTCAGCGATCGCCCGCATCGCCGCCTCGTCCGTGACATCGCCCGCCTCGACGCGGCAGACGCCCCTGAACGCCGCGATCGCGGCGGCCGTCGTCTCCAGCTTGGCGGCCGTCCGGCCGACCAGCACCACCTTCGCGCCCTGGCGCGCGAGATCGGCCGCGATCGCCGAGCAGAGCGTCCCGCCCGCGCCCGTGACGACCGCCACTTTGTCTGTACAATAGCTCATGACACCATCTCCTTCGCGTTTCGGTAGCAGACGTTTTCAAGAAGCGGACGCAGCAGCGCCTCGTCGTCCGGGAACGAGCCGGCGGCGACCTTCTCCGCGACCCACCGGCAGAGGACGCGGCGGAAGTAGTCGTGGCGCACGAACGAGAGAAGCGAGCGCGAGTCCGTCGTCATGCCGACGAACGTCGAGAGGACGCCGTAGGCCGCGTTCTTCTCCAGGACGTCGCGGATGCCCTCCTCGTGGTCGCACCACCACCAGGCCGGCCCGAGCTGTACCTTGCCCGGCTGGCCCGCGCCGACGAACGAGCCGGCGAGGACGGCGAGCTGCGCGTGCGCCTCGGGGTTGAGCGACATGAGGACCGTGCGCGGCAGCGCATCATTCCTCTCCAGCCCGTCCAGGAACGCGGCGACGGCGGCGGGATCGACCGGCGCGCGCATGCCCGCGAAGCCGCCCGCCGGGCCCGCGGCCGCGCGGAGGCGCGCGCTTGTCTCGCGCAGGGCACCGAGGTGCAGGAGCATCGTCCAGCCACGGGAAGACGCAAATGACGCGACGGCATGAAGCGATGCACGATGTTCCCCGAGCTGCGCCGTGTCGTCAACGCTGATGTCCACGATCCGGCATCCGGCGGCCTCGAACGCCTCAAGCGCCTCGCGCGAAACGCGCTCGCCCGCTGCCGTTCGCAGGCTTGGACACACCCCGCCAGGAAGGCGGGACGCCCCCCCGGGGCAGCGGGCATCTTGCCCGTTGCCCTTCAGCTGCGAGGCGCCCACGCACGGGCTCATCCACTCGACGTTGAACGCGCGGAGGATCCTTTGCGGCGTCCAGCCGGCGAGCGGGACGTCTTCCCCGCGCCCGTGCAGGTACGGCTCGGGGTCAAGCCCCAGGAACTCAAGCTCCGGCCGCGCCCAGGCGAAAAGCGGGTTGCCGACGAGCTTCGGGAGCGTGCGCATCCACGCCGCCCACTTCTCCGCTTCCGGCGCGTCGCCCGTGATCAGGCGCTCCGGCTCGCCGCAGATGCGCATCGCGCGGTGCTTGTAGGGGTCGGCCTTCACCCAGGCCTCGTGGAGCGAGCCGAGCGGACGGCCCTCGGCGACCGCCGCGAGGTCGAGGTGGTTGTGCCAGTCGACGATCGGTAGGTCCTTCACCGCCGCGTAGAGTTCGTCAAACGTTTTCAATTCTTCGATCCTTTCTCCGCTCCGTTCAGCTGGCGGAAGAGCGCCTCCCTCGACGCCCGCTCGCGCGCGGACGTGCCGAAGAGCGCGCCGAGCCAGAAGGCCGCGAGCGCGACGCCGACCTGGATGAACGTGCCGGCCTCCCACGAGAGGCCCGTCCACAGGAACTTGAGCAGCAGGCCCGACGTGACGCCGAGCGCGAGGCAGAGGTAGACGCCCGCCGTGTTCGGCCGCTTCCAGAGGATGCCGAAGACGGACGGGATGACGACCGGCACGCCGAAGAGCGCCATCAGGAGCTTGTTCGCCTCGAACGCGCCGCCCAGGCCCGCCACGAAGAGCGCGCCGACGGCAATGGCCGACGCGAGGGCGAGCGTACCGACGCGCGCGACCAAGAGGAGCTCGCGTTCGCCGGCCTGCGGACGGAAGAGCCGCCGGTAGATGTCCGTCGTGAGGACGTTCGCCGTGACGTTGAACTCGCTCGCGAGCGTCGAGAGCGACGCCGAGAGCATCGCGGCGACCATGAGGCCGAGCGCGCCCGGCGGCAGCAGGCGGATGCACATCTCGATGTAGCAGCGCTCGTGCAGCTCCGGCGGCAGGTCGGGCAGGTACGCGCGCGCGGCGATCGCCGGCAGCACCGCGACGACCGGGAAGACGAGGAAGATCGCCGCCGTCAGGAGCCCCATCTTCACCGCGTCGCGCTCGCTCGGGACGCTCGTCAGCCGCTGGATGAAGCTCCACTCGCCATTGTACTTGACGAAGACGATGAGGTAGTAAGCCGCGAGGAACGTCCACGTGCCGCGATGTCCCTGGAAGAACGAGAAGTGCCCGGGCAGGGCCGCGCGCAGGGCGCCGAGGCCGCCGACCGCGTCCAGCGCGAGCGGCACGACCGCGAGCGAGAAGCCGAGCAGCACGACGCACTGGATGAGATCCGTCACGAGGACGCTCCACATCCCGCCCGTGCAGGAGTAGACGAGGACGACCGCCACGCCGAGCGCGATGCCGCGCGCGAGGGAGATGCCGAGGAACTGCGAGGCGATGATGCCGAGCGTGTAGAGGCGGACGGTGTTGTTGAGGATGCGGAAGCCGACGCCGCACCACGAGACGACCTGCCGCACGCCCGGGCCGTAGCGCCGCTCCAGGTACTCGACCGGCGTCGCGACGTCCGCCCGCTGCCAGCGGCGCGCGAAGACGAACGTGCCGAGGACGATCGCCGCTGCCGTGGACCAGAAGACCAGCACGCCGACGAGCCCGTCCTCATAGCCGATCTGCGCGTAGGCGATGAAGACGAAGCACGAGATCATCGCCATGTAGGAGCTGATGGCGCCCATCCACCACGGGACGCGCTTGCCGCCGGAGAAGAAGTCCCCCGCGTTCTTCACGAACCTGCCCATGAAGAGGCCGGCCGCGAGCGTCACCGCGAAATACGCGGCGATGACGGCGAAGTCGAGACCCTTCAATGGCATCGCGTGGTTCATGGCGCATAGTATAGCAAAAAGTCTTTCCGCAGAGGATTCCATTTCGGAAGCCGATTTGCATCCCATTCGAGAATCTGCTATACTGCGCGCCACGATGAACGTCATTCTCTACTTCCAGCCCAAGACACGCACGAGCACGCCCGGCAAGTTCATCGGCGTGCAGGAGATCGCGGAAAAGGCCGGCTATCACGTGCAGGTTCTTGACGCGCTCCCGACGCGGGCCGAGTTCCGCTCGCTCCTCGGCTTCTGGTCTCCCGTCGGCGCGATCGTCGAGTGCGGCGGCGACTACAGCGACATCGACGTGAGGCTCTTCGCGGGCATCCCGACCGTCTTCTTCAACCACAGCCCCGAAACGCTGCCGCGCGGCGCATTCGCCGTCTTCCACGACCAGGCCGCCACGGCCGAGCTCGCCGCGAAGGAACTGCTGCTCACGGGCTACGGCAACTTCGCCTTCGTGCCGTCGTTCGAGAAGCGATTCTGGAGCGACGCGCGCGAGGCGGGCTTCCGGCGCGCGCTGGCGCTGAACGGACAGACGTGCCGCACCCTCTCGTTCGGCGGGGCGCGCGCGCCGACGGCGCGGCAGAAGAGGCTGTGCGCATTTCTCGTCGCCCTCCCGAAGCCCTGCGCCGTCTTCGCGGCCAATGACGGGATGGCCGCCGAGACCGCGACCGCAGCGGCCTTCGTCGGCCGGCGCATCCCCGAAGACCTCGCGATCCTCGGCATCGACAACTACCAGCCCGTCTGCGAAAAGGCGCGTCCGCCGCTCACGTCCATCGAGCCGGACTTCCGGCGGGGCGGCAATCTCGCCGCGCTGATGCTTCTCGCGCGCGTCCGCGCGAAGGGCGGCTACCGGGGGCCGCACACGCGGACGTTCGGACCGCTCCGGGTCGTCCGCCGCGCCTCGACGCGCGTCTTCTTCCGGCAGGACAAGACCGTCGCCGCCGCGCTGGACCTCATCCGGAACGAGGCGTGCAACGGCCTCCGGGCGCGGGATGTCGCCGCGCTTTTCCCCTGCTCGCGGCGGTTCGCGGATCTCCGCTTCCGACAGGCGACAGGGCATTCGATCCTGGAGGAGATCCAGGCCGTCCGGCTGGAGCGCGCGCAGGATCTCCTGCGTGACCCGCAGCAGCAGATCAAGGCGATCTCGGACTTCTGCGGCTTCGCGAACCCGAACTCGCTGCGCAAGTTCTTCCGCTCGGCGACCGGCCAGACGATGAGCGCCTGGCGCAGGCAAAGCGCACCTGACGACGGCTGACCCCATTGCAGGAAAACGTTGACGGCTCACGACGGCCGCAATCCGCTTCCACGTCTTGTGAACCGCCGAGCGAACCCAACGTCAGCGTCCTGTCTCGGCGTCAGCGTTCCGTACCGGCGTCCTTCAGCGTCTCGACGCCGCGCCCGTGCTCGGCTGACGTCGGGTAGACGGACAGGCCGAAGCGCGCGAACTCCGCCGCGCGCACGTCGTCCGCCGGCACGTCGCACTTGTTCGCCGCGATGAGACACGGGACGCCCGACTTGCGGACGCGCGCGATGACCTCCTGGTCGAGGGGCGTCACGCCCGCGCGCTGCACGGCTGTCATTTCCGCGATGAAGAGTCCGCCGGGCCGCACGACGTCGCGCTGCGGCCTCTGCGCCTCCGGCGGCTTCGCCACCTGGCCGCAGGGGTCCGGACGGACAGGCTCACCGCACGCCGGCAAAAGTCTCGAAGCGCTTTTTCGCGAGGGCCTTCAGCGGGCCGCCGTTGACGAACGGGTCGATGGAGATGCCGCCGCGCGCGGCGAACTTGCCGATGACCTCCAGGTACTTCGGCTTCAGGAGCTTCGTGAGGTCGTCGTAGATGACGTTCACGACGTCCTCGTGAAAGTCGCCGTGGTTGCGGAAGCCGAAGAGGTAGAGCTTCAGCGACTTCGACTCGACGAGCCTCTTCGCCGGGATGTAGCGGATCGTCAGCGTCGCGAAGTCGGGCTGGCCGGTCTTCGGGCAGAGCGTCGTGAACTCCGGCGCGGTGAACGTCACCCAGTAGTCGCGCTCCGGATGCCGGTTCGCAAAGGCGTCCAGCACCGTCGGGTCATAGGTCGTCGGCGCCTCGGTCGTCCGGCCGAGCGTCTTCAGGTCCTCAAGGTCGTTTCGCATGGTTCACAGTCCTTTCGATGCCCGCGTAGCATAGCAACTCTCCGCACGGCGCACAATCCCGTCCCGCCCGCCCACGAGTCCCCAGGCCTTCAGCGGCTCGACGGGAAGGCCCATGATGTTCTCGTAGCTGCCCGCGTACGATTCGACGATCAGGTCGCCCGACTCGTCGATGTCGTAGGCCCCCGCCCGGTCCGTCGGCTTCACGCGCGCGACGTAGTCGTCGATCAGCGCGTCCGACAGCGGACGGAACGTGACGTCCGAACGGACGACCCGCACGTCGCCGTCGTACGCGACGCCCGTGAAGACCGTGTGGGTCTGGCCGCTCAGCTCCCGCAGGAAGGCCTTCGCCTCGTCGAGGTCGCGCGGCTTCCCGTAGATCTTGCCGTCGAACCAAACGATCGTGTCCGCGCTCAGCACGTGCGCGGCGGACACCGCCCGTCCCTTCGCCAAGGCGTTTTCCCTCACCGTCCGCTCGGGATCGTGCGGATAGCAGACCTCCGGCGCGTCGCTCTTGACGACGGCGAAATCGACGCCGAGCGACTGGAGAATCTTCGCCCGGCGCGGCGATCCGCTCGCGAGCGTCAGGAACTTCACCGGCCCGTCGCGCAGAACCGCGAGCCGACCGTCTTCGACCCTGACGACGGTCGAGGCCGTGCCGCCCGGCGAGACGCCGTCATCGACGACGAGATCGGCCGAAAGCCCGATGTCCTTCAGCGCGGCTTCGGCGTCCGTCGCCGCGCGCCGCCCGGAGAGGTTCGCGCTCGTCACGCGCAGCGCGCCGCCGCAGGCCGCGATCAGCCGCCGCGTCCAGTCGTGGTCGGGGACGCGCACGCCTTCGCCCTGCGCGACGACCGTGAGCGCCCCCGGCCAGCGCTTCCGCCCGACGGACGCGGCCTCGGACCCGATGAACTTCGCCGCGCCGTCCGCATCGCTCGCGAGAAGCGCAATCGGCTTGCGCGCGTCACGCGCCTTGATCGCGTAGAGGCGCTCGACGGCTTCGGGGAAGCCCGGATGCGCGGCGAGCCCGTAGACGGTATCCGTCGGGATCACCGCGACGCCGC
>CAKUGW010000146.1 GCA_934654805.1 uncultured Kiritimatiellota bacterium
TCAGTATGCCATTATCCTTACTGAGTAGATTCCTTTCATTCTACAAGTTCAGCCAAGCTTGCTTGGCGCACCATGTTTTTTCCTTTTGGGTTGAGAGTTGAAATGTTAAGAGCCGTTGTCTTTCGTCTTCTGTCCTTTGTCCGAAAACCGTCTTCTGTCTTCTGTCCTTAGTCCGAAATTCGCCTATTCGATCATTCGATCATTCGATCATTCGATTATTCGATCATTCGACCATTCGACCATTTCTCACAGCGCCTTCGCCTGGGCGCGGAGGGCCTCGGCGCGCGCGGACTGGCCGAGCTTGTCGAAGCACTGCGCGGCCTTGGCCATCGCCTCGCCGCGCTCGCGGGCGCAGGCGGCGTCCTGGTACATGAGGACGACGCGCAGGTAGCCGTCGCGCAGGGCGTCCTTCAGCGCCTCCGGCGCGTCGTTCGACTTCGCGACGATGATGTCGCCGCGCATGACGAGCGCGGCGGCGGACGCCGTGCGGTCGCCGGACATCGCGGCCTTCTTGAGGAGGCCCTCCAGCTGGTCGTTCTTGCCGAGCTTCAGCAGCGTCTGCCAGTAGGCCGCCGCGAGGTCGCCCGAATAGGCCGCCTCCTTGTCCGCCGCGACGATCTTCGAGCAGATGTCGTACGCCTTCTGGGCGTGGCCCGCCGCGAGGTGCGCCAGCGCGAGGTAGCGGCCGGCCGGCTTGTCCCACTGGAGCATGACGTAGTCGTCGACAATCTTCTGCAGGATCGCGATCGCCGCCGCGCCCGAGCCGCTCTCCACCATCTGCACGGCCTTGTCGTAGCCCTGCGGCTTCGGGATGTCGAGCGAGATGACGTCGTCTTTCTTGCGCTCCATGTCCACCAGCGTCGGCCCCTTCTTCACGGAGACGACGTACTGCTTGTCGCGCGCGCGCCACTTGATGTCGCCCGTCAGGGACTCGGTTTCGGTGTTGAGCGTGCCCTGGACGGCGAGGGCCTCCGCCGCTGCGAGGGCCGCCAGACTCATGATCGTCAGTTTGTTCATTTTGTTGCCTTTCTCAGATTGTCATTTCTTGGCCGGCAGGTCCGCCTTGGCCTGGTTCATGCAGTTCTGTATCGCCGTGCGCGCCTTCCCGTTCGGGAAGAGGTCGAGGTACTGCTCGCCGTAGCGCATGACGAGGTCGGCCTGCGCCGCCCCCATCTTCGAGAACAGCGGCACGAGCGTCGCGTACGCGCGCTCGAGGTTCGCGACCTCGCCCGCCTCCATCTTGTCGAACGGATGCGATTCCGTCGCGCCGTGCGACTGGATGAACGCCTGGAACGTCGACGCCGCGCGCCCGCACGTCTCCTTCGCCTCGTCCTTCAGCCCCATCGCCTCCTCGGCCTTCATGCGGTCGACGAGCACGTCGCCGGAGAGGAGGTCGAGCTGGTCCTGCTCCCACTGCGGCTTCCGCGCCCAGTACTGGCGAACCTTCTTGAGCGCGCCGATCGCCGCGCCGAAGCACTTGCCGCGCATGACGGCGTCCTTCTCCGTGCGGCCCTGGTCGGACGCGACCTCGACGAGCATGAAGTTCGCGTCGGCCGCGATCGCCATGCGCGCCATCTTCGGGTCGGCGAGGAAGCGGTCGAGCTGTTCGCGCGCCTCGGCGAGCGAGCCCTGCTTCCACGCGCTCTTCGCGAGGCCGAGCCGCGCCTTCGCGACGGTCGTCGCCGCGTTCGTCCCCGCCAGGCGGACCGCCTTCTCGAACGCCTGCCCCGCGAGGTCCCAGCTCTTCGCGTCGATCAGCGCCTCGCCCGCGTTCACGAACTGGTTCGCCGTGTACGCGCCGTCCGTCCGCAGCATCTCGGCGTAGATCTCGGCGCCCTCGCGCTTCATGCCCATCTCGATGAGGTTCTTCGCGAGGCGCGGCTTCGCGTTCTTCGCCTCGTCGGAGTCGGGGTACTTCTGCGAGAGGCGGTCCAGCGCGTCCTTCGACTTCTCCATGTCGCCGAGCGCCGTGTAGATCGTGCCGAGGTTCACGTAGCAGCCCTTCGCGTACTTGCCCTCCGGGTACGCCTTCACGTAGGCCTCGTAGCCGGCGGCCGCGCGCTTGCGGTAGGCCTCCAGGTTCTTCTCGGGACGGTTCATGCGCGCCCAGCAGACGCCGACCATGAACATCGCCGCCTCGCGCAGCTGGCGGTAGCTCGCCGCGTCCTCCTGCGTCGTCGCCGGGTCGGCGAGCGCGGCGTCGGCCTCCTTCGCGAAGCCCGCGAAGTTCTTGACCGCGCGGACGATCTGCGCCGTGCCCTCGCGCTCGGCCGCCTCGACCTCGGCGGGGTCTGTCTTCTCGGCCGCCGCCGCGAGGATCGCGAGCCCGTCCTTCTGGTACATCTGCGCAAGCTTGAACTGGGCCTGCAGCCGGCGGAGCTTCACCGTCTCGACCGCGAGGTACTTCGTCAGGCTCTCGATCTCGGCCTTCTTGTCGCCGACCTTGCCGTAGCACGCCGAGAGCTGGGAGAGCGACGTCGCGTAGTGCGCCGAGTTCGTGTAGTACTCGCCGATCAGCTTCCAGTACTTGATCGCGTCGTCGTAGCGCCCGGCCTTCTGGCACTCGCTCGCCTTCGCCGCGGCCATCGTGCCCGCGTTCGTGTGGCGGCGGTAGTTCGTGAAGAACGCCGTGTAGAGGCGGTCGGCGCGCGCCGGGTTCCGGTACTGCGTCTCCTTCGCCGCAAGGCGGATCGTCGCGTCGCCGGCGGCCATCATGAGGAGCCGGTCCTTCGACCCCGCGAAGCGCTCGGCGAGGTAGCCCTCCACCGCGTCCGCGTTCAGGCGGTACTCGTCTTTCTTCTTCTGGTCCTTCGTCTGGAGGATGAGGTCAAGATAGCTCGACGCGACGTTCTCGACGGCCATCACGGACTCCCTGATCTCCGGGTATTTCGCAAGCGCCTGGAGATAGCCCTCGACCGCCGCCTCGTAGTCCTGCGCGAGGAACTTCTCGTTCGCGTCCGCAAACTGCCGCGCGCGCGCCTTCGCGATCTGCTCCGGCGTGATCGTGCACCGCACCTTCGCGTTGTACTTCGCCTTCGCGAAGTCGCTCACGGCCTGGGCGAGGTCGCCCGCCTGCGGCGCCCACGAGGAGGCCTCGTACTCGAGGAAGACCGTCTGCGCCATCGCGAACGCGCCCTTCGCGACCTGCCGCTTGCCGTTCTTGCCGCGCGGGCCGAACATGAGCGTCTTCACCTTCTCGTCGTCGCGCTTCGGCTTCCTGTACTCGGCCTGCGCCTCGCCCCACAGCATCTTCGCCTGCAGGAACAGGCACTCCGGCAGCGGCGACTGCTTCAGGAGCCCCATCTTGCCGTCGGGGTCGAACTGGACGATCTGCTCGTGGATCTCCTGCAGCTGGGGCTTGTACTCCTCGATGATCGCCGAGGCCTTGTCGAGGTCGCCCTTCATCTGCTCGATGTGGGCCTTCATCGACACCGCGCGCCCGAAGTAGACCGGCTTCTCCAGCTGCCAGAGGAGCTTGTCGACGATCTTCTCGGCTGCCTTCAGGCTCGCGTCGCGCGCCTTCTTCTGCTTCGGGTCGGTCTGCTGGTCGGCGAGCCGCAGGTAGAGGTCGACCGTCTCGCAGCCGAGGTTGCACCAGGCGTCGCTGCCCTGCTCCAGCTGGGAGAGCAGCGCCTCGTAGCGCTGGGCCGCCTTCGCGTACTGCTTGTCGCCCGCGAGGAGCTGGCCGTAGGCGTAGCACGCCTCAAGGTAGAACTTGCGGATCTCGGCCGGCGGCTTCGCGAAGACCTTGAAGAACTCGTCGTAGATCTTCATGCACTCCGGCTTCTGGCCGCGCCCGAAGTAGTTGTTCGCCATCTCGAGGCGCGCCGCCCAGTACTTCGTCGACTTGCGGTCGGGCAGCGACGCGATCTTCTTCTCGGCCGCGTCGAACTGGCCGAGCGCGAGCATGCCGCGGATCTCGATCGCGAAGAAGCGCGCCTCGGACTCGGGCCACTTCTTCTTCGTCGCCTCGATCAGAGGCCCCGCGAGGTCGGGATACCCGTAGTTCACGAGGGCCTCGACATAGCTCATCTCGGCCTCAAGTTCGGGGTTCTCCTTCGGGGCTTCGCCCGCATTTGCGGCCTGTTCCCCGGCGAGGAGCGGCGACGCCGCCAGCGCCGCCAATGCGATGATTGTGGAAACCTTGGATGTCATGGTGCGGTGATTATACTACATTCCCTGTCCGAAATGCAAGTGGCCCGCGAAGGAGCGCCAGCCGCCGCGAACCCCCAAACTCGGCGAAGACGTCACGCGGCTTTCCAGTCCGCCGCGGGCGGACGAGGAAGCCTTTGGCGGACGGGATTTGGTATAATCTCGGGCATGAAGACCTTCTGCATCCACGTCAGTCCCGCTTCGCCGACGGCCCGCCGCGCCGGCGCCCTCCTCGCCGCCTTCGCCGCGTGCGGGCTTGCGTCCGCCGTCCGCGCCGAAGCCCCGGCGGAGACCGCCTCCGGGCTGCGGCCCATCGCCTGGTGCGCGGCCGAGGCCGCCTCCGGCCACATCAGCATCGGCCGCGTCAAGGCGACGCATCCCGTCCAGAACTTCGAGGCCAAGCTCGGCGCCGAATACGCGCCGCTCGGGTACGCGACGGCCGGCGTCTGGAGCCTCACCGACCTCTCGCGCGCCTACCGCGACAGCCGCGGCGCGTTCTGGAACGAGGTCGACCCGGTCGTCACGGCCGGCCGCCGCCAGGCGCTCGCCGAGGGCTATGCGCTCGACGCGAGCGTCGGCGCGCAGTGGAACGAGATGGTCGGCTACCGCGGCGACGCGCGGCGCTCCTACGACGAGTGGCAGGTGGCGGCCGCGCTGTCGACGCCGCTGGCGACGCCCTGGTTCTCGATGCGGAACTTCTACTGGCCCGTCGCCAAGGCGTCCTTCCGCGTCGGCGTGACGCGGGGCTTCCGCCTGACCGAGAACCTGTCGCTCGCCCCCAACGTCTGGCTTGACGGCGGCAGCGAACGCTGGAACCGTCAACGCTTCGGCTACCGCCGCCCGGAGCGGATCGGGCGGGGCGTCAACTCCCTTTCGGCGCGGCTCTTCGCCGTCTACCGGCTCCACGCGCACGCCGAGCTCTACGGCGGCGCGACGGGCTACTGCGTCACCGACCCCGACGTGCGCGCGGAGCTGAAGGACAACCCGTCCGACGAGGCGCGGCACCTCTACGTCGTCTTCACCTGCGGCGTGAAGCTCGCGTTCTAGGCGCAAATGGGGGCGCGTTTTTGGTATAATCTCCGCCTATGGCAAATCAGACGAATCAGGCCTGGCGCTCGTGGCTCGTGATCGCGCTCGTCGCGCTCGCGTTCTTCGCGATGTACCGGGCGAACCCGAACCCCGAGGCGACCCGCTCGCTGTCGCTTCTCGAATTCTACCAGGCGATGGAGCAGGGCAAGCTCGTCGAGCCCGTCACGCGCGTCGTCGACCGCGACGAGGGCGAGACCTTCCTCACGGGCGAGGCCGAGACGGACGAGCTCGACGACGCGGGCGCGCCGAAGAGGTACCGCTACCGCGTGCCGCTCGTCCCCGGCGAGAACGAGGCGACGATGGGCGACCTCCTGGAGAAGAGCGTCAAGGTCGTCGTGAAGGAGCGCAAGAGCCCCCTCTCGCCGTTCGTGACGCAGCTCCTGTTCTTCTTCGGCTTCATGTTCCTCTTCTACTGGCTCTTCTACCGCCGCCTCGGCGGGGGCGGCGGCATGTTCGGCTTCGGCAAGTCGAAGGCGAAGGTCCTGACCGGCAAGGAGGACAAGGCGAACAAGGTCACGTTCGCGGACGTCGCGGGCATCGACGAGGCGAAGGAGGAGGTCGAGGAGATCGTCGCGTTCCTGAAGGACCCGAGCGCGTTCCAGAAGCTCGGCGGGCGCATCCCGAAGGGCGTCCTTCTCGTCGGGCCGCCGGGGACGGGCAAGACGCTCCTCGCCAAGGCGATCGCCGGCGAGGCGAAGGTGCCCTTCTTCGCGATGAGCGGCAGCGACTTCGAGGAGATGTTCGTCGGCGTCGGCGCCAGCCGCATGCGCGACGTCTTCACCGAGGCGAAGAAGCGCGCGCCCTGCATCGTCTTCATCGACGAGATCGACTCCATCGGCCAGAAGCGCACGGGCGCGGGCGCGCTCGGCGGCAACCACGCCTACGAGCAGACCCTGAACACGATGCTCGTCGAGATGGACGGCTTCGACGCGAACGAGGGCGTGATCGTCATCGCCGCGACGAACCGCCCCGACACGCTCGACTCGGCGCTCCTGCGCCCCGGCCGCTTCGACCGCCAGGTCGTCGTGGAGCTGCCGACGCTCAAGGGCCGCCGGGAGATCCTGGCGCTCCACGGCAAGAGGATCAAGTTCGCGCCCGACGCCGACCTCGACCGCGTCGCGCGCGGCACGCCCGGCTTCTCCGGCGCGGACCTCGCGAACCTCCTGAACGAGGCCGCCCTCCTCGCCGTCCGCAAGAAG
>CAKUGW010000147.1 GCA_934654805.1 uncultured Kiritimatiellota bacterium
GGCGGCCGAGCAGCGGATACTTTGCGGCGGCGGCCGGGTTGTAGGGCAGGAACTCGATCGGCGAGTCGCCCGCCCACACGCGGAACGCCGCGCGGTCGGTCGCCGTGTCGTTCACGCCCGGAATGCACGGCACCCTGAAGACGTGCCGCACGCCCGCCGTCTTGAGCCACGCGACATTCTCCCGCACGACGGCAAGATCGCCGCCGCACCATTTCGCGAAAGCCGCCGCCTCGTGCAGCTTCAGATCCTGATAGACGAAGTCGAGCCGCGCGACGACGCGGCGATAAGTCGCGGGCGGACAGTGCCCGCTCGTCTCCAGCGCCAGTCCCACGCCCGCCGCCTCCGGCCGCGCCCGCAGCGCGTCGACCAGCGCGAGCAGGAAATCCGCCTGCGCCAGCGGCTCGCCGCCGGAAAAGGTGACGCCGCCGCCGGACTGCGCCATGATGTCGGCGTTCTTCAGCAGTTCCGCCGCGAGCGCACCGGGCGTCCAGTCCTCGCCGCAGGCGACCGCCGTGCCGTCCCGGCGCGTCAGCGTCTCCTGCGCGAAAGACTGTCCTTCCGGGTTGTGGCACCACGCGCACCGCAGGGGACAGCCCTTGAAGAAGACGGTCGTGCGGACGCCCGGCCCGTCCTGCAAGGTGAATTCGCGGATCTCGAAGACGCGCCCGGTCATGAGGCGGCCAGCTCGACGCGGCGGATGATCTGGTCCTGGTATTCGCGGTCGAGCTCGACGAAGTAGCCCGACCAGCCCCACACGCGCACGATCAGGTGGCGGTGCCGCTCGGGATGCGCCTGCGCGTCCAGCAGCGTTTCGCGGTTGATCGTGTTGATCTGCATCTGGTGGCCGCCGCGCGCGACGAAGAACTTCACGAGCTGCGCGACCTTCTCCACGCCGTCCGCCTGCGCAAAGGCCGAGTCGTGGATCTCCAGCGTGAGCGGCCCGCCGTTGCAGACCGGCACGAGATCCGGCTCCGTGAACGAGCGGATGACCGAGACAGGCCCCTTCACGGGCGCATCGAGCGACGGCGCGTAGTTGGCCGAGAGCGGCTGCCCCTTCAGGCGTCCGTCGGCGCTCGCGGGGACTTCGCGCGCATGCCAGATGTAGTACATGGCCGAGCCCGTGCCCGGACGGAAGATGCCGCCCCGGTCGTTCCTTTTGCCGTCGAAGGCATGCCCCCAGAAGGCGAGAAGCCGCTTCGCGATCTCGTCGACGCGCGGATCGGCGTTCCCCATCTTCGGCGCGGCCTGCGCCGCCGCGCGGACGTCGGGGCGTCCGGCGAAGTCGGTGTCGAGCAGCGTCACGAGCTCGGGCAGCGTCACGAGCCTCTGCTCGAAGACGAGCGCCCGCACGGACGCGAGCGAATCGACGGCGACGGCGACGCCCGTGCCGTGGATGCCGAAGTTGTTGTACTTCGCGCCCCGGCAGATGTCGCGCGCCCGGTCGATGCAGCCCGTGGAGAGGACGGAGACGAACGGCCCCGGCAAGATCTCGACGTGACGGTACTTCACGACGAGCGCATCCGCCCGACGCTGGATCTCGTCGAAGAACGCCCGTTCGACGGCCGCGTAGGTCGCCGCGTCCGAAGCCGTCCGCAGCGCCGCGTCCAGGCACCCGACGAACGAGACGGCGTCGATGTTGTTGATGTCCATGCCGCAGCCGGGAATCAGGAACTCCCAGCAGGCGGCGACGGAATAGTCGCGCGCGTCTTCGAGGTCGTAGCCCCACCGCACGAGCGCGGGAATGACGACGTCGTCGTTCGCGTACTGCGGGAAGCCCAGCCCCTTCGCCGTCAGCTCCGTGCCGGCCTCGTAGACGTCGAGCGGCGTCGTCCGGTCGACGCGCAGGTTGATCTTCGGGTCGACGAGCTTCAGTTCGCCGCACGCCTTCAGGCAGAGGCGCGAGAGCGCGTTGAACGCGGGCTTCCCGTCGCGCGTCACGCCGCCGAGCATGACGGACTGCCCGTTGTCGCCCTGCTGGACGCCGATGTAGAGGTCGCTGTCGCGGTTGCAGGCGATGAAGAACTCCTCCAGCCAGTCGAGCGCCTCGTCGTCGGTGAGCCGTCCCGCGCGGATGTCGGCGTCGTAGTAGGGGAAGAGATACTGGTCGATGCGTCCGAGCCCGCAGTGATACTCGCCCTCGCACCAGAGCGCGTAGTGAAGGACGCGCAGCACCTGCAGCGCCTCCGAGAACGTCTTCGCGCCCGTGTGAACGGCGGAGAGAAGTTGGTCGTTGGCAGTCGAGGGTTGCGCGCTGAGGGCCTGAATGTAGCGGTCGACGAGACCGAGAACCGCCTGGACGGAGCGGATCGCGTTTTCGAGGAAGCTGATGCCGTCGTCATCCTTCTCGGCGCGGGCACGCGACAGGCGCGCCGCCAGCTCGGCGAGACGCGCGTCGAGGCCGTCGCGAATCGTCGGCGCGAAGTCGGCCGTCAGGTTAAAGACGACGCCCTTCTCGCCGAAGGCCGTGCCCGCCGCGCGACGCGCGTCCATTTCGGCGTCCGAATGGAGGTCGGGAATCTGCCGAACCGTCCGCAGGAAGTGCAGCCGCTCGCCGTCCATGAACGCGGGACGCTCGGCGGCGAGCATCGCCTCCAGCCCCATCCGCGCGCGCGTCTCGTCGTCGACCTTCTCGGCAATAAACCGGTCGAGCAGCGGCTTCCAGTCGACGTCGCGGCGGAACTTCGCCTGCTCCTTGTCAAAGGTACGATCCAGCAGTGATTTGATTCTGTCTGTCATAGTGCAATTCGATTATTCGACGATTCGATTATTTCCCGATTCCCAGCCGCCGCTCGATGTCCTCGATCGAGCCGCCCTTCGTCTCGGGCATGAAGAAGAGCGCCCAAATGAGCTGGAGCGCCATCATGAAGGCGAAGAACGCGAACGCCCACGTCCCCGCGCGCTCCGCCACGACGGGGAACGCCCAGGAAATGACGGTACACATGAACCAGTGGGTGAAGCAGCCGAGGGCCTGTCCCTTCGCGCGGACGACGTTCGGAAAGACTTCCGAAATGTAGACCCAGATGACCGCGCCGGACGACACCGCGAAGAACGCGATGAAGCCGAGGATGCCCGCGACGGCAATCGCCGCGTTCGGCTGCGGCCGGGCGAGCTGCCACGCGACGAGCGCGTGCATCTGGATCATGAGCGCCGAGCCGCCGATAATCATCGCGCGCCGTCCAAAACGGTCAATTACGAGGAACGCCAGCATCGTGAACGTCAGGTTCACGCAGCCGACGCCGATCGTCCCGACGAGCGCGGCGTTCGCCGACCCCTCGCCGAAGATCAGCTGGAAGATGCGCGGCGCGTAGTAGTTGATCGCGTTGATGCCGGACACCTGGTTGAAGAACGCGATCAGGAACGCGAGCAGGATCGGCTTGAAGTAGCGCCGCTGGAAGAGCGGCACGTCGCCGCCGCCGACCGCCGCCGCGAGCGACGCCCGGATCTCGCCCAGCGTCCGCGTCACCTCCGGGTAGCCGATGCGCTCCAGCACGCCACGCGCCGCCTCGGCCTGTCCCGCGCGCACGAGCCAGCGCGGCGATTCGGGAATCGTGCCCAGAAGCCCCATGAACAGGAAGATCGGCAGACACTCGGCGCCGAGCATCACGCGCCAGACGATCTTCGGGTCGACATCCGGCAGAAAGCGCGCGATCAGATAGTTCGAGACGTACGAGATCAGGATGCCGAAGACGATGTTGAACTGGTTCATCGCCACCAGCCGGCCGCGATACTTCCCCGGTGAGACCTCGACGAGGTAGAGCGGCACGACGACCGAGACACCGCCGATCGCGAGGCCGCCGATGAAGCGGAACCAGCCGAGGAGATGCGGGCCCCACGTCCGGTCGAACGGCGTGAACGCGCACCCGACGGCCGAGATGAGGAAGAGCGTCCCCATCAGCCACAGCGTTGGCTTGCGCCCCCAGCGGTCGGAGGGACGCCCCGCCGTGAAGACGCCGATGACCGTGCCGATCAGCGCACCCGAAATGATGAGCCCGTGCCAGAACGGCGTGAGCGCGAACTCGTCCTGAATCGCCTTCTCCGCGCCGGAGATGACGCCGGAGTCGAAACCGAAGAGGAAGCCGCCAAGCGCGGCGACGACGACAATGTAGAAAAGCGACCTGTTCATGATCCCCTGCCTCCCGCTTAGAATTCGACCGTGACCGGGACGTCCGCTGAGACGTCGCCGACGAGCGTGACGGCGAGCACGCGTCCGTCCGCCTCAAGGGCCGACGTGACCGACGCGCCGTCCGCCGAGACCTTGCGCACGGTGAAGCCCGCCGGCACGGCGACGCGCAACGTCAGCGGGAAGCCGCCGACCGTGCGGACGGTCGCCGTCAGCGTCCGGCCCGACCACCGCTCGTCCTTCAGCTCGACGCCGCCCTGCGTGAGGTGCCGATCGGTCGTGAGGACCTGCGGCCGCCCCCGGTCGGGACGCAGCGAGACGAGCCGCACGCTGCGCGCGGGCACGGACAGCTCCAGCCGCCCCGTCTGCGCGCCGAGGAACGCGCCGCCCCAGAACTCCCAGCCGAGGAAGCGCCGGTCCGCCGGTTCGCCCAGCTCAGGCCAGTCCACGCCCACGCGCGCCTCGGCATCGCCCCAGTTGAAGAGCGCGACGACGTGCCAGTCGCCGAACGGACGCGCGACGTGAAGATCCCACACGGGCAGATGCCCGAACTGCGGATAGAGCTTCGCGGGGCGCGTCGGGCAGACCGGCAGCGCCTGCTGGATGAGCCGCACGCGATCGGGCGCAAGCTCGGCCAGCTTGTCGCCGGCGAACGTCTGCTGCCCCGGCAGGGCGACGACCGTCGCCTCGACCTGCGCCTGCTCGCGCGCCAGCGCGTCCTGGCTCACGAGCATGCAGTCCGGGTCGCTCCAGAAGACGACCGAATGCGCGAAGATCTGGTTCACCGTGCACCGGGCCTGCAGGAGGATGTTCGCCCACTTGACGGGCTCGTTCGGATGGACGATGTCCGCGCCCGTGCGGCTCGCGTCGGCGTAGGCCGCCTCCGCTCCGGTGAAGTGGCCCTGGCAGGCGAGGAAGAGCCGGTCGTCGCCGATTCCCTTGCGGAACGCCGCGACCGTCCGCTCGAACGGATTCGGACACGTCGGGTCGCGGAAGCGCGCGCGCACGTCCGGGCGCTCGTAGAGATGGGCGCAGTAGCCCGGTCCGCGACCGGACATGCCGTCGATCTTGAAGAACTCGTAGCCCCAGTCGTGCGACGCCGTGTCGAAGATCCGCGTCAGGTGGTCCAGGGCCTCCGGCACGGTCGGGTCGAGCGTGAACCTGCCGTTCCACGAGCGAATCGGCTTCCCGTCCGCGCCATGCAGGAACCAGTCCCGGTGCGCCCGGTAGAACGCCTCGTTGCCCGTACCGTAGGGCGCCATCCAGAGGCCCGGCTTGAAGCCGAGCTTGCGGATCTCGTCCGCGAGCCACTTCATCCCCTCGGGGAACTGCACCTTGTACGTCTCGAGGTTCATGTTGTGGAAGTCGGAGACCGGCAGCTGCGGCGAGTTGTCCTGCCACGACTCGATGTTCCAGATCTCCATGCCGAACGGCTTGAACCACTTCGCGGCGAAGCGCGCCTCGTCAAGGTTCTCCTTCGAGCCGGCCTGGTCGAAGTAGGTGTTCCAGCTCAGCCACCCCGTCGGCGCATGCGGCGCGCGCGTGCGGTCGAGCGGACGGTAGTACGGCACCCAGCGGTCACGGTAGTAGTTCCGGACAACGGCCACCGACAGCGCGTTGCGCGTCGGGTCGGCGATCGACAGCGTCGCGGCGAGCCGCCACGCGCCGTCCGCCGCCGCCGACAGCCGCCCGGACGAGAACGTCAGCGCCTCGTCCGCCGCCGGCGAGAAGAGCGCGTCGTCGTCGCGCGAAACCGCCGCGCCGCTCTTCACCGACAGGACGCGGTCGTGCGCCTTGGGCGCGAGCCGGCAGGGGATCGCGTCGCCGCGAAAGGCCAGGTCGGCCTCGAAGCGCAGTTCGCCGTCGTAGGCGAACGCCGTTCGGTGGTAGACGAGCAGCGAGACGCGGTCGCCGTCCGCCTGGAAGGCGATGTAGCCGTGGACGTTGTCCGCCGGATCGACCAGCGCGAGCCGCCCCTTCGCGCCGTCCCGCGCGTCCGCGACGCGCCAGGCCGCCGTCTGCGACGGGTCGGCGG
>CAKUGW010000148.1 GCA_934654805.1 uncultured Kiritimatiellota bacterium
GGGAAATCCGCACGTCCGGTTTGATGAGGGGGAAGTCGCATCGGCGAAGCCGAGGCGTGGGTCTCTACTCTACAAAACGACAATGCTAAAGGAAAAGCCGGAGGCGGGAACTCCACACACACGGCTTGACGAGGGGAAGGCCGCATCGGCGGCTGCGTCAGGGCGTACGTCTCGACGCGGCTGGCGACGCGGCGGTCAGCTGATCGCGCTCGTCCTGTGTGCGGTCGGATGGACGACGGTCGGTCGGGCCGATCCCGAGGACGTGGTGACGTTCGACACGTCCACGGGCGACATCACCCATTCGCAGCCGTTCGGCGCCGATGTTCAGAAGATCGTCAAGGACGGCGACGGGACGCTGACGTTGACGGTGGCGTCGCCGGACTTCCCGGCGACGAGTTCGGTCGAGGTCCGCAAGGGGACGTTGAAAATCCAGCACGCCGATGCCCTCGGCCCGTCGCTGGGCGTGACGGGGGCGTTGGCCGCGCCGATTGCCGTCAGGGAGGGGGCGACGCTTTTCCTGAACCTTCCGGCACGCACGAGCGGCGAGAACACCTATCCGCTCTTTGCGAACCATCCGATTGCGGTCGGGGGCGCGGGCGTGGGCGGGAATGGCGCAATCCGCTTTGAGCCGTCGTCGTCCGACAAGGTCTGCGACGGGCTTCTCGGCCCCCTGACGCTGACGTCCGACACGACCCTCGCCAACACGGCGCGCATGGGGTTTGTCCCTTCCCATGACGCGGCGGCGCCAAACGGCACGGCGCCGTTTGACCTGGGCGGGCACACGCTGACCTTGTCCGGACAGTCCGTCTTCCTGCACAAGATCACCTTGCAGAACGGGAAGGTCCGCGTCAACGCCAGGGCGGAACTGAAGCTGGAGGCGGGCGGAAACGTCCTGGACCCGGACCTGCCGGGCGAGATCCTGCTGAATGGCGGGACGCTCGGCCTCAACAGCGTCCCGACGGCGAACGGTTGGGGGCGAAACTGGAAGATCGTTTTCGAGCAGCCGTCGACGCTGTCGGCCAACGCCGCGACGCACGGCTTTGCGGGCGACGTCGTGCTGGCGGGAGCGGCGGCAGGCACGCTTGACGTCGCCGCCGGCGGGCAACTGGCCTTCCTCGGCGGAACGTATGGCGGATGCAAGACGCTTTTCGGAGACGGCTCCGACAAGCCGAGGGCGGGCATGGTCACATTCAGGGAGGCGACGGTCTCGAATGACGTGATGGTCAGTCGCGGCGTGGGGGCGACGTTCGACGGCGGCAGCCTTGACGTCGGACAGTTCCAGGTCGGGACGGAGGGAACCTTCAAGAATGGCGCGACGAACGTCTTCTGCGGCGGCGTCCGGGTGAACGTCCGCCCGGAGGGGGGCTATTATTGGAACGTGCAGTCCGTCAATCAGCTCGGCGCCCTGGTCTTCTCGAACAGCACGGTGTCTGCGGGCGGCTCGACGACGAAGATGATCCGCCTGGCCGTGGACGGCAGCGAGACACGGGGCCTCGTGAAGATCGAAGAGGGCGCGTCGCTCGACCTTTCCATCGGGAACGTCGCGAACCGCGGTCGCGGGCTGGTCGTCCAGAACGGCGGTGCGGTCACGAACCGCTGCAGGGCGGAAATCGGCGGCTTCAGCCGCCTGTCCGATCTCACGACGACTTGCAAGGGGCGCGGCCTCTATGCCCTCAACGGCGGCGAATGGTCGTTCGCGCGCGAATCCCTGTCCCTCGGCGGGTCTCGCGGCGGGCGCGGTTGGCTCGTCCAGACGGGCGGGCGTCTCGTCTACGGGCCGGACAGCCGGCCGTGGCTCAGCCTTCGGAAGGTCGGCTACGGCGAGTACGCGCTCCTGGGCGGCGCGTTCGTCTGCGAGAGGGAGGACGGCGAGCTGGCCCTGTCGGAACTCGGCAACGAGGCGGACATCCTTGACGGGACTTCCGTCGGCGTCCTGACGCTGGCCGGGGCGGAGACGTCCTTCCGCACGAAAGGCTGGCTGGCCACGCTCTCGACGAATGCGTCCGAGATGGTCTTCAACGTGCGCGAGGGCGCGACGCTGTCCGCGCAGGCCCTGAAGTGCCGCACGGCGGAAGGCGCGGCGGCGGACGCCTATCCGGCGGCGAAGGTGTTCGTGAACCTTGACGGCGGCGTGATCCGTCCGGCGGGCGGCGCCAGCCTGGATGCGGCGTTCTTCATCGGCTCGCGCAAGCCGGATGCCGTCACGCTCTACGACGGGGGCGTCGTCTTCGACACGGCCGAGCGCCTGGACGCGGGCGGCGCGCCCGTGGACGTCACGCTCGGCGTCGCCCTGAAGAAGGCGACGGGCAAGGGCCTCGCCACGATTTCCCTGCCGACGGACGAGGCGTTCGCACGTGAGGAGTACCTGACGCCGGCGCGCGTCCATATCGCATCATCCGGCAGCGGACGGTACGCGACGGCGCTTGCCGTGTTCGACGGCAATGCCATGGCGCTGACGGGCGTCCGCGTCACCTCGCCCGGCTGCGACTATGACGAGGCGACGACGACGGTCGAGATCGAGTCGGCGACGAACAACAACGTCCGTTTCGCCTGTGCGTTCACGCTGGCGGCCAACGCCGGGACAGGCGGCGTCACGAAGCGCGGCGCAGGCCGCTGGACTCTGGACGCGGCGGACGACTTCGGCGGCGACGTGACGGTCGAGGGCGGCGAACTGGCGCTTCCGGGCGACGCCTCGCTCGTCGGGCGGAAGATCCGCCTCACGTGCGCGGCGCTCTTCGGCGGCGGCGTGCTGGCGTGCGCCGGGACGCTGGACGTCACGGACGCCTTGCTGGAGATCGTCGATCCCGAGAACCTGCCGAACTACGCCGACCGCCGCCGGGGGCTCTTCCTGTCCGCCGCGAAGCTTGTCGGAAAGCTGTCGCTTGCGGCGGACTACGGGAAGTTCTCGCTGACGCAATCCGGCGGGCGCTGCCGGTTCGGCTTCGCGCGCGGCATCTCCGTCATCATCCGATAGGCCAAAGGAGGAAAGAGAATGTTTCGCCGCTGGATTCTCCTTTCGCTGCTGTGTGCCGCCTGCACACCGATGGGTTCCGCCGCGCGCGACCCGTCCGTGGCGCGGCCAGCCGGTCTGCCCGATGGCGAATGGCGCACGTGGCGGATCGAGGCGAAGAATGCGGACGTCCGCTTTGCGGGGGCGTTCGCGGGCCGGGCGCGGACTTGGCGCGTCACGTTCGCCGGGTCGGAAAAGGCCCCGCAGGGCGGGCGCGTCGTGCTGGCCGAGCAGTCCCTGCGCCTCATGCTGGGATCGTGGATTCCGCCGTATGTCGGTCTCCGGGCGAAGCGCGTCGCCTTCTCGGTCTACCCGCTCGTGCGGAAGGGATGCGTCCCGCAGTTCCGCTACCAGACGAGTCCGCTCTCGCGCCGCGACTGGAAGGCAGAGGACGCCCAGTGGGCGTCCCTGCCGGAAGGCCGCTGGACGGACTTCGTCTACGACGTCACGCTTGGGCAGGGCCAGCGGCTGGACGAGCTCGCGTTTGTCCTTCCGGGCGGAAAGGGTGCGGCCTGCGAGTTCCTGTTCGCGGACGTGCGCGTCGAGATGGACGGCGGCGACGTCTATGAGGTCCTCAATCCGGAGGCGCCCAGCTACCGGACGGGCCTGAAGAAGCCTCTGCGGAACGCGGCGCTCCGTCGGCTGCCGACACGCCCCAAGATCCAGTTCGGGGTGGGGACGGCCTGGTATGCCGCCCGCCGGGATGACATGTCGGCGATCGGTGCCTACATGGCGCGCTACCTTCCCGAATACGACATCGTCTTCTCGCTCGACGGTACGCCGGAGCCGTCGTTCGCCTTCCTGATGGCGAACGCGCCCAAGAACATCTTCTTCCAGTTCCAGAAGGGGCAGCACGACCTGCGGTACGCGCGGCTCGCGGACGCGCTCGTCAAGAACCGGAAAGGCGAGATGCAGCCGTTCAGGCTGAACTCCTGCAACGCGACGCATCCGCTCCTCCGGGACGCCTACGAGGACCAGGTCGCCTATGCGGGCTCGCTCGGGATCAACAGCGTCCAGCAGTTCGACTACGTCTGGTTCTACCCGAACGGGCCCTGGGGGTTCGACGAGGCGACGACCGCCCGCTTCCGCGAGGATCTCGCGGAGACGGACGAGGGGCTGCGCCTGGGCCCGAGCCGCACGGAAGCCGCGAAGACCGTCCGATTCTGGGACTATTTCGCAGACTACAACGGGCATCGCCTTTCGCCGTCGGACTGCGGGCTTTCGGACTGGCGCGACTTCGTCCCGAAGTACGGGACAAGGGAGGAGAAATGGCTGTACTACACGCTCGTCTCCTACGAATGGCTGAAGCTCGCGCAGAATTTCGGCGCCTGGACGCGGAAGCACTGCTACGGCACGGGGTACGAGTTCCTGCTGAACCCGGAGGGACCCGAGACGGGAAACGACCATGTCTATGTGCAGCGCCTGGCGGATGTCGCCATGATCTCGCCCGAGTACTTCACCTCGACGCCCAAGCGGATCGACCTGATGGTGCGTGGCGTTGGGCGCTATCTCCGCGAGGCGAAGCGCTACGGCAAGCCGTTTGGAATCACGGTCGAGACGTCGTCGGGCGGCGGCGGCACGCAGGCCTACTGGTCTCCCAAGGTCGGCTATGCGATCTCCTATTTCCTGTCGGCGCTGGGACATGACGGATTCGAGTATGACCACCTGACGAGCTTCGAGCGCCCCTTTGCGACCTACGTTGACGGGAAGCATCCCGGGCCCTGGAAGGTCTGGGCGCTGGGACTTGCGGATGCGCGCGGCTACCGCCAGGCCAAGCGCGATGGCGCCGAGCGACGAAAGCCGTCGGGCGTCTGGCACCTGACGGAGCGGAGCGTCGGGCGCTATGGGCGGCCAAGCTTCGCGTACGGCACGGATCCGAACGGAATCGTGGAGGATTTCCGCATGGAGCTGTGCGCGAACGGAATCGACTACGAGATGACCGACCCGCAGGAGCTGCCGGACATCCTGCCGCAGGCCAAGGTCATCTTCGTCGCGCCGTGCGTGACGCGGCGCGACACGCGGGACCTCCTGAAGGCCTGGGCGCAGGCGGACCCATCCCGTGCGCTCGTCACCGCGCGCGGCACGGTCGCGGCGGTCGCGGCGCGCCTGTCCCTGCCGCGTGTTCAGCGTCCCGTCGCGGGGCGGGATGCCGCCACGGTGGCGACATTCGTCGCGCGGGAGGGGGAGGTCGCCCTGCTCGTCAACCGGGCGGCGGCCGAGACGGCGAAGATCGGCGACTGGGAGAGGAAGACGCAGGCGGTCTACCAAAAGGAAACGTGGTCGCCCGACGGGCTGCTCTATCGGGACGCATATCCGGGGGCGGATGTCGCGACGGAGGTCTTCGTCCGGGAACCGGGCGTGTATAGGATCTACCGCTTTGTCGCCGACAGCGAGACGACGGCGGCCGCGCGCGAGGGCGGTCTGACGTTGGCTCTGGGAGAAGACTTTGCGGACGTGTTCTACTATGGAAAGGACACGCCCGCGTTCCGCGCGTTCCTTGAAGAGGTGAAGCGCGAGCGCGCCGTGACGGCGGAGTTCTTCAGGTAAGGCAGGGGCAAGAAGGGTCTTTTGCTGGCCATTGGTGAAACAGGAAAACAGAAAGGAAAGAAAGATGAAGATGAAATCTGAGTTCAGGGCATTGTGCGTCACCGCCGCGTGCGTGGCCCTTGCGGCGCGGGCGGCGGAGGACCTCGCGTCCTACGTCGATCCGTTCACGGGCACGGCGGGGACGGGGCACACGCACCCGTCGGCCTGCGTGCCGTTCGGCATGGTGCAGGCCGGGCCCGACACGGGCGGCGGCAGGAACGCCGACTGGGCGTACTGCTCCGGCTACCAGTACCGCGACACGTCCGTCCTCGGCTACTCGCAGACGCACCTCTCGGGGACGGGCTGCCCCGACTACAACGACGTCCAGCTCCTGCCGTTCGCGGGCGAGCTTGGCGAACTCCCGGCGCGGCGCGCGATCGACAAGGCGACCGAGCGGGCGGAGCCGGGCTATTACGCGGTCGT
>CAKUGW010000149.1 GCA_934654805.1 uncultured Kiritimatiellota bacterium
GTGGGGGCGCACCCGGCCGGCGGGATCGGCTACACGACGCACGGCTGGCGGCTGGCGAGGGCGGCGGAGGCGAGGGGGCTGGAGGCGGTGGCGTGACGCCATCTGGCGGGAAGGGGCGCGAAATGGGAGGAAGGCGGAATCGCGTTGGGGCCTGTCCCCAGAAGCGTTGGGGCCTGTCCCCAGGGGCTCCGACTGGAGATGGGCCTGGCTGTGAGGTGCTTTTGCCGGGGCCTGTCCCCAGGAACTTGTGAGGCGCTTTCGCCGGGGTCTGTCCCCAGGAACTTCCCAGGAACCTGGGGCTCATATCCGCTCTGTCAGCGGCTGACGGGCGTTGCGTGTGGGGGCGGCGCGAATGCGCTTCGGCAAAGCGGCTGAGGCCCGCCTTGAACGGGGTGCGCGGGTTTGCTATACTTTCCGTCAACCACCACTGTCAATGGGGTCTGACCCCGTTGGCGACAGCAGGAGAGAGTCATGTCCAGACCGAAGATCACCATCTGCATGGGAAGCAGCTGCTTCGCGCGCGGAAACGAGAAGAACGTCGCGCTCTGCGAGGAGTTCCTGGCCGCGCGCGGCCTGCGGGACGACGTCGACGTCGAGCTCGGCGCGTCGCTCTGCACGGGCAACTGCGCGCAGGGCCCCGTCGTCATCGTGGACGGCAAGACCTACACGAACGTCGACCGGGGCGTGATGAAGGACGTCTTGGAGCGGACATTCCCATGAACGCGCCCGTCTACACCATTGAGAACGAGTGCCAGGACTGCTACAAGTGCGTCCGGCACTGCCCCGTCAAGGCGATCCGCATCGTCAACGGCAAGGCGTCCGTCATCCCGGAGGCCTGCGTCGCGTGCGGCGCGTGCGTGAAGGTCTGCCCGGCGCACGCGAAGAAGATCCGCAGCGACCTTGCGCGCCTGAAGGAGCTGCTCGCGTCCGGCGCGAAGCTCTACGCCTCGGTCGCGCCGAGCTTCGCGGGCTACTTCAGGGGCGTGACGGTCGGCCGGCTCGCCGCCGCGATCCGGAAGCTCGGCTTCGCGGGCGTGAGCGAGACGGCGCACGGCGCGGAGTCCGTGAGCGCGCACGTCTCGCGGCTCCTTGCCCAGACCGGCTCGCCGCTCGTCATCTCCAGCGCGTGCCCGGCCGCCGTCGACATGATCCGCAAGTACCTGCCGGGCTACGCGAAGTTCATCTCGCCGCTGCCGTCGCCCGTGCGGGCGCACGCGGGGCTCCTGAAGGAGGCGTACGGGGCGGACGCGAAGGTCGTCTTCTTCGGGCCGTGCGCGGCGAAGAAGAACGAGGCCGACGCGCACCCGGACCGCCTTGCGCTCGCCTGCGTCTTCCCGGCGCTGGAGCAGATCCTGAAGGAGAAGGGGATCTCGATCGCGGACGAGGAGGCCGACCTCGCGCTCGGTCCGGCCGAGGAGGGGCGCTTCTATTCCGTCGAGGGCGGCATGAACGACACGCTCCGTGACGGGAAGGCGGACGTGCGCTACCTCTCGGTCTCGGGGCTTGAGAACCTGCGGCGCGTCCTCGGCGAATTGCCGGGCGAGCTGCGGACGGGCGCGGCGAAGCCGGGCGGGCGCAAGATCTTCCTCGAAGTCCTCGCCTGTCCCGGCGGGTGCGTGAACGGCCCCGTCATGCCGAAGGACGGCGGGTCGCTCGCGACGCTCTTCGCGACGGACGCGGCGTCGCCGCTCCAGACGAGCGCCGGGCGCTGCTTCACGCACTGCGGCGTCGCCGCGTATCCGGCGGAGGCGATCCGCGAGGACGAGCCGGACGAGACGGCGATGGCGCAGGCCCTTGCGCGCGTCGGCAAGTACACGAAGGCCGACGAGCTCAACTGCGGCTCGTGCGGGTACGAGACGTGCCGCGCGTTCGCGCGCGCTCTCCTCGCCGGCAAGGCGGAGGAGGCGCAGTGCCACACCTTCCTCAAGAAGAACTTCCAGCGGACGTCGAACGCGCTCATCCGGTACATCCCGGCCGGCGTCGTCATCGTGGACGGCCGGGGGCTGGTCGTCGAGTGCAACCGCGTCTTCGCCGAGATGTGCGGCGAGACGGAGCTGTTCGAGACGCTCGGCAACCTGGAGGGCGTCGCGTGCGCCACGCTGATGGAGCCGTTCGCCGACCTCTTCGCGGGCGCGCTGGAGCACGGCAGCGAGATCGTCAAGTACCGCCAGCCGTGGAAGGACCGGGTCGTGACCGTGAGCGTCTTCCCGATCGCGAAGGGCGAGTTCGCCGGCGCGGTCGTGCAGGACGTCACGCAGAACGAGGGCCGCCGCGAGGAGATCGCCGCGAAGGCGCGCGAGGTCATCGCGAAGAACGTCTACACGGTGCAGCAGGTCGCGCGGCTCTTCGGCGAGCACATCGCCGAGACCGAGATCATGCTCAACGAGATCGCCGGCGCCTACGAGTCCCACACGAAGGGCCGGCGCCTGCGGGAATCCGACAGCGGGGACTACCTGAATGGATAGGGACCTCTTCATCGAGATGGAGGCCGCGCAGTACACGAAGACGGGCCAGGCCGCCTGCGGCGACGACGTGCGCTTCCTGACGGTCGAGAAGGAGAACCGCCACCTCTGCGCGCTCTCGGACGGCCTCGGCAGCGGCGTGAAGGCGAACGTCCTCGCGACAATGACGACGGCGATGGCGATCCGCTTCCTGGAGTCCAACATCCCGACGCTGGAGGCGGCGGAGATCATCATGGACTCGCTGCCCGTCTGCGAGGTGCGCAAGATCGGCTACGCGACGTTCTCGCTCTTCGACTTCCGCCTCGGCGGCCGCGCGAAGATCACCGAGATGGGCAACCCCGGCTACATCCACCTGCGCGGGGCGGAGGAGGTCCTGCCGCTCCGGGACGAGCAGGTCGTCTCGGTCCACTGGCCGGACCGCGAGGTGCGCGAGTGCGAGGCCGACTTCCGCGTGGGCGACCGCATCATCCTCTGCTCCGACGGCGTGACGCAGTCGGGGCTCGGCGTGAACCGGGAGATGAAGTTCGGCTGGCGGCGCTCGGGCGTCCTCCGGCACGCGCGCGAGTTCATCCACTTCGACCCGGGAATCTCGGCGAAGGAGCTCGCGGCCTCGATCGCCAACCGCGCGCGCCAGCTGACGCCGGGCGGCTGCAAGGACGACATCACCTGCGTCGTCATCTACCTGCGGCGTCCGCGCGTGATGCGCATCCTCTCCGGCCCGCCGTTCTACCGGGAGCACGACGCCGAGTACGCGCGGCAGGCGAAGCTCGGCTTCGACCACGTGGTCGTCTGCGGCGGCACGACGGCGAACATCGTCGAGCGCGAGCTCGGGCGGAAGGTGAAGGTCGACTGGGCGGACATGAAGGCGGCGGGCGGGCTGCCGCCGGTCGGGCGCATCGACGGCGTCGGCCTCGTGACGGAGGGCATCCTCACGCTCTCGCGCGTCGCGACGGCGCTGGAGGAGATGCGCGACCCGCGCGGCGAGCCGGCGGCGGCGAAGGCCATCCTCGAGCGGATGATGGCGCACGACCGCATCGAGTTCGTCGTCGGCACGAAGGTGAACGAGTCGCACCAGGACCCGAACATCCCGCAGGACCTGGAGCTGCGGCGCGCGGTCGTCAAGCGGCTCGCCGCCGCGCTGGAGCGCAACTACCGCAAGCAGGTCACGGTCAACTACTACTGACCGGCGACGGCGACTTGCGGACGGACGACGGCCTGTGGTATAATCTGCGTCAACCTAAGGAGGACTGCAGGCATGGAAATCGTCTACGAAAAGGATCCTTGCGGCGGCAAGGGCAACATGAAACTCGAGAAGATTCTCTCCGAGGCGGAGATGAAGGACAAGTGCGGGCTTTTCGCGCGCGTCACCCTGCATCCCGGCGACGTGCTCGGCTATCACGAGCACCACGGCAACGGCGAGTGCTACTTCATCCTCTCGGGTGCGGGCGTCTACGACGACAACGGCACGAAGCGCACGGTCAAGGCCGGCGACGTGACGTGGACGCCGGACGGCTCGGGCCACGGCCTCAGCAACGCCGACGGCGCGGAAGACCTCGTCTTCATGGCACTCATCATCAACGCCTGAGGACGATGGCGAGTCGTCCCTCGACGCTCGACCGGCTCGTCTCGCTCATCCGCGAGACGAGTTCGTCGCTTCCCGAAGACGTCCGCGCGGCGTTGCGCGCGGCCCTGCGGCGCGAAACGCGCGGCAGTTCGGCGGCGGTCGTTCTCCAGACGATCCTCGACAACTGCGCGCTCGCGGCGAAGAACGGCACGCCGCTCTGTCAGGACACGGGGACGCTCACGTTCTTCGTCGACGCGAACCTGCGCCGCCGTGTGACCCCGGCCCTGCTCCAGCAGACGGTCGCTCGCGCGACGGCGCTTGGATATCTGCGCAAGAACACGATCGACGCCGTGACGGGCAAGAGCTTCGACGACAACTGCGCCGAGGGCGCGCCCGTTGTCCACTATGTGGAGAGGGAACAGGGAACGGGGAACAGGGAACGGGGAATTGGGAACAGGGGACGGGGCGCGGTGACATTGCTCCTGAAGGGCGGCGGGTCGGAGAACATGTCGCGCCAGTATTCCCTGCCGGACGCGGCGCTCGGCGCGGGCCGTGATCTCGCGGGCGTGCGCGCCTGCGTCCTTGATGCCGTCCAGAAGATCCAGGGCTACGGCTGCGCGCCGGGCATTCTCGGCGTCTGCATCGGCGGCGACCGCGCGACGGGGTACGAGGTCGCGAAGGAGCAGCTGCTGCGGCCTCTGGACGATGGAGAAGGAAGAAGGAAGAAGGAAAAAGGAAAAAGGAATAGGGAAGAGGAGGGGAAGCGTGCGGAAAGCGAGGCCCTCGTTCGGCTGGAGAAAGAGCTGCTGCGCGAGGCGAACGCGCTCGGCATCGGCCCGATGGGGCTGGGCGGAAAGACGACGCTCCTGGGCGTGAAGGTCGCTTCGCGGACGCGACTGCCGGCCTCGTTTTTCGTGACGGTCGCCTACATGTGCTGGGCCTGCCGCAGGAAAACCATTTTGCTTGACCGGGCCTAATGAAGGGATCCTTTCGTCCAACCCCCGTGACGTCGAACCTCTGACCGCTCCGTGTCCAAGCGATGCAGGCATCCATGAAAACATTGACCTATCCGTTTGACGAGAGGGCCGTCCGCGCGCTGAAGGCGGGCGACGCCGTGTCGATCACCGGGCGGCTCTACACGGGCCGCGACAAGTTCCACAAGTTCTTCGCGGACGGCGGCGCGCTGCCAGTCGATTTCACGGACGGCGCGCTCTACCACTGCGGCCCGGTCTGCGTGGCGAAAAAGGAAGAGGGAAAAAGGAAGAAGGAAGAAGGAAGAAGGCGAGAGAGTGCGGGGCTCGACGAGCCGAAAGTCGCATGGAAGGTCGTCGCGGCGGGGCCGACGACGAGTGTGCGCGAGAATCCCTACGAGCCGGCGTTCATCGCGGCGTCGGGCGTGCGGCTCGTGATCGGCAAGGGCGGCATGGACGCGGCGACGCTCGCGGCGATGAAGCGGCACGGCTGCGTCTACGTCCAGGCCGTCGGCGGCGCGGGCGCGCTCTATGCGGCGGCCGTGAAGAGGGTCGCGGGCGTCTCGCTGCTGAAGGAGTTTGGCGCGGCGGAGGCCGTCTGGCATTTCGACGTCGTGGACTTTCGCGGCGTCGTGGCGATGGACGCCCACGGCCGTTCGCTCTTCGACGACGTCGCCCGCGCCTCGGCAAAGGCCCTGGACGGCATGAGACGGCAAGCGAAGTGATGGGGTGAATGAAGGGGGCGTTGCTCTCCTCTCTCTGCGCGAGAGTCGGTGTGGGTGAACGGCCCGCTGCGGGCAGCTCTCTGCGCGACAGTCGTTCGAATCTTGGCCCGTCGGCCCGACAGATCGCCCGATCCGTCGCTCCGGGAGTCGCACCTGTCGCCACACGTCAGTCAACCAGACGTGGCAAGCCATTCCCCTCGGCAGAGTGCGCTTCCGCAAGCGAGAAAGCCGAGGCGACAGGCGATCCCTTCGCTCCTCCCGTGCGACTGT
>CAKUGW010000150.1 GCA_934654805.1 uncultured Kiritimatiellota bacterium
TGTACTTGTTCAGGCCCTCGAAGCGCTCGTAGGCGATGCTCCGCGCGACCTTGCGCAGAATCGCGAACCCGCGCCCGCGCGCAGCGAACGCGGCGTTCTGCGCGTCAAGCGCGAGGTCGGGATGTGGCGCCACCTCCGAGAGGTCGCCCTCCCAGCGCGCGCCCCGGTCCCAGGCGCAGACCTCCAGGTCGCCCGCCGCCGGGCGGATCTCCAGTGCCACGACCTCGCTCCGCCGCCGGGCCTCGGTCAGGGCGTGGCCGCGGACGTTCGCCAGATGCTCGCCGAGCAGCAGCTCCAGCCGGGCGACGACCGCCTCCGGGCACTTCCGCGCCGCCGCCCACCGCGCGGCGTCCTCGACCGCGCGGTCGATCTCGGCGGGGTCGTCCATCGGCACCGCGCGCAGGAAGCGCACACCGCCGGCCATCGAGCGCCCGGCCACGAGGAAGTGCCGATCGTCGTGCGCGTGGACGTAGCCCATGTCCCGGAGGAGCGCGTTCAGCCGGTAGGGCAGCGAGGCGAGGTCCAGCGTGCCGCTCGCGCCGCGCACGAGCTCGGCGATGATGTCGGAGAGCATCTCCGGCGGCAGGCGCTCCTCCCCGGCCGCGTCGGTGGAGAGGTCGCTGTAGCCGTCCGAGTGCAGGCAGAAGAGCGCGTCCGAGGGGAACGACGCCTCCACGACGTCGGTCTCGTCGTACGTCGCGCCGTCCATGAGGCCCATCGGCAGGCCGCCCCGCCGCCCGGGGTTCAGCTCGATGCGCGATGCGTCGCTGCGCGCGAAGCAGAGCGGCTCCGGCCCGCCCGCGTTCAGGTAGCGGACCTTCTTCGCGCCGAAGTCGGCGAAGAGGACCGTCCCGGCGAGGTAGCAGACGTCCCGGAGGTTCTGGCGGATGAACCGGTCGAGGTCCCGGCAGATGAGGTGCGGCCGGCGCTGGCGCACGCCCTCGCTCGCGGCAAGCCCCTTGAGGTGCGAGACGACGGCCGCCATCGCGAGCGCGGCCGACGTGCCGTGGCCGGAGATGTCGCCGAAGACGAGTACGCCCGCCTCGTCCGTCAGCTTCTTCCAGTGGCAGAAGTCGCCGGTCACGATGTCGTGCGGACACGAAAGCGCGCTGTAGAAGAGCTTCGGGCCCAGCGCCACGGGCGGCGGCAGGAGTGCGCTCTGCACGTGCGCGGCGACCTCGAGGTCGGCGCGGAGCGCGGCCTTCAGCTCCGCCGCCTCCCGCTCGGCGCGGTAGCCGCTCACGGCCTGGCGGATGCGCGTGAGCAGCACGTCGCGCCGCGCGTTCTTCGGCACGTAGCACGAATGGGCGTCGGCGGCGATGCGCTCCTGCAGCTGGTTCGTCGGCGAGTGGACGAGCGCCGTGAGGAAGACGATCGGGATGTGCGCGTTGAAGCCGCGCACCGCCTCGCGGAACGCGAAGCCGTCCATCGTGCCCATCATCACGTCGGAGAGGACGAGATCGTAGGGATGCGCCTGGAGCTCCGCGAGCCCCTTCTCGGGCGACTCGACCGCCGTCACCTCGAAGCGCGACGTCTTCAGCAACGCCGAGATCGCGAAGCGGGCAAGCCGCTCGTTGTCCACCAGCAGGATGCGCCCTTCAGTCCTCTCGCTCATGCCAGGCCTCCAGCGTGCCTTCGGAAATGCCCGCGACGTCGGCCGGCACCGGCCGGCGCCAGTCGTGCGTCAGGCGGGCGCTCTTGACGAGCCGCTTCAGGAACACGGACAGCTCCTCCATGTCGAGCGCGCGGCCCTCCGGCGCGAAGAAGGCGGCGAAGTAGCCGTCCTCGCGGTCGAGGTCGCCGAACCAGCCCCGCCCCTTCGCCACCACCTCCCGCACGGCCGGGACGCTCTCACCCTCGGCGACGATCGCGTACAGGCGCCCCGGCTCGTGCGACGTCTCCAGGTAGCGGCGGATCGCCTCGCGGACGTCGGCGGCCGTCGCCGCCGGGCTGACGTAGGGCGCGAAGAGGCGCGGCAGGCGGTAGTCGCGCACGCGCGCCTCGCGCGTAAAGCCAAACGGCTTGAGCCGCGCCTCGACCGTCAGGAAGATGTTCGTCGCATTGGCATGGGCGTGCCAGTCCAGAAGGCGCGGATAGAAGTAGAGCAGGTCGTAGTCGGCCGCGTACGGCGGCGTCGCGCTCTGGCAGACGACCCAGCTGCGATGCCCCTCGTAGGGCGACGGCGACTGGCAGCCCGCAAGGAGCAGACCCATGAGAAACACGCCCCCCAGCGACCCGGCGATCCAGGCCGCATCGTGACACGCGCGAGCGGGAATGGAAGTCATCTTCATTTTACTTTCCGCGCATTATACCAAATAATCGGACGCGACGACGAAGCAGTGATTCGCCCTTTTGTTAAACCCTACCTCCTGCGACGCCCCCTTGCCCCGCGAAGCGGCTCTGTGTTACAAAACCCCGGTCGCGACAAGCACGCCCCTCCCGCATTTGACCGCACATGCGGGGTTTCGTATAATACGCACCTATCATGAAACGATTTGTCGGCTGGCGGATCCCGTCCTTCGTGGGCGTGGTCGGTGTTTTTGCCTGCTCGTGCCTCTTCCTGGCGCGGCACTACGACGAACTGGATGCCGGCGCGCGCGACGAGGCGAAGCTTCGCCTCGCCTGCGAGAGCCTGCGCACCGGCTCGGACCTTCTGAGCCTGCACATCACGCGCTACGTGATCACGGGCGACCCGGCCGAGCGCGACGCCTACTTCACCGAGGCGCAGAAGGCGAAACACCGCGACAAGGCGTTCCACCTCCTGGCGGACGTGCAGGGTTCCGGCCGCGTCGAGCGCCATCTGCGCACCGCGATGACGCTGTCGCTCGAGCTCATGCAGGTCGAATACCACGCCATGCGCCTCCTGGCGGACGAGAAGGACCTCGCGGCCCTGCCGCCGGAGGTGCGCGGCTGCCGCCTGACGGACGAGGAAAAGTGCGTGACGCCCGCCGAACGCCAGCGGCGCGCACGCATGGAGATCCTCGGCGACGGCTACGCCTCCTACAAGCAGCGCATCTACCATGCGCTGGAGGACGCCCTGGAGAGCGTGATCCTCTACGCGGAGAACAGGACCGTCCACGGCTGGGCCGGGCTGGCGGCGTTCAACGTGCTGGCCGGCGCCAGTCTCCTCGTGATCGGCTGGCTTCTCGGCAGCCACGTCACGGCACATCGTCTGCGGAACTGCGCCCCATGAGACGCGCCCTTCTCATCCTGTCCGCGCTCGCGGCCGTGCCGCTCGTCCTGGCGGCATCGACGCGCGTGCGCGTCGCCTACTTCCCCGAGTCGGGGTTCTGCGAACGGAAGCCGGACGGTTCGTACGCGGGCGCGACGCTGGACTACCTCGCGCCGCTGGCGAAGTTCTGCGACTGGACGGTCGAGCCCGTCTACTGCACCTACGACGAGGCGCTTGACCGGCTGGCGCGCGGCGAACTGGACCTCGTGGGCGGCCTCGCCGACACGATGGACAACCGCGACCGCTTCCGCCTGTCGTCCTACGCGATCGGCACGTGCGGCTACCACCTCTTCGTCCGCGCCAACTCGCCCTGTTCCCCCGGACACTTCGCGTCCTGGCAGGGCCTTGAGATCGCGGTCGGCCCGAGAACGCGCATCCGCCGACGCCTGGAGAACTTCCTGAAGACGCATGGCATCGCGTACCGCCTGCGGACCTTCGCGCGCGCCAACGAGGCCGTGCAGGCATTCCACAGCGGACAGGTCGCCGCCGTGCTCGCGCTCGGCACGGCCGACATGACGGCCGCCAAGATCCTCTTCTCATTCCCCGTCCGCCCCAGCCACTTCTGCGTTCCCAAGGGACGCGAAGACCTCGCACGCCAGCTCGACAACGCCATCCTCCGCCTCCTGTCGGAACAGCCCGAGATCGAACGGCTCGTCCGCCAGCGCCACTTCCCCGTGAAGCCGCGCCTTGACCTCGACCTCACGCCGGAGGAGCGGGACTACCTGGCCGCGCGCCGCGCCGCGAACCGGCCCGTCCGCATCGACCTGACGCCCGCCGTGCCGCCGTTCAAGGGCTGGGACAGGACGGCGGACCGTCCGCAGGGCCTCGTCTGCCATATCCTAGACGAGATCGGGCGGCGGACGGGGCTCACGTTCTCCTATATCCGGCCTGACGACGAGGCGTCTGCGCGGTCACGCTTCCTCTGCCAGAAGACCGAGTTCTGGGCGCCGTTGGGCGTCTCGGTGGACGACCTGCCCGGCTACGCCGACGGCATCTGCCTCGCATCGCTTCCGCAGGTGTTCCTGACCCGGCACGGAACGCAGCTGGGGCCGCTCGCGACGGTGCGCTTCGGCGTCCCCTCCTGGGACTGCCGCTGGCAGGCGGACTACCGCAGCGCGGGCATCTCTAACCTCGTGTCGTTCGCCTTCCTGCGCGACACGCTCGACGCGCTGCTCGACGGGCGCATAGACGCCGTGGCCGCGACGCTCCCGCAGGCCATCATGACGTGCCACAACGAGAACGTCTTCCGGCGGATCAAGTTCTCGAGCCCCGACACGCGCCTCCCCCATGTCCAGCGGATCATGCTCGTGCCGGCGGCGGACGTCGATGCGCCGCTCGTCTCGATCGTCGCCAAGTGCGTCTCGACGCTCTCCACGTCCGAGATCTCCGCCTTCACCTACCACGCGATGACGGAATCCCTCTCGCACGCGGTCTTCTCCGACAGCCAGTGGATTCTCATCGTCTCCGGCGTCCTGCTCGCGGGCCTCCTGAGCCTCGCCCTCACCCTCACCGTCTTCCACGTGCGCCTGTCGCGCGCGCTGAAGCTGGCGCGGGCCAGCGAACGGGCGCGCACGCAGTTCCTCGCGACGATGTCGCACGAGATCCGCACGCCGCTCAACGCCGTCATCGGGTTCGCCGAATTTCTCGAGCGGCCCAGCCTCACGCCGGAGGAGGTCCGCAGCTTCGCGCGCGGCGTCCGCCAGTCCTCTCGCATCCTGCTGGACCTCATCAACGACGTCCTCGACCTCTCCAAGACCGAGGCGGGGCAGACCGACATGCGCCAGGGCGTGACGGACTTCCTCGCGTTCAAGCGCGAGTTCCTGACGATCTTCGCGGGCAAGGTGCGCGAACGGGGTCTCCGCTTCGTCTTCGGCCTCCCGGACGACGTGCCCTGCCTCAACCTGACGCCGACCTACATGCGGCAGATCCTCCTGAACCTCATCGCCAACGCGGTCAAGTTCACGGTAAAGGGCGGCATCACCTGCACAGTCCGCCTCACGCCGACGCACTGGCCGGGACATGTCGATCTCGAAGTCTCCGTCGCCGACACGGGCATCGGCATCTCTCCGGAGAAGCTGGAAACGATCTTCGACCCGTTCGTGCAGGACATCGCGACGCGCGGCGGACACGTCTACGAGGGTACGGGGCTGGGGCTTCCGATCGTCAAGCGCCTCGCGGAAGCGGCGGGCGGCACCGTCACGGTGACGTCAACGCCCGGCGTCGGAACGACGTTCGACGTGCGCATCCCGAACGTGAAGGTCGCGCCGCGCGCCGCGAAGCCGTCCGACACGCCGACGCCGCCCCCGTCCGGTGACGTCCTGCCGCAGTCGGCCCTGCTCGTCGATGACGTGCCGCTGAACCTCATGATCCTGAAGCGCCACCTCGCCAACCTCGGCGTGCGGAACGTCCGCACGGCGGCTTCCGGCGCGGAGGCCCTGCGCCTCCTCGCGGACGAGCCGGCGGCCCTCGTCCTCACGGACCTGTGGATGCCGGAAATGGACGGCGCGACGCTCGCGCGGCGCATCCGCAGCGAACCGTCCTGGAAGAACACGCGCCTCGTCGCCGTCACGGCCGACGCCGCGTCAGAGGGCACCTTCGACACCTCCGTCTTCGACGCCGTCCTCACGAAGCCCGTCACGATGGACCAGCTAAAAGTACTCTTTTGGGGGGGGGGGGGGGGGGGGGGGGGGGGGGGGGGGGGGGGGGGGG
>CAKUGW010000151.1 GCA_934654805.1 uncultured Kiritimatiellota bacterium
CTGAGGACAGCCCTAACGGCTCAACACCCAAAGTTAGGATTTAGTTCTGGAATCCAAGTTTAGTTCCGGACGCGGCGTTTTTTTTCGGAACAGCTTATCCAGATTTCTCGCCGAACCCCAGCCATGCGGGCGGGAAAGGGCGACAGCCCTGGTGGGCACCAGCTTACGCGGGCCGGCACAGGAGGACGACACCCGCCAGGATCAGGGCGAGCGCAAGCCCCTTCCGCCGCAGGTTCGTCTCGTGGAAGAAGACCGCGCCCAGCACGAACGTGACCACGACCGAGAAGCGGCGCAGGAGCGAGCAGACGGAAATCGGGACGTCCGGCAGGGACAGGCCCCGAAAGTAAAGCCAGTCCGCGCACGTCAGCAGCACGCCGACGAGCGGAATCGTCCAGCGCCACGCGAAGGGATGCGGCGACAGCGACGCGCGGAAGAGACGCGCCCCCGCGAGGCACACGGCGTAGACGGGGACGAGGCCGCACTGGAAGACGAGCTGGGTCGCCTCGACCGGCGCACGGGCGACCTGGAAGACGTACTTGTCAAAGAGCGCCGAAAGCGCCGAGAAGCACATGCCGGCGACCGCGCACCAGATGGCCCGGCTGCGGAGAAAGTCGATGCCCTCGTGACGCCCCGCCCAGGAGAAGACCCAGTAGCCGAGGAAGACGGACAGCATCCCCGCTGCCTGCCAAGCGGTCGGGACCTCCCCATACGCAAAGAGGGCCACGAGAAAGACGAGCGCCGGCGCGGAGGCCCGGATCGGCGTCGCGACCGTGATCGGCAGCGTGCGCAGGGCACAGAAGGTGAAGATCCACGAGACGGCGACGACGCCCGACTTCGCGAGACCCAGTCCGAACACCCGCGCGTCTACCGCCGCGAGCGTCGCGCCGAGCCGCCCCGACGCGGCAAGCCCGACGAGGAACGCCGCGCACCCGAAGCTCGTCGAGAACAGCAAGACCGGAAGCACCGCATTCGCGCGGACGCTCGCCTTCTTCGCGAGATCATAGAGCGCGAGGAAACACGCGCTCAGCAGAATCCACGCCGTCCAGTTCACCTCAAGACTCCCGCCCATCCGGCATTCGGACGCACGCCTCGTCCGCCGGACGCCGATTATGGTATAATACGCGGACCTGTTCAGGAGAGTTGGCGGAGCGGTCGATCGCGGCGGTCTTGAAAACCGTTGAGGACGCAAGTCCTCCGGGGGTTCGAATCCCTCACTCTCCGCCAACCCTCACGTCAGAACTCCAGAGCCTCGTACATCTTCGCGAGGAACTCGGCGTAGGTCATGCGCAACTGCGCCATCGAGTCGCGCTCGCGCACGGTGAACGTGCCGTCGGCGACGGTCTGCGCGTCGACGGTGATGCACCAGGGCGTCCCCGCCTCGTCCTGGCGGCGGTAGCGGCGGCCGATCGCGCCCGACACGTCCCACTGGCAGTTGACCTTCTTCTGGAGCTTCGTGAAGATCTCGCGCGCGATCCGGTCCTGGTCGGGATCTTTCTTGATGAGCGGGAAGATCGCAACCTTCACGGGCGCCACCTTCGGATGGAAGTGCAGCACCGTGCGGACGTCCTCCTTGCCCTTCTCATCCGTCAGCTTCTGCTCCTCGTACGCCTCGCACAGGAGCGCGAGCATCAGGCGGTCGACGCCGGCGGACGGCTCGATCACGTGCGGCACGTACTTGCCGTCGAACAGGTTCTCGCAGAACGCCTTGGCCTGCGCCTCGACCGCGGCGACCTCGTCGGCGGAGAAGGCGATCTCCTTGCCGGCCTTGGCGGACTGCGCCTTCTGCTTGCGCGCGACCCAGTCCTTCTGCGTCTTCGCGACGAACGCGGCCTTCTCGGCGTCGGAGAGCCGCTTGCACGCCTGCTTCAGCGGATCGTCGAAGACGGTCTGCGGCACCTTCGAGTGGATCTGGTGCTGCGTGAGGTCGAAGTCGCTGCGCGCGGCGATGCCCTCCAGCTCCTGGCGGCCGAACGGGAAGTCGTACTCGATGTCGACGCAGGCGCGCGCGTAGTGCGCGAGCTCGTCCGGCTTCTGCCAGTACTCGACGAACCGCTCCGTCGGGAGCCCCACGGCGTTCAGGAAGCGCTTGCGCTGCTCGACCCAGTACTTGTGCCAGACCTCCCAGCCCCAGTCGTCCTGCACGGGGCCGTCCAGGTCGGGGCCGTCGGCGAGCGTGACGACGTGGCCGTACTGCAGCTCGATCGCCTCGTCGGGGCGGATGAAGAACTCAAGCTCCATCTGCTCGAACTCGCGCGAGCGGAACGTGTAGTTGCGCGGCGTGACCTCGTTGCGGAAGCTCTTGCCCATCTGCGCGATGCCGTAGGGCACGGCCATGCGCGAGGTCGCCGTCACGTTCGTGAACTGCGCGAAGATCGCCTGCGCCGTCTCGGGGCGGAGGTACGCGACGTTCGACGGGTCGTCGATCGGGCCGACGACCGTCTTGAACATGAGGTTGAACGGCTTCGGCTCGGTCAGCTCGCCGCCGCAGTAGGGGCAGAAGAAGTCCGCCCCCGCGACCTTCGGCTGGGGCTTCTTCTTCTGGTCGGCGTAGATGTCCTTCACCTGGTCGGCGCGCATGAGCTTCTTGCAGTCCTTGCACATCGTCATCGGGTCGGCGAACGTGTCGAGGTGGCCCGACGCCTTCCAGATCTTCGGGTGCATGATGATCGTCGCGTCAAGGCCGACGACGTCCTCGCGCCCGCGCACGGTGAACTGCCACCACGCCTGCTTGACGTTCTGCTTCAGCTCGCAGCCGAGCGGGCCGTAGTCCCAGAACCCCGGCATGCCGCCGTAGATCTCGGAGGAGTGATAGATGAACCCGCGGCGCTTGCACAGCGCGCTCAGGGCGTCCAGCGACGACTTGTTCTCTTCTGCCATAGTGGGGCGTATTATACCAAATATCCGTCAGGCCGTTGTCCGCGTCAGGTGTAGCGCAACACCTCGTCCACCGTCGTGTAGCCGTCGAGGATCGAGCGGATGCCGTCCTCGCGCATCGTGCGCATGCCGAGCTCGCGCGCCTTCTCGCGGATGATCAGCGTCGGCGCCTTGTTGTTGACGAGCTCGCGCAGCGGGTTAGACATCCGCAGGTACTCGAAGACGCCCTTGCGGCCCTTGTAGCCCGTGCCGTTGCACGTCTTGCAGCCCTTGCCGTAGTAGAACGACCGCCCGCCGATCTGGTCGCGCGTCATCTCGATGCGCTCCAGCGTCTCGTCGTCCGGCTCGTACGCCTGCTTGCACTCCTTGCAGCAGGTGCGCACGAGACGCTGGCCGAGGACGCCCTCCAGCGTCGAGGAGAGGAGGTACGGCGCGACGTTCATGTCCACGAGGCGCATCACCGCGCCCGCCGCGTCGTTCGTGTGCAGGGTCGAGAAGACGAAGTGGCCGGTGAGCGCGGCCTGCACGGCGATCTCGGCCGTCTCCAGGTCGCGGATCTCGCCGATCATCATCACGTCCGGGTCCTGGCGGAGGAACGCGCGCAGCACCTTCGCGAACGTGTTGCCCGCGCGCGCGTCGATCGGCACCTGCACGATGCCGTCCACGTTGTACTCGACCGGCTCCTCGGCCGTGAGGAGCTTCGTGTCGATCTGGTTGATGCGGCGGAGGACGGAGTAGAGCGTCGTCGTCTTGCCGGAGCCGGTCGGGCCCGTCACGATGAAGATGCCGTTCGGCTTCTCGATGTCCATCGTGATCTGCTCGTAGACGTCCTCCGGGAGGCCGACGTTCTCCAGGTCGAGCGAGGTCGTCGTCTGGTCGAGGATTCGCATGACGACCGACTCGCCGTGAACCGTCGGCAGGCACGAGACGCGCAGGTCGACGGGACGCCCCGCGACCGTGAGCGCGATGCGCCCGTCCTGCGGCACGCGGCGCTCGGCGATGTTGAGGCCCGCGAGGATCTTCACGCGCGAGATGATCGCCGGCGCCATCTTCACGTCCGGCGCCTTCATCTCGTAGAGCGCGCCGTCGACGCGGTAGCGGATCTTGAAGTCGTTCTCGAACGGCTCGATGTGGATGTCGGCGGCGTGGTCGACGACGCCCTGGTAGAGGACGAGGTTCACGAACTTGATGATCGCGTTCGAGTTCGCCGCCGACTCCATCGAGGCGATGTCGTTCGCGTTCGCGCCCGCCGCGAGCGTCTCGTCGTCGCTCATGCCCTCGCCGAGCGACTTGATCATGTCCGCCACCGAGGCGTTCGCGTCGCCGTAGTACTGCGCGATGCGGTCCATCACGTCCTTCTCGCGGGCGAAGACGAACCGCACCTCCTTCGAGAGCGTGAACAGCATCTCGTCGGAGATGCGCGGGTCCACGAGGTCGAAGGTCGCGAGCGTCACGGACGACTCGTCGGCCGCGACGGGGAAGACGTTGTACATGCGCGCCGTGGAGGCGGGGATCGCCTCCGTCACCTCCGACTCGATCGTCATCGCGCCGAGGTCGATCGCCTCCGTGTCCTGGTACGCGGCCATCGCGGCGAGGAGCGAGTCCTCGTCGAGGATGCCCTGGTCGATGACGAGCTGGCGCGTCGTCTTCGACTCGGTCTTCGCGAGGTCCTGGAGATCCTTCGCGCCGGCCTCGTCGATGTAGCCGTTCTGAACCAAAATCTGCAGTATCTGATCCATCAGTCGTTCTTCCGATTTCTGTTTTTCGGGATTATACCATAAAATCCGCCCGTCAGGCCGCTCAAGCGCTCAAGACCCCTGAGATCGACGTGTTGTCGATTGGCAAAGCAAGTGGGGCGGAGCGACGGAACGCGGCGGTTGCGGCCGAGGCACGTGGGCATGGGCGTCTCACACGGAGGCACGGAGAGACGGAGAAACGGCGGGGGCGCATATGCGTGACAGGGTGATGTCTGTCCACTGAAGACATTGTACGTTTCGACGGGTTCAGAACAGACTCTCCAGCCATGCACCAAACCACGGCAGGACGAGGACGCCCAGAACCGCGAACATGACGCCAAGCCCGATCTTGGACGGGAAGACGTTGCGCTTCGACCATCTGGACATCTGCGCGGCGTCAGCCCCCTTCGCCGCAAGGACGAACACCGTCACGAGCGGCGCAATGAACGCGAGGTTATAGACAATCAGCATTCCGAACGCACGCAGGGCTTCCGGCTCGCGCGAAATGAGCGCGAGGACGGGCACATAGATCTGTCCCGTGCAGAGCGAATCGAGCAGCGTCACGAGAATGCCGCAGCCGACGCCGGCGACGACCACCGTCGGGCCGCTCCAGCTCGTCTCGGCCACCACGCGGATCAGCTTTTTCACGCGATCCGGCAGCTGGAGCGTGATGACCGACGGCACCCTGGCACGACGGTAGCGGAAGGCGTCGCGGACGCTGAGAAACGCGAGGACAAACAGCGACACCGCCAGTGCCGTCATCACGACATTCCGCACGGTCTCAAGTCCGTCCAGTGCCTTGAGCGCCCGCATCAGGCCAAGCCCCATCAGCACATAGGTCAGGAACGAGCCGAAGCAGAACGCCCATCCGCCCAGCATCCGAGCCCGCCGATGTCGGCCGCCGACGGCGAGGATGCCCGCGAGCGCGATCACGATGGAGAACGCGCAGGGGTTGAATCCGTCGGCGACGCCCGCCATGACGACAGCCGGAAGCGTGAAGCGCGAGACGGCGCCGTCCGTACGCCGCGCACGGGCCGTGCCCGTCACCGGGATGACGGCGACCGGGCTCTTCGGGTCGTCGCAATAGAGATGGACGGACTTCGAGATCTCGCCCGGCAACTGCGACTTCAGCGTGACCGTCAGCACGGCAGACGCGCCCGGCGCGAGATTCAGGCTCGAAAGCTCCGCCGTCGCACCGCAGCACGCCTTGACCCGCGAGACGCCGAGCGGCGAATCGCCCGCGTTCCGAACCGTCACCGTTCCCGACGCGGACTCACCCGCAACGATCTCCCCCAGCGCGACACCTGCCGCAGGGACTTCCAGACGCG
>CAKUGW010000152.1 GCA_934654805.1 uncultured Kiritimatiellota bacterium
GAGGACAGCCCTAACGGCTCAACACCCAAAGTTAGGATTTAGTTCTGGAATCCAAGTTTAGTTCCGGACGCGGCGATCATTTCCACAAGACTTTGCACAACTTTGCGAGATGTTTCACGATGCCATTCGCTCTTGAAGTTCCTCGCGACGCAGACAGGACGTCGCCCGTGACGTTCAAGACGGGCACGCACCGCCGCCGGATGGGCGACGTCGCCTCGCGGCGGGCTTCAGAATGTGCACGGGGCGAGCCCGCCATAGCAAGGCAACACGGCCAGCGGCCCAGAGTATCGCCCCTCGCGGATGATCAGACTACCTCCCAATGCCCACCTTTGTCCGGGCCGACGCGGCGGATGAGGTTGGCGTCTTTCAGCTTGCGGATGTTCCATCTCACGCCAGCCACGGAAAGTCCCGTCGCATTAGCCAGTTCCGCCAACGTGACATCAGGCATCGACTTCATGATCGAGATGATTTTCTGATAAGTTTTCTTGTTAGTTTTCTCGATAGTTTTCTTGTTAGTTTTCTTGTTGGTTTTCTTGTCGGCCTCTGCGGCGGCAATCTCGTATGCCTGGCCCTTGGCCTTGAGCGTCCGCAGAATCTTGTCGAGCATGAAGTCGATGAACGGCCCGCACTCGCCGGCGGCGGTCGAGGCGCGGATTGCCTGGTAGTATTCCTGCTGGTGCGCCCAGACGATGTTCTCGACAGGTGCACCGTAGAACTCGTTGCGCCAGGAGCCGAGAAGCGCAGTCTGCCAGAGTCGCCCGGTGCGTCCATTGCCGTCCGGGAACGGATGGATGAACTCGAACTCGTAGTGGAACACGCAGCTCTTGATCAGCACGGGGTCTTCGCTGCCGGCAAGCCACGCGAAGAGGTCTTTCACGAGCGAGGGGACGTTGGCGAAAGGCGGAGCCATGTGGACGACGTTTCCGGCACCGTCCATCACGCCTACATTGCAGTTCCGGAACTTTCCAGGGCGGTCGACGAGTCCCTTCGTCATCAATCCGTGCGCTTTCAGGAGGTCGTCGATGGAATACGGATTGAACGATTCTATCGCCTCGTAGGCGGCGTGTGCGCCCTTGACCTCGTCAATCTCGCGCTGCGGCCCCGATACGCGCTTGCCGGCGAGGATGGCCGTTATCTGCTCCTCGGTGAGAGTGTTGCCCTCAATGGCCGTGGTGCCGCGAATCGTGCGGATGTGGTTGATCTTGCGAAGCCGGACGCCATCCGGGCCTTCGAGGATGATCCTGTACCGTTCGATGGCAGCGGCAATCTCGGCGATCAGATTCATCGCCTTGCCGCTCACCTTGTACGGCGGAATGTACTTTTCGGAATTCATTGCTCGTTCCCTCCTGTTTCTATCTTCAAACAAGGTTTTGCTGAATGCACGATCTTGACTTCAATCCCGTCTATTATAGCACGACGTCTTGATAGGCGCTCTGCGAAGTACACTGATCGATGCTGGCCACTGGTGCAACCGAAAGCGACTTGAAGATGATCACGGCCATCCCGTTTGCATTGTTCTATCGATCGGCGGACAAGCGTCTCAGTCGCCTCAAGGAATGGCTCGACCGTCTCTGGGAAACGGGCGAAGAAGTCATAGACGGGCTTGTCGCGCCCCGTGTAGCCGCGTAGAGTCTCGCCCCAGAACGGGTTAGGCATGGCTCGGCAATCGAACACAAAGCCGCCGTCATTCCCGGTCGGATCGTCCGGGATTCCTCTTTTGACCGAGAATGATATGACGGCGACTTTCATGACAACCCGCCATCCATTAGCCAGTGCAACACCCGTGGCAGAGCCCTGTGCTGACGGGGCTTTCTTGCTTGTTGTCGGTATTATAGCAGTTTTCGTTTGGGTCTGTAAAGCGGGCTTCAGCCGGAGATTCCGCCTTTCGGCGGCACTGCCCCCAGGGGCAGGCAATCTCAAGGATCGAACGGCGGCTATCGTGCGGCGGCGGCCACATGCCGGCGGAGGAGTTCCGCGAACGCCTCCCTGGGCGTGCGTCCGTTGAGGCACCGGAGCGGGCGGTCGTCGGGCATGTAGCCTTTCCTGCCGACGTTGCGCTGGAAACTCGCGCGCGCCCTATAGCGCCGGAACGGTATAGCAGAAAAGCCCCAAACACGGGGCTTTATTGCGGTGCGGAGGCCCGCGCCGTTTTGGGCGGCTCAAGAGCCCTTGAAACTGGTGGAGGTGAGGGGAGTCGAACCCCTGTCCGAAACGGCGTCACCCAGACGTCTACGCGTGTAGCTTGCCTTTGATCTCGGAAGGCGCAAGCGGACAAACGCGCTAATCGCCTCCCACCCGCTCGGTTCGGCACCCTGCAGCGAGCGAGCGGAGCCCCCTGCAACGTGGCCTGCTACATTAAGCCTCGGCGCTCAGCAGACATCGGCGCTTCGACTTCGCGGCCGTTAATTAGGCGGCGAGAGCGTAATCGTTGTTCGCAATTACAGTTTTTACCCGTTTTTTAACGTGGCCAACGAGCATCCACGACGCGCAACCTGACCTCGGCACATCCCGTCGAAACCGGATCACCCCCAGTTGGGCAATGCGCGTATTATACCAAAAAAACGGAACGCGCGCTCAGATCGTGCAGTGACGCAGGGTCTGCCCGTCGAAGTAGCCGAATGAGCGCGACGTGCCGCCCTTCGGCAGCGACACCGAGCCCGGGTTGAAGACCGTGAGCCCGCACGGCAGCCTCTTCAGCTCCGCGATGTGCGTGTGCCCGTGGGCGAGCACCGTGCCCAGGCCGAGCGGCGGCAGGCGGCTCTCGTTCCAGAGGTGGCCGTGCGTGCAGAAGAACGTCCCGCGGCCCGCCTCGACGACGGCGTAGTCGCCCATCATCGGAAACTCGAACATCATCTGGTCGACCTCGGCGTCGCAGTTGCCGCGCACGGCGATGATCCTGTCCTTGCGGGCGTTCAGCAGGTGCGCGACCCGCACGGGGTCGTAGAAGTGCGGCACGCCGTTGCGCGGCCCGTGGTAGAGGAGGTCGCCGAGCAGCACGATGCGGTCGTAGCCGAGCGTGTCGGCGGCGGCGAACGCGGCCTCCAGCGTCGAAGGCACGCCGTGAATGTCACTGAGAAAAAGCAGTTTCATGTCGATGATGGGTCTCCCTGTAAACGGAGGTATTGTAGCATTTCCGCCGCGCCAAAGGCAATAGGGACGGTTCAGGGGAGGGGCTTCCACGCGGGCATCTCCCGGAGGAGCCAGGCGCCGGGCTTCAGCCTGAAGTCGCCGCGCGCGGCGTCGACGAAGCCCGCGTCGAACGGCTGCTCGGGCGTGCCGTTGACGATGCGGAAGCCGGCGGCGATGCGCGGGTCGGGCTTCGCCGTCTGCACGCCGTTCGTCCCGACGGTGTTGATCACGAGGTTGCCCGCGATCGGCGCCATGCGTGCGAGGCATTCGCTCGCCTTGCCGTCCAGCGCGAGCAGCTGCCGGCGGCAGTCGATGAAGACGTTGTTCTCCACGGGGTTGTAGAGCGGTTCGCGCGGATGGTCCTGCATGATCTTCGCGAGGCGCGGATACTTCGCCGCCCACACCCCGTTCGTGTAGTCGAGCTTCTTCGCCTTCTCCTCCAGCATCCACGAGGGACCGCCGTGTTCAAGGGAGTTCCAGTGCTTCCACGTCATGCCCCGGCAGTCGATCGAGAGGCCGATCTGGCAGCGCGAGAAGACGTTGTTGCGGATGGGATGCTCGCGCCCGCCGCCCACCATGATGCCGCGCGCGACGTTGTGGAAGACGTTGCCGTAGACGGCGTCGCCGCAGTCGCAGTCGTCGAAGTAGAAGCCCATCGTGTTGGCGTGGTCGCCCTCCGCGCCGAGGTCGTGCGTGTCGTTGTAGCGCAGGACGTTCCCCATCGTCGTCCAGTCGCGTCCCGTGTAGTACGCGCCGGCATCGCCCGTCTCCAAAAGGACGCGGTAGACCTCGTTGTACTCGAAGAGGTGTTCGTTGCCGCCGTAGAGGACGGCCGTGTGCGGCGCGTCGTGCATCCTGTTGCGGCGCAGCGTCACGCCGCAGCCGTTCACGCCGATGGCGGGCGCGTAGGTGCGCTGGAAGAGGGCCCAGTCGTGGATGTGGCAGCCTTCCACCAACGTCCCGGCCTTCGTCAGCGTCCGGCGGTCGCCGCCGCTGACGTCGATGCCCGCACAGCCGACGTCGCAGACCTCGGTGTTCCGCACCACGTTACGGGAGCCGCCAACGGAGAGGCCCGTGCCGCCCAGGTTCGCGATGCGGCAGTCCTCGAAGCGCACGTCCGCGCCGTCCAGCGAGACGCCCTGTCCGTAGCCGTACTCGAACGCCAGGCGCTCGAAGCGCATGTGCCGCACGTCCACCGCCCGCAGGATCGGCTCGGCGGCGAAGGCGAGCGTCGTCGCGTCCTCCGCACACGGCGCGCCCTTCGGCGGGTAGAGGTAGAGCAGCTTCTTCGCGCGGTCAAGCCACCACTCGCCGGGCGCGTCCAGCTCCTCCAGCAGGTTGAACGCATAGAAGCGGCGCTCCTTGCGTCCCCACGTGCCGCCCATGACGCCATAGGGGACGCTCGCGGCGAGGCGGACGACGTGGTTCGTGCCGTTCTCGGCGCCGTAGCGCGCCGCCCGCACGGAGTGGTTGTCCCAGTCATGCGTCCAGTAGCCGTTCAGCCACACGCCCGCGTCGAAGTTCCAGCGCGCCGCACGCGGGTTGTCGTAGACGAACGCGCCGGGCGTGCGGGCGTCGCTGCCGCCGGGATTCCGCTTCACGAGGCCGCCCCGGTCGACCGCCTGCGTGAACGAGGCGAAGCCGGCGTTCGGCCACCGCGCAAGCGTGCCCGGGCGGCCGCCGACGAAGAGGAGCGGGGCCGCGGGCGTGCCGCCGAAGGCCTGCGCCAGCGCGGGGATCTGCGCGGGCGCGAGGGACGAGACGTCCGCCACATACACCTTTCCGCGCGCCTCCTCCGGGAGGCGCGCGAGAACGGCCGGGTCGTCCACCTTCCTGAAGCGCTCCGGCGGCACGCGCACGCCGGCCGTCAGTCGCGCGCGTGCCGCCCCGGCCGTGCGCCACACGACGGGGGCCTCGGCCGTGCCGGAGTCCGCCGCCGTCAGCCGCAGGCCGCTTCCCACGAAGTAGTCGCCCGGGGCGAACGCAACCGCGACCGCCTCGCCCGGCTTGACGGCGCCGGCCTTCCGCGCCGCGCGCACGCCGTCCACGGCGTCGTGCGCCGTGCGCCACGGCCGCGCCGGGGAGCCGTCGCCCCCCGCCGCCGCCCGGGCATCCACATAGAACGTCGCGGACGACGCGGACAGCGCCGCCGCCATAAACCCCAACGCGAACTGAACGCGTGTCTTCATGCGGGCATTATAGCAAATTCGCCGCTGGCGCAGAGCGGGCGCAAAGGACTAATCCTGAAAATCGCAGTTGAGGTCAAGGGGGCGTGGCTCTCCCCTCTCTGCGCGACAGTCGGTGTGGGTGAACGGCCCGCTGCGGGCAGCAGTCCGCTCCGAGGTCTTTCGCGGGCGCCCGCCGACAGTCCATCCCTGAGGTGAACCGGGCGCGCGTCCTTCGCTTCCGCCCGAAACCGCCGAGGCGAACCGGCGCGTCGCCCGGCCCGTCGGCCCGCAAAAGACTCTCCGCGGCTCTGCCCTCCGCTTGCCGCGCCCGCCTTGCCCGCGGCTTCGCCCGTGCGCTCCCCTTGAAGCGGCCTCGTCCGGAGACGAAGATGTCGCGCGAAGCGGCGGCGCAAGCCGCCCGTGGCCCGCCGGAGCCGACAGTCGCACGGGAGGAGCGAAGGGATCGCCTGTC
>CAKUGW010000153.1 GCA_934654805.1 uncultured Kiritimatiellota bacterium
GTCCTTGCCGGCGTCGTCGGCTCGCTCGCGGGCATCGGCTTCGTCGGCTTCGCCGGGAAGTGCAAGGAGAACGAGCTGCCCGAGGAGGAGAAGAAGAAGGCCGTCGCCGAGTTCGACTTCAGGAAGGGCATGGTCGTCGCCGTCGTTTCGGGCGTCTGCTCGGCCTGCATGAACCTGGGCCTCCAGTCCGGCGGCACGATCGAGTCGGCCGCCTACGCGGCGGCCGTCAAGGCGGGGGCCGTCGCCGAGGGCGCGCCGTTCCCCTGGCAGGGCATGCCCGTCATCATGGTCGTCCTCTGGGGCGGCTTCGCCGTCTCCGCGCTCTGGTGCCTCCAGCAGAATCTCGCGCACCGGACGTTCGGCGACTACGCGCGGCCGAGCGTACGCAATCTCCTCCTGTGTGCCGCGATCGGCGTCCTGTGGGTGATGCAGTTCGTCTGCACGAAGGCCGGCGAGCCGCTGATGGGCGACCTCAAGTACATCTCGTTCGCGGTGATGATGGCCTCGACGATCTTCTTCTCGACGATCGTCGGCATCCTGACCGGCGAATGGCGGGGCACGAGCGCGAAGACCCGGGCGATGCTGGCGCTCGGCACGGCCGTCCTCGTCGTGTCCTTCACGGTCATTTCCGTCGGCTCGAAGTAATGGGCTACGCGAAGAGGAAGTCTCCTTCGGGCGCGGCGGGCGCAGTTTCGCCTGCCGCTGCGTCCGCGCCGTCCGCGAAGCCCGCCGCCGGGAAGCCGGCGGCGTCCGCGTCGATCTGGAGCCTGCAGCTCGGCGGGTCGAAGGCGAAGACGGACATGAAGCGCGTCGAGGTGCTGCTCTTCGTCTCGGAGCTCGCCGACCTGCTGGAGGCCGGCATGACGCTCGGGCAGGCGCTGCAGGCGCTCGCGAACCAGGGCGAGGACGGCTCCGGGCAGAAGTTCATCTGCCAGGACCTCTGCGACCGCATCGTGCGCGGCGAGAGCTTCTCCGACGCCTGCGCGCACCATCCGAAGACGTTCCCGCCGCTGTTCTCGAACATGCTGCGCGCGGGCGAGGCGTCGGGCGCGATGGTCGAGGTGCTGCGCCGGCTCGGCGAGCACTACGAGCGCGACGACAGCATGCGCGGCAAGATCAAGAGCGCGCTCACGTACCCGGTCATCGTGCTCTGCTTCGGCGTCCTCGCCGTCATCGGCGCGCTCGTCTGGATCATCCCGCAGTTCCAGAAGGTGTTCGACTCGCTCGGCGCGGCGCTGCCGCTGCCGACGCGCATCCTGATCGGGATGTCCGACGCGCTCATCCACTACGGCTGGCTCATGGCGATCGGCGCCGCCGCGTTCGCCTGGTGGTTTCGCCGGTGGATCCGGACGGCGGCGGGCGTGCGCGCGCTCGACGGCTGGAAGCTCCGGGCGCCGCTCATCAGGGGCATCGTCGCGGCGGGCGCGTACTCGTCGCTTGCCTACACGCTCAAGACGCTGCTGACGAACGGTGTCAACGTCCTGCAGGCGCTCAAGATCTGCGAGGAGACGTGCGGCAACGCCGTGATCGGCGACGCGCTCCGGACGGCGCGCCAGCGCGTGACGGACGGCACGTCGATCTCCGGGCCGCTCGCCTCGTCCGGCGCGTTCCCGCGCATGATGACCGACATGCTCGCGGTCGGCGAGCAGGCCGGCGACATGGCCGCGTCGCTGGAGCACATCGGCAAGCGGTACCAGAAGGACATGGACCGCAACATCGTCTCGTTCACGAACGCGCTGGAGCCGATCCTGATCGTCGCCATCGCCGGCGTCGTCGGCTTCGTCGCGATCGCGATCCTCATGGCCGTCTTCAAGGTCTCGTCTTCCATCGGATAAGTCGGAGCGAATGATGAACAATCGGATTGAAAAGGCGGAAGCCCTGTTCAGGGGCGGGTGCAACTGTTCGCAGGCGGTCTTCGCCGCGTTTGCGGACGAATTCGGGATGGACGAGGACCTTGCGCGGCGCGTGGCCTGCGGCCTCGGCGGCGGCGTCGGCCGCATGCGCGAAGTCTGCGGCGCCGTCACGGCGGCGGCGATGGTCCTCGGCATGCGCTTCGGGCCGGACAAGACGGCGGCGTATCCGGCGATTCAGGACTTCTGCGCGCGATTCAGGTCCGAAGCCGGCTCGATCGTCTGCCGCGAGCTCCTGGCCGGCACGGGCGCGACGGTCGGCGGCGCGCCGGAGGCCCGCACGCCCGGCTACTACCGGAAGCGCCCGTGCGTCGAGCTCGTGAAGCTCGCGGTTGGCCTTCTGGACGAGATGGCGGCCGAACGCCGCTGAATTTTGATATAATACTCGGACTTTCCAAGGAGAAAACATGGCAGAGATCAGCGAGCAGCAGAGACGGCATTCCGCAGCGCACATGATGGCGCGCGCGGTCATGAACCTTTTTGACGACGTGCAGGTCGACATCGGGCCGGCGACGGACGACGGCTTCTACTACGACTTCGACCTTCCCCACCGCATCACGCCGGAGGACTTCCCGAAGATCGAGGCCGAGATCGCGCGCCTCATCGCGCTCGACGAGCCGTTCGTGAAGAAGGAGGTCACGGCCGACGAGGCGAAGGCCCTCCTCGCGGGCCAGAAGTACAAGCTGGAGCGCCTTCAGGACGTCATCGCCGACGGCGGGCCGATCTCGACCTACGCGGTCGGCGACTACGTCGAGATGTGCCGGGGGCCGCACGTCGAGCACGCGAAGCAGATTGGCGTCGTCAAGCTCACGAAGATCGCCGGCAGCTACTATCGCGGCGACGAGAAGAACAAGATGCTCCAGCGCGTCTACGGCATCGTCGCGAAGGACCAGAAGGAGCTCGACGAGATCGTCGCCCGCGCGGAGGAGGCGAAGCGCCGCGACCACCGCATCCTCGGCAAGCAGCTCAAGCTCTTCACGATCACCGAGCAGGTCGGCCCCGGCCTCGCCCACTGGCTGCCGCGCGGGGCACGCGTCCGCGTCGCGATCGAGGACTACTGGCGGCGGAAGCACTACGAGGCGGGCTACGAGATCGTCTACACGCCGCACGTCGGCAAGTCGAACCTCTGGGAGACCTCCGGACACCTTGGCTTCTACAAGGAGGGCATGTTCCCAGTCATGCACGTGCAGGAGGGCGAAGGTCAGGACGCCTACGTGCAGGACTACTACGTGAAGCCCATGAACTGCCCGTTCCACATCCAGTGCTACCAGTTCGAGAAGCGCAGCTACCGCGACTTGCCGCTCCGCTACGCCGAGCTCGGCACGGTCTACCGCTACGAGAAGGACGGCGTTCGCCACGGCCTCTTCCGCGTGCGCGGCTTCACGCAGGACGACGCGCACATCTTCTGCACGCCCGAGCAGATCGTGCAGGAGATCAAGGACACCGTGGAGTTCGCGAAGAAGATGCTCGGCAAGTTCGGCTTCCACGAGATCCAGGCGTACCTCTCGACGAAGCCCGCGAAGGCCGTTGGCGACCCCGCGCGCTGGGAGCAGGCCACGCAGTCCCTGCGGGACGCGCTTGACCAGGAGGGCATGAGCTACGAGGTCGACGAGGGCGGCGGCGCGTTCTACGGCCCGAAGATCGACATGAAGATCAAGGATGCGCTCGGCCGCCCGTGGCAGCTCGGCACCGTCCAGTTCGACTTCAACCTGCCGGAGCGCTTCAACCTCACCTACGTCGGCGACGACGGCAAGGAGCATCAGCCCTACATGGTGCACCGCGCGCTGCTCGGCTCGATCGAGCGCTTCTTCGGCATCCTGATCGAACACTACGCGGGCGCGTTCCCGCTCTGGCTCGCGCCGGAGCAGGTGCGCATCCTGCCGATCTCCGACAAGGCCATGGCCTACGCGAAGAAGATCCAGTCGGCCCTGCGCGCGGCGGGCTTCCGCGTCGAGGTCGATGCGTCCGCCGAGAAGCTTGGCGCGAAGATTCGCGAGGCGACGCTCATGAAGGTGCCGTATCAGGTCGTGGTCGGGCCGCGCGACGAGGCGGCGGAGCAGGTCTCCGTCCGTTCCCGTGCGGACGGCGACCTCGGCGCGATGAAGCTGCCCGATCTCGTCGCGAAGCTCCAGGCGGAGCTGGAGGCCTGAACGTGCGGCGCAATGCCTCCGCCGTCGCGGGGGCATTGCCATTTGAGCCTTGATTTGATACAATTCCCCCTGTGAAAAAGCCTTCTCGAAAACTGAAGTACCGCCGGATCCTCCTGAAGCTCTCCGGCGAAGTCCTTGGCGACAAGGAAACGGGCGAGTGCATCGACCCGAAAAAGCTGGCTTTCATGGCCGAGCGCGTGAAGAAGATCCACGCGATGGGCTGTGAGGTCGGCATCGTCCTCGGCGGCGGCAACATCTTCCGGGGCCTGACGGGCGCGGGCCAGGGCGTCAACCGCGTGACGGGCGACTCGATGGGCATGCTCGCGACAATCATCAACGCGCTTGCGATGATGAACGCGCTGGAGTCGATCGGCGTGCCGACGCGCGTCATGACGGCGATCGAGATGCCGAAGCTCGCCGAGCCGTTCATCCAGCGCCGCGCGCTCCGCCACTTCGAGAAGGGGCGCGTCGTCATTTTCGGCGGAGGCACGGGCAACCCGTACTTCTCGACCGACTCGGCGGCCGCCCTGAAGGCGAGCGAGATCGGGGCGGACGCGCTCCTGAAGGCGACGAAGGTCGATGGCGTCTACACGGCCGACCCGAAGAAGGACCCGAAGGCGACGAAGTACGCCTCGCTCAAGTACGAGACGGCGATCGAGAAGCACCTGAAGGTGATGGATTCCGCCGCGTTTGCGCTCTGCATGGAGAACCACATCCCGATCATCGTCTTCGACTTCTTCGACAAGAAGGCCCTGGAGGCCGCCGTCGCGGGCAAGACGGTCGGGACGATCGTGAGCTGAAGACAAGTGGAAAGGTGGAAGAGTGGAAGAGTGTAAAGGTGGAAGAGTGGAAAGGCGCGAGGGGCAGGGCTGCGGCAGGCAGGCGAATTTTGACAGTCAACAAAACACGAAGAGAGAAAAACATGGAAACCGTTTCTGAAGTGCTGAACGACACGACGACGAAGATCAACAAGAGCTTTGAGGCCCTGAAGGCCCAGTTCGCGGGTCTGCGCACGGGCAAGGCCTCGCCGGCGATGGTCGACGGCGTGCAGGTCGAGGCGTGGGGCTCGAAGATGCCGATCAAGAACATCGCGACGATCTCGACGCCCGAGCCGCGCCAGATCAAGATTACGCCGTTCGACCCGACGACGATCGACGCGATCAACAAGGCGATCCTCGCGGCGAACCTCGGCGTCACGCCGCAGACGGACGGCAAGGTGCTGCGCATCACCGTCCCGGAGCTGAACGAGGAGCGCCGCAAGGAGATCGTGAAGACGGCGAAGACGCAGGCCGAGGCCCAGAAGGTCGCGATGCGCAACGTCCGCCGCGACGCGAACGATGCCGCGAAGAGGCTGGAGAAGGACAAGAAGATCTCGGAGGATGACCTGAAGGCGGCGCTGGAGAAGATCCAGAAGGCGACGGACGACGGCATCGCGAAGATCGACGCCGAGCTGAAGGCCAAGGAAGCCGAAGTGATGGCGGTGTAAGGGCGTGGCCGAGGTCTTGGACGAGGGCTGGAATCCGAAATCTGAAAATTCGAGATCTGAGATTCGAGATCTGAGATTTGAGATCTGAAATTTTGAATCTGAGATTAGAAATCAGGGATCTGAAATCTGAAATCAGGGATTTGAAATCTGAGGCCAGGAATCTGAAATCTGAGATTTGAGATCTGTAATCTGGAATCACT
>CAKUGW010000154.1 GCA_934654805.1 uncultured Kiritimatiellota bacterium
GATCCTCCTCATGGAGTTCGCGGCGGGCCGGGCCGCCCGGCGGTCGATCGCGCGCCTCCACGCGACGCTGACGCCGGAGAGTAAAGCGTGGCGTCTGCACGGCGTCTTGGGCTTCGTCGGCAACGTCCTCCTCATGATGTTCTACACGACGGTCACGGGCGGCGCGCTCGTCTTCCTCGCGCTGCCGTGCCTCCTCGGCTTCAACGTCTGGGGGGCGTTCCAGCCGTTCGGCACGGGCTCGTGCGTCCTCGACCTGGAGGACTTCCTCGTCTCGAACCTGATCCTGCCGCTCGGCGGACTCGCCTTCGCGCTCTACTGCTGCCACCGCTTCGGCTGGGGCTGGCGGAACTTCCTCGCGGAGGCGAACACGGGGCGCGGCCCGCGCGTGCCGTCCGTCCTGCGCGTCTACTGCGCCTACGTCCTGCCGGTCCTCGTCGCCGGCATCTTCGTTCTCGGCCTCGTGGACAAGTTCGCGCCGCGCGGATGAAGGGCGCTTCGCCTTTTGCCTTGTGCAGGGCCGCAGGGTGCGCAGAGCCGCGGGCTGCCGTGGGCATGCGCGAACGCGCGGTCAAGGCGGCGCGGAAAATTGGTATAATAATCCCACATGAACGAGAAGACAGATGCAGCAAAGGGCCTCACGGAGGCCGAGGTCGCGCGCAGCCGCGCGGAACACGGGACGAACGTCCTCACGCCGCCCGGGCGCGAGCCGCTGTGGCGGAAGTTCCTTGCGCGCCTCGGCGATCCGCTGGTCGTCATCCTGCTCGTCGCGGGCGCGCTTTCCGCCGGCATCGCGCTCTACGAGCGCCTGGCCCTGGGCGCGGGCTGGGCCGTCCTCTTCGAGCCGGGCGGCATCTTCGCGACCGTCCTGCTCGCGACGGGGCATTCCTTCCTCTTCGAGACGCGCGCGGAGCGGGCGTTCGACATCCTCAACCAGGTCAACGACGACGAGCCGGTCGACGTCGTCCGCGCCGCCGGCCCGTGCCGCGTCCCGCGCCGCGATGTCGTCGTCGGCGACGTCATCACGCTCACGATCGGCACTAAGATCTGACCCCAATCCTGTGAAGCCGTTTGTGTCCGACAAGCTCTTATTTTTCTGCCATTTTGTCGGTTATGGCCGACGGAGTCGTCCGCAGACGGTTGTTTGTCGGTTATGGAAATGATATAATTCAGATTCGTTGAACGCTTCAGGCCATTGAACGGGAGAAACTTTCATGATACCGCGTACGCATTATTTGGATTTGATTCGTCCTTTTATCGGAACGGATGTTATCAAAGTCATTACTGGCATGCGCCGCAGCGGAAAGTCGGTCATTCTGGAACAGGTGCGGGACGAGATCCGCGCCAAGGATCCTTCGGCGGATATCTTCTATCTGGATCTCGAAGACCGCCGCAATGTGCGCTATCTCGCCAAGGACATGCTGTTCAATGAACTTGATGCGCGGCTTGAGGCGGCGAAAGGGCGGCAAGTTGTCATCTTTCTTGACGAGATTCACGATGTCGAGGAATGGGAACTTCAGGTCAACTCCATCCGCAAGCGGAAGAACGCCGACATCTTCATCACGGGTTCCAATTCCAAACTGCTCTCCGGCGAACTTGCGACCTACCTGACGGGACGCTACGTCGAATTCAAGATTGCGCCTTTCTCCTTCGGCGAGTTCAAGCTTGCGACGGCGGATCTCTGGGGCGGACTCGCGACGGCCGACCTCTTCGACAGGTATCTCGACTGTGGGGGGCTTCCGTTTCTTCCCCAGGTGAGATACGATGCGTCGGCCTCGCGTTCCTATCTGGAAGACCTCTATTGGGCGATTCTCTCGAAAGACGTCATGCGGCGGCTGCAGATACGGGACGTCGATCTCCTCGACCGCATCGTACGCTATGCCATGGCCGAAATCGGGCACGTCTTCTCCGCCCGCAGCATCGTGCGGTTCCTGAAGAGCGAGCGGCGCACGACGACCGTTGAGACGATTCTCACCTATCTGCGTGCCTGCGAAGACGCCTTTCTCGTGACGCGCGTTCCGCGAGAGGATCTCATCGGCAAACGCATCCTGTCCGTCGACGAGAAATACTACGTCTGCGACCTTGGATTGCGCCGGGCCGTCATCGGCGGTTCGCGCGGCGAGGACATCGACCGTTTGTTGGAGAACGTCGTCTACCGCGAGCTGGTGCGGCGCGGTTGGCATGTCACGGTTGGGCGCGTCCGCGAACGGGAAGTGGACTTCGTCTGCCAGAACGGCGACGACCGCCTTTACGTCCAGGTGTGCTACCTGATGGCGGACGCCGCGACGCGCGAACGCGAGTTTTCGGCCCTGGAGGCGATTCCCGACCAGTACGACAAGCTCGTCCTCTCGTTGGATCGCGTCAACTTCTCGCGCAACGGCATCAAACATCGCTATTTGCCCGAGTTCCTGCTTGAGGGCGGCAAGGCGGACTGAAGCGGCCTCTGCTTCAAAGCCGTGCAGCTGCCCTTGAACGGCTGCCAAGACACTTGACAGAGTTCGTGTCTTAAGTATAGTTTCTGACACCCTCTTCCTCGGCAGACTCTGTGCGGAGATTAGTCAATGTTCATCTACGAAGAGCGGAATTGGCCGACTTTCAGTTTGGATGCCTCCCGTTTGGAGGGCGTCTTGGCGCATGCCGTCTTTTGGGGTCAGCAAGACCCCAGTGCATAAGATAAGTGCATAGGATTAACCGCACTTTGTTCGCCGCGAGGATGCCCGATCCGCCGCCCAGCGCAACCGTTACATCCTCGACCACGACGACAATCTTTTCCTCATCCTGTCCTAATCATAAGCTGGACAGAATCTGCGGATTCAGCAGAAACGGGATGACGCCCATGTGGATGATGCCGTCTTGGTCAGCCTGAGGTTCGCCATATCCACCCGTGACAATGATCTTTTTGAAGAAATCGCCCGTGCCGCGCAGGGATGCCGTTTCCTGCATTTCTTTCGCTTGATCTTCAATCTTGAGGGCAGACTGGACGTAAATCCGGTCGTTGCCTCGGTTGATGATGAAATCGATCTCGTGCTGTCGGATGGATTGTCGACCGTTTGCGTCCCGCGAAGAAATCGGCACGACGCCGACATCGACATTGAACCCACGGCGAAGGAGTTCGTTGTAGATTGCGTTCTCCATTGGATGGCTCAAGTCCGTGTCCCGGAAATTGAGCCGCGCATTTCGAAGCCCCATGTCTGTCGCATAGTACTTGACTGGCGAGTCGAGGTAGCGGCGTCCCTTTACCTCAAAGCGGCGCACGTGCGCAAACAGGAACGCGTCTTCAAGATGATCGACGTATTTCTTGAGCGTGTGGTCGCTGGGGCGAATCTTCCAGCGCGAGTTCATCGTGTCGGCGATGCGATGAGGATTTGTCAGCGAGCCGATGTCAGACGACAGGACGTCAATTACACTTGAAAGGACGAGGTCGTCCTTGAGCGACAGTCTCTCGGAAATGTCGTTGAGGTAGACTTCCGTGAAAAGGCCCTTTAAATAGGCGGCGCGTTCATCGTCAGCGGCTGTCAATGTTGCGACCGGCATTCCACCCCAAGTCAGATAACGCCGGAACGCCTCTTGCTTGTCAAACATCCCAGTGGCCGCAAGATACTCGGAAAATGAAAATGGCCACACACGGATCTGTTGTCCGCGATCTCTGAAGTTTGTGGCGATGTCACTTGAAAGCGTCTTCGAGTTCGAGCCTGTGACATAGACATCCACGTTCTCCAGTTTCCGCCATCCGTTCAGGATGTCGTAAAAGGTCACGAAGGCATCTTCGCGGTCTTCCGGTGCAAGTGACGACAAGTCAATGCCGGGAATGGGTATCTTGAACGAGCGTTGGATCTCGTCGATAAACACGAAATACGGTTTCTTTCCTCTTTTGACACGCTCCCGCACGTATGCATCCAATTTATAGGGGTCGCGCAACGATAGGAACGCCTTGTCGTCAAGATCGACAGAAATGATGTGGTCGGGCTTCACGCCCTCTGTAAGAAGGCGGTTTCGGTAGAGGTTGTTCAACAGGTAGGACTTCCCGCACCGGCGGATGCCCGTGATGATTTTCACAAAGCCGTTCATCTGCCGTGAGAGGAGCTTCTCGACGTACGAGTCCCGTTTTATCTCCCTTTCATGCATCTGCAATGTTCCTTAACTTGTTAAGTGATTTTGCAGTGCGTATTATACCATAGATTATGTCGCTTGATTGTAATGGCTCGCAGGGACAAGACCCTATTGGTAGGGTTGGAGTGGTAGGGTTGGATGTCTGCGCTGACAGTGGATCAAGGGCATTCCAGGCCATAAGACAGCAGGTCTCGGCCTTGAACACGCGGCCGAGCCGCAAGCAGCAGACAGAGCGGACGCTGGCGCAGGGCATTTGGTATAATACGGGGCATGAAAGCGAAGAACATCTTGTTGTGCGGCGCACAGGCGCTTCTCGCCGGCTGCGGGCAAGTCGATTCGGGCTATACGGGACTGAAGCTCGCCTGGGGGCGCGTCGTCGCCGAGCTGCGCCAGAAGATCGAGCGGGCGGCCTGAAGCGTTCGACGCAAGAAGGACTGGACGTGAACGGCGAGCCGAGGAAGGAGACCGACGGGACGCATAGGACGCATGGGACACACAGGACAGAGGACGCAGAAGACGTACGCGACACGGGGAGAAAGCCTCTTGTCATCTGTGTCATATGTGTCGTCTGCGTCCTGTCAGTCCTGTGCGTCTTCGCCCAGTGAAAGCAGTTTTGAAACCCTGAAAGAAAAACAATAAGACATGATCGGAGAGAAGACAGAACAGCGGGCCTGTCCTGTGCGGCCCTATGACGGCACCGACGCCGGCTACGCGGCACAGGTCGCGGAATGGCTGGCGAACCCGAACGCCTACTTCCGCGCGTTCGGGCCCGAGGCCCGCGCCTTCCAGGCGCGCAACCGCTCGGAGCGTCTGCGGACGATGACGCTTGTCGCGCCGGCGGAGAAGCTGGTCGCGCTTCGCCCCGTGCAGATCAGCCTGGACGGCGTGCGCGAAAAGGTCTCGTCGTGGGAGAGCCTGTTCGCCGTCGTCTCCGCGCGGCTCATCGCCGCACAGCCCGGTGTCTTTGCCGCGCTGCAGGCGGCGGGCGAACTCGACTGGCTCGGCTGTCCGGCGGACGGCGCGCCGGTCGCGGACGCCTTGGCGGCGGGGACGCTCAAGCCGGACTTCACGAGCCTGGCCGAAGTCGTCGGGCGCGTCCAGTGGCTCTTCCTCATGTGCGGCATCCGCCTGAACGAGGTCATCGTGCAGGTCGATCCGTACACGGACGAGGCGTGGGCGGCGCGGCACGCGGAGATCCTGCGGAAGCGCGCGGACGAGAAGGCGTTCATGGAAGGCCGCCGCGCCGCCCAGAAGGCCTGGGCCGCCGCGCACTCGGACGGCGTCTGACGCAGTGGAATTACAAATTTAGGTCTGACCTGATTTTGTAATTCGGGCGAAACCTTTGACCTGCGGCCGCACACTGGGCCGAGAAGGAGAAGGACTCGCGGAAACCCATCCGAGGCCCGCGAGGCGTACGCAGTCTTGCGTATTTGGCTTTACGTGAAAAGCGACCAACTTTAAACCTAAACGCGGCAGTTGAAAGGGCGAGATGCGCATCTCGCCCTTTGTTTATGCCTCTTCAGAGGTTTGTGAAAAAATCGTCATAGCGAGCGGGTGGTTTCCGTGTCCGGCAGGGCGTAGATCTTGAGCCTGGAATACTCCCTGTCCCTGAGCCC
>CAKUGW010000155.1 GCA_934654805.1 uncultured Kiritimatiellota bacterium
CTCGGAAACCATGACTGGGAAGGCTGGCGCTACAACGACTTCGCGACGACGTTCTTCCCGGATCCGGACGTGCGCAAGCGGGAGATCCTGCCGCTTGACCTCGCGAACAACTGGCGGGCGGCGTTTGGCGAGGAGTTCAGTCCGTTCGGCGTCAAGACCGTCAAGGGCTACGACTTCGTGCAGGCGCACTGGATCGGGCTCCCCGACCGCCGCGACTGCCGCGGATTCGACGAGGACTGCATGCGGGGGATCGGCGAGTTTTACGCGAAGTGGCGTCCGGATCCCGCAAAGCCGTTCTTCCATGTCCAGCATCCGGCGCCGAAGAACACCTGCAACGGACGCTGGACGTGGGGACGCGACAACGGCGATTCCGTGCAGGCGCTGTCCAGGTTCCCGAATGCGTTCGTGCTCTGCGGGCATTCCCACTATCCCGTGACGGACGAACGCTCGATCTGGCAGGGCGCGTTCACAGTCGTCAACTGCGGAACCTGCTCGGTGCCGACGCGCGAGATCCCGATTGCGGGCGACGGCGCGGACGTGCCGAACGAGATCGAGGGGCATGCGCATGTCTGCGTGAAGGCGGAGCGGGAGCTCGGCTATGGCTCGGGTCTCGTGGTCGATGTCGACGACGACGCAATCCGCCTCACGCGCCTGCGCGATTGGACGGCCGTGCCCGCCGCCGAGGACTGGGTCGTGCCGCTGGGCGCGCCGCGCGCGACGCCCTACGCCTTCGCCAGCCGCGCAAAGGCGGCGCGTGCGCCGGAGTTTCCTCAGGGCGCGAAAGTTTCGCTGGCCGTTGCCGAAGACGGCGACCGTCGGACGCTGAAGGTTTCCTTCCCCAGGGCGGACGCCGTGCCGGACGCCCGGGCGATGGAGTACGAGCTGACGCTGACGGCAAGCGGCGGCGGCGTGCGCCGCTTCCGTCTGCTGGCGCCGGGCGCCTTCAAGCTCCCGGACGATCCGGCGGCGCTGGCGGAGCCGGCCTACGAGATCGCGCTGGAGGCCGGCGCGCGTGTCGTGCGGGCGAACGTGCGTCCGTATGAGGTGTTCGGCTCGTGCGGACGGTTTATCTCATCCTGAAAAAGGGTCCCCATTGGTGGGGTTCGAGTGGTGGGGTTGCAGTCCCCGCGTGGCTGCGGGGCCTGTCCCCATGCAGGTGTGACAAAAACAAACAGGAAACTGTACGCTTTGTGAAGTTATCTTGATGTGAGAACACGTTGCGGAAAATTCTCGCGAGAAGCCGGCGAATGCAGCCAAAAGGGTTGGAGGAAATCGCAAATGAAAATATTCAGCCTGTTGCCAAAGTCACTTCGAAAAGTTCTCAAAGAGGTGACTCACCTCGAGGTGACCTACTTCGCTTGCAATCTACGGTAATTCGTGCCGGCGTGCTTGGCCGCTTTACGCGGACGGGCGAAATATGGTAAAATGCGCCTGTAGTAAAGTCAAAGGGGAGGTGTGGCCATGACGAAGATTGCCGTGTTTGACGCAAAGCCCTACGACCGCGCATCGTTCGACGCGGCGAATGCGGGGCGCTACGAGTTCAGGTATTTCGAGACGCGGCTCCGGGCGGCGTCCGTGCCGCTCGCGGAGGGGTGTACGGGCGTCTGCGCGTTCGTGAACGACGAGATCGACGCGGCGACCGTCGAGGGGCTTGCCGCGCGCGGCGTGAAGGTGCTCGCCCTGCGGTGTGCGGGCTACAACAACGTCGACTTCAAGGCGGCGTTCGAGAGGGGGCTGACGGTCGTGCGCGTACCGGCCTACTCGCCCTATGCCGTCGCGGAACACGCGATGTCGCTGCTGATGACGCTGAACCGCCACCTGCACAAGGCGGCGGCGCGCACGCGCGACTTCAACTTCTCGCTCGTCGGGCTGACGGGCATGGATCTCCACGGCAAGACGGCGGGCGTCGTCGGCACGGGCAGGATCGGGCGCGTCTTCTGCGACATCTGCAGGGGGCTCGGCATGCGCGTCCTCGCGTACGATGCCTTCCCGAATCCGGCGAGCGGGCTCGACTACGTGCCGCTCGACCGGCTCCTCGCCGAGTCGGACGTCGTCTCGCTTCACTGTCCGCTGACGCCGGAGACGCACCACCTCTTCGACGCCGGGACGATCGGGAAGATGAAGCCCGGCGCGCTGCTCGTCAACACGTCGCGCGGCGGCCTCATCGAGAGCGAGGCGCTTCTGGACGCCCTGCGCGACGGACGGCTCGGCGGCGCGGGGCTGGACGTGTACGAGGAGGAGAGCGACTGGTTCTACGAGGACCGTTCGCAGCGCGTGAAGCAGGACAAGGTGCTGGCGCTGCTGGTCTCGATGCCGAACGTCATCGTGACGTCGCACCAGGCGTTCCTGACGCGCGAGGCGCTGGCGAACATCGCGGCGACGACCTGCGCGAACCTCGACGCCTACTTCGCCGGCGCGCCGCTGGCGAACGAGATCTGCTACCGCTGCTCCGGCGCGGCGAAGCCGCCGACCTGCCCCAAGCGCCGCAACGGGCGGTGCATCGCAAAATGAAGATCGCCGTTGGCCTCTCGGGCGGAATCGATTCCGCCGTCTCGGCCTTGCTCCTGAAGGAGCAGGGGCACGAAGTCGTCGGCGTGACGATGGCGCTGGGGCGTGCGGACGAGGCGAAGACGCAGGCCGAGGCGCGCGAAGTCGCTGCGCGTCTCGGCATCCCCTTTGAAGTCGCCGACCTCGCGTCCGACTGGGCGCGCGACGTCCTGCAGTACGTGTCGGACGAGTATCGCGGCGGACGGACGCCGAACCCGTGCATCCGCTGCAACGAGCGCGTGAAGTTCGGCCTCCTGCCGCGCTGGGCGTTCGCGACGCTCGGCTGCGACCGCTTCGCGACGGGGCACTATGCGCGCCTGGAACCGGGGTCGGACGGCCGAACGCGCCTCCTGCGGGCGGCCGACAGGTCGAAAGACCAGTCCTACTTCCTCTACCGCATCGCGCCGGACGTCTTGGCGCGGACGGTTTTCCCCCTCGGTGCGCGGACGAAGCCGGAGGTGCGCGCGATCGGCCGTCAGGCGGGCTTCGCCGCCGCCGACCGTGCGGACAGCCAGGACTTCTGCGGCGGCGACGTGCGGACGCTCATCGGCGCCGCGCCGCGCACGGGCGCGATCGTGCGCGCGTCGGACGGCAAGGCCCTCGGCACGCACAGCGGATACTGGAACTACACGATCGGCAAGCGCAAGGGCCTCGGCATCGGCGGCGGCACGCCGTACTACGTGATCGGCCTCGACGCCGCGCGGAACGTGGTTCTCGTCGGCACGAAGGAAGAGGCCGTCCGTCATGACCTGAAGCTGCGCGACTGCGTGGGCGAGATTGACCTGTCGCTGCCCGTCAAGGTGCGCAGCGCGGGCGAGCCGCGCCTCCTGAAGGACGGCATCGCCGGCCTTGCGCCGGGGCAGTCCGCCGTCTTCTATCGGGGGGACGAGGTCGTGGGCGGTGGTATCATCGCCTGAATTGTGGTACAATACGAAGCATGGAGAAAGAATCGGTTGCTTCCCTCATTCACGGCTTGGCCGTTCGCGCGCGGGCGGCGGCGGGCGCGCTCGCGCGGCTCACGGCCGACGAGAAGAACGCCGCGCTGCTGAAGGTCGCAGACGCGCTGGAGGCGCGCCGCGCCGCGATCGGCGCCGCGAATGCGTCTGATGTCGCGCGCGCGCAGGCGGCGGGGCTGGCGCCCGCGCTCGTCGATCGCCTCACGCTGACGGACGCGCGGTTCGCCGCGATGGTCGGGGGCGTGCGCGCCGTCGCGCGGCTGGCGGATCCCGTCGGCGAGACGATCTGGACGCGGGAACGTCCGAGCGGCATCACGATCCGGAAGGTGCGCGTGCCGTTCGGCGTCGTGGCCGTCGTCTTCGAGAGCCGTCCGAACGTCTTCGTCGACACGGCGGCCCTGTGCCTGAAGACCGGCAACGCGGTCATCCTGCGCGGCGGCAAGGAGGCGTTCGAGACGAACCGCGCGCTCGCGGCGGCGGTGAAGGAAGGGCTGGGAAGCCTGGAAGAGGCCGTGCAGTTCGTGGACGTCCTCGACCATGCGGCGGTCACGGAGCTCGTGCGCGCGGTGGGGCTGGTCGACGTCGCCATTCCGCGCGGCGGCGAGCGGCTGATCCGCGCGATGTGCGAGGCGGCGCTCGTGCCCGTGCTGAAGCACTACAAGGGCGTCTGCCACGTCTATGTGGACGACAGGGCCGACCTCGCGATGGCGCTGGCGATTCTCGACAACGCGAAGACGCAGCGGCCCGGCGTCTGCAACGCGGCGGAATGCCTGCTCGTCCACGAGAAGCTCGCGCCGCTCTTCCTGCCGATGGTGCGGGCGTGGGCGGCGGACAAGGGCGTGACGCTGCACGAGAGCGGGAAGGTGGAAGAGGGGGAAGGCGGAAGAGTGGAAGGGTGCGGAGACGAAAAGGCGGAAGGCGGGTGCGGGGAGGCGATTGACTGGGAGCGCGAGTTCCTGTCCCTGGAGATGAACGTCGGCCTCGTGAAGGACGTGCGCACGGCAATCGGCCACATCAACCGCTACGGCTCGCACCATTCAGACTGCATCGTGACGAACGACGCGGCGCGGGCGCAGGAGTTCCTGCGCGACGTCGATTCGGCGTGCGTCTACCACAACGTCTCGACGCGCTTCACGGACGGCGGCGAGTTCGGCATGGGCGCGGAGATCGGCATCTCGACGGACAAGCTGCACGCGCGCGGCCCGATGGGGCTGGAGGAACTGACGACCTACAAGTACGAGGTCACGGGTGACGGGGTGGTCAGGAAGTGAGAGGGGAAAAAGGAAGAAGGAAGAAGTAAGAAGGAAAAAGGAAGAAGTGAGAAGTGAGAAGTGAGAAGAGGAAGGAGGAAGAAGGAAAAGTGAAAGAAGTGCGGAAGTTTTCATTTGTTCTCGCGTTCCTCGCGACCATCCTGTCCCTCGTGTCGCCTCTGGCGGCGTTCGCCGACGCCTACGTCGGCGCGGCGGGCGCGCTGACGCTGCCGCAGGGCGGCTCGCGGCTCAGCCGCCTTGGCGGCGCGGCGTTGCGCGGTGGCGCGTACCTTTCGGACTTCTGGGCGGTCGAGGGCGATGTCGCGTGGCAGGAGAACGCGGCGGGGCTGGGCGTGGACGCGCTCGTGCATGTGCAGGCGTGGCCGGTCTACGGCGACCTCTTCGGCTACTCGGCGTTCGATCCGTTCGTCACGGCCGGCGCGCGCGGCTGGCTCGGCGGCCACGGCGCCGGACAGGTCGGGCCGCAGCTCGGGCTCGGCGCGTTCTACCACATCGATGACCACTGGTCGCTTCGCGCCGACGCGAACGCGACGCTGGGGCTGGACACCGACGTCGAGGTCGTCTATTCGCTTGCGGTCGGCGTGCAGTACGGGTTTTGAGCGAAAACGCGGACTGGCCGTACGCGAATGGCGCTTGCGCTTGATGCCGTACGGAACGTGCCTGCTCGGCGCAACGGGCGCAAAGCGGTGGACGCACGCATTGACGCCACAGGCGCGTGAGGGGCGTGCCGGGGGAACTGGGGCCACGGGGACGCGGTGCCGGAGACGTTGCGTGGTGTCCGCGACGGTTCATCACGGGCGGGTGAGAAAAATGGTATAATCACGCGACTTGAAAGAACAAGGAAAGGATCAGTCATGGTGCGCCAAGCAAGCTTGGCTGAACTTGTAGAATGAAAGGAATCTACTCAGTAAGGATAATGGCATACTG
>CAKUGW010000156.1 GCA_934654805.1 uncultured Kiritimatiellota bacterium
TCAGTATGCCATTATCCTTACTGAGTAGATTCCTTTCATTCTACAAGTTCAGCCAAGCTTGCTTGGCGCACCATCAGCAATTCCTCCTCACATCAGATTTTCCGCATATTATATCAAAGATTGCCTTCTCCCGCCGAACCCAATGGGTGGGCTAGATGCCCGTCTCTTGAGCAGCGCACAAAACGCCGCAAATTTATGGTATACTACGCGCCGACTGTCCGCCGGGGTGGCACAGTGGTTGACTGCGCCTGATTTGTAATCAGGATCCGCAAGGACGCGTCGGTTCGAATCCGACCCTCGGCTCCATGTCTGTCGTCTTGACTGTCAGACGAGTTCGGCCAGAATCGAATCGCAAACCTCCATGCCGCGCGCCGTCAGACGGTAAATCTCGCCCTCTTTCGTCAAAAGCCCCGTTTCGCAGAATTTTCCGAGGGCCTGTCCCCACGCCGGATACCCCGTCGCATCGAGCCCTTCGCGCGTCCGCAGACGAAAGATACGCCGCTCCAGCGCGTCCTGTTCGGGCGTGACCGTCTCTTCCGCCTCCTGGGGACAGGCCCCCTCGTCAGACTTGGGGACAGACCCTTCAGCACCTTGGGGACAGGCCCCCCAGTTTCGCGTTCGACGGAGGCCTATGCGTCCGTACGCGCCCGCGCCGAGCCCCATATAGTCCTCGCCACGCCAGACGGCAAGATTATGCCGGCACGCATGGCCAGAAACGGCATAATTTGATATTTCGTATCGCTCAAGCCCGATTTCAGACAGAAACGATGCGACCGAGCGGAGTCGATCCAACACCCAGTCATCATCTGGCACGTGCGATAGCCCCCGCTCGTTCTGGAGCGAATAGACGGAACAGTGGCGCAACCCCCAGCCGGACAGCCACTCCCAGCCTGTGCACGGGTCGCCCGGATAGCCGACGATAAGGTCGATGCCCACATTGTCGAAGAAACTTTTCACGCGCGCGAATGCCCGCGCCGCATCATCCGCCGTGTAGCCACGCCCCATCGCCGCGAGCGTCGCGTCGTCAAGCGACTGAACGCCCATCGAAATGCGGTTGACGCCACCATCGCGCAACACCCGCAGGACGTCGCCTGTTGCATCCTGCGGATGAAGCTCAACCGTGAACTCCGTCTCGGCCGACAGCCACGGCCCAAGAGCCGTCAAAATCGGCCGCAAGTCGCAGAAAGCAGGAGAACCGCCACCAAAATAGACAGTTTTCAGCCTTTTGTCTGGGGCCTGTCCCCAGGAGTCGGGGGCCTGTCCCCAGGAATTGACGACCGCCGCCAGCCGACGGACGTAGGCATCACGTGCGGACGCCGACACGCCGACGCGCGAATAGAGCGCACAATACCGGCATTTGCTGCGGCAGAACGGAAAGTGGACATACAGGTTTTCGGGCACGGAACAGCCGTCTCACTTCCAGAAGTCCCAGACGGCGCAGACGGAAAAGGCGACGAGCATTCCCCAGAGGACGCCGGCCAGCACCTCGCGCCGCCGATGGCCGAGCCGCTCCTCCAGCCGCCGCGCCTCGATGCGGTCCTCTTCGCTCGCGCTGTTCAGGTGCGAGACGATGCGGTTGATGAGCTTCGCGTGCTCGCCCGCCTCGCGCCGGAGCGTCGCGGCATCGACGAGCACGATCAGGCCCAGCCCCACGGCAATCATCGCATACGGCGCGTCAAAGCCCTCGGTCAGCCCGACCGCGAAAGCGAGCGCCGAGACGAGGGCCGAATGGACGGACGGCATGCCCCCGGAGGCGCGCAGCTCCCGCGCGTCCGGCCTGCCCGTTTTCCACCAGAAGTAGACGAACTTCAGAGTCTGCGCGGACGCCGCCGCCAGGAACGCGGACATGAACCACGGATGCCGGACGATCTCCAGGAAATTGACGTGATGGATGATTCCCGTCGCCAGCATCCGCGCGTCTCGCCGGTCAGGCGACCTTGAAGAGCTTCTTGAGCGGCGCGACCCGATCCAGCTTCTCCCACGGGAAGATGTCCCGCCCGAAGTGGCCGTAAGCCGCCGTCTCCTCGTAGCTCCAGCCCTGGGGCTTCAGGAGCTTGAGGTCGTCGATGAGCGCGGCCGGACGGAAGTCGAAGATCTTGCCGGAGACGAGCATCTTCTCCAGCGCCGCGTCCGTCACGTTCCCCTTCGCCGTGCCGAACGTCTTCACGCAGAACGAGACGGGACGGTCGATGCCGATCGCGTACGCGACCTGGATCTGGCACCGGTCGGCGAGGCCCGCCGCGACGATGTTCTTCGCCGCGTAGCGCGCGTAGTAGGCGGCCGAGCGGTCGACCTTCGAGGGGTCCTTGCCGGAAAACGCGCCGCCGCCGTGCGCGGCCATGCCGCCGTAGGTGTCGACGATGACCTTGCGCCCCGTCAGCCCCGAATCGCCGCAGGGGCCGCCGATGACGAACCGGCCCGTCGGGTTGACGTAGAACTTCGTGTCCTCCGACAAAAAGCCCGTCTTGGAGAGGTAGTCCTTCGCCAGTCGCTCGATCTCGGCGTAGTTCTGCTGCGTCGCGCCCGCCTCCGTCGTCTGGTGCGAGATGACCACCGTGTCGATCCACGAGGGCTTGCCGTCCTCGTAGACGACCGACAGCTGGCATTTCGCGTCAGGCCGGAGCCAGGAGTACTTGCCGCCGCGCTTGCGCAGGCGCGCATACATCTTCAGGAGCTCGTGCGCGTAGACGATCGCGACGGGCATGTAGTTCACCGTCTCATTCGTCGCGTAGCCGAACATCATGCCCTGGTCGCCCGCCCCCTGCTTCGCCTTGCTCTTGCGGTTGACGCCCTGCGCGATGTCGGGCGTCTGCTCGTGCAGGTACGTGATGTAGTCGAACGTCTTCCAGCTGAAACGCTCTTCGGGGCGGTCGTAGCCGATCTTCTTCACGACCTTCGCGGCGATCGCCCGCGCCTCGGACTTCGACCACCCCTTGCAGGTGATCTCGCCCATGTTGATGACGACATCCGGCCCGACAACCGTCTCGCAGGCGACGTGCGCATGGCTGTCGCACTTCAGGCACGCGTCGAGGATCGCGTCGGAGATCTGGTCCGCCACCTTGTCGGGATGCCCTTCCGAGACGGACTCCGACGTAAACACGTGGCAATGTTCATTGTTGGTCATTTTTCATTCCCTGTAGACTTATCCCGCCCGTCACACGTCCGGCGCCCCGCCGGAATCGTCACAGACTGAAATGAGGGATGGACATTATACCAAAAATCCGAGTTTCTCGTGAAGCGAGAGCTTGAACGGCAGCTCCAGGCAGAGCGGACGCAGCAGGCGGAAGACGCGGCCGGAGCGGACGCGGATCTCGCCGGGCACCTTGCCGCGCCGGACGATCTCGTGCAGCGCCTGCACGGGCATCGACTCCCAGAGCGCGCGCAGGCCGCCCTCGGGCAGAAGCGACACGCGGCAGGCGAACGCCGCCTCGCCCGTCCGCCCGTCCGCCGCCGCCAGCTCGTAGACGCAGCGCGGACGCGGCTCCTTCGTCATGACGTTCGGCAGCATCCGGAAGTCGAGCTCCAGCACGTCTGCCGCGACGAGCGGCAGGTCCTGCGCCGACTTGACCAGCTCCTTCGGCAGCGAGACCGTCTCCTTGTGCGGCGGCGGGTCGGGAATCGCCAGCGGCACGTCGGCCCACTGCCCCTGCGCGTCCTCGACGCGCGCGAAGACGGCGCGGTCGCCCGCGAACTTGAGCGGCAGCGCGCGGTCGCCCTCGACGCGCAGGAAGACGCCGTAGGCCTCCCACAGGATCTTCGCGACCAGCGCGCGCGAAGGCGGCGCGACGACCTCCTGCGGCATGTAGCCCGCGTCGTCCCGGAAGACCTTGGCGGAACCGTCCGCCAGCACGACGAGCTCGTAGTGCGGGAACTCGATCGGCTGCGAGAAGAACCCGAAGTCGCGGTCCATCCGCACGCGCACGAAGTCGTGCAGGGTCTGCCAGCCCTCCAGCATGAGAAAGCGCGCCTTCACGGGCTTCCCGTCGCCCTTCAGCACCGTGCAGAAGTACGGGAATACCGTGCCGCGCGGCTTCACCGCGAAGTTGTAGGGCTCGAGGACGTCCCAGAGCCCCAGGGCGTCCATCCGCGCGCCAATCGCCTCGGGTTCGGGCCGGCTCACGCGAAGAGCCGCCGGATGTGGCGGTCGCCGAGGTTCGCCTCGATCTCGCGGCCGATCACGTCGGCGCTGCGCTCGAGGGCGGGGATGAACTCGTCCTTCAGCTCCGCCGCGACCTTGAAGGACACGTGGATCAGCTGGCGGAACGAGGGGTTGTAGAGCGGCTCGGCCTCGTCGTGGCGGAGCGCCTTCGCGAACGTCTGCGCGTCCCAGCCGTCCACGGCGTCCGGGTCGGGCAGCTTCGCCACGTCGACATCGATCACGGTCGCGTAGGGCACGGTCAGCTCGTCCCTCCGCGCCAGGGCCTCGCGGTAGATCCGCTTCGCGAGCCTCAGCGCCGCCGGGTCGGCGAGCGCGAGGCCGATGACCTCCTCCAGCCACGTCGTGCCCGCCGTCTTGATGTGGAGGCCCATGTCGTACTGGCGGATGAGCCGGCCCATGATCGGGTAGATCGAGAACTTGTCGGAGCCGGAGTGGATCGAGAGCTTGAGGTTGTCGGGCAGGCCGAGATCCCGGACCGCCCACCGGATGACCTTGAGGTCCTCCTCGAACTCCTGCGCGAACCGGCCGAGGTCGCCGACGTAGTCGACGCCCTTGTTGAAGCGGCCCGTGAACTTCGGCGCGAAGGTCTGCACGGGGATCTTCTCCTCGGCGATCTTCGTGAGGATGTACTTCACCTCCTCCGGCGTCTGCGCGCGGTCGACCTCGTCCATCGAGACTTCGGTCACGAAGTTCCCCGCGCCCTTCTTCGCGGCGATGTGGCGGTAGAGCTCGCCGGCCTTGCGGATCGCGCCGTCGTAGCGCTCCGCGGCCGTGCCCGCCTTGCCGATGGAGTCGGCGACGTCGAGCGTGAAGAAGTCGCAGGCGTCGATGAACCGGTCGACGTTCGTGATGTTGATGTGGTCGGCGTCGCAGAAGTAGGCGTCCGCATAGCCGAGCGCCTTCACCGCCGCGTCCGCCTCGCGGCGCGTGGACATCGGCTCGGTGCCGATGATCGTGTGCTCGCGGTTGGACTTGTTCCAGACGGGCGTGAAGTGCACGCCGAATTTCTTCTCCGCCGCGACGAGCGCCTTGAGCTGGTTGACGCCCTCGTGCGCGAAGCGGTCGCCGATGCCGAACGAGTATTTGCTGATCTTCATGGCGGGTATTATAGCAAAAAACGCCCCGCCGATGCCTTCACTCCGGCTTGCGCCAGAGGGTGACGCAGCTCTCCTGCTCCTTCTTGCCGCGCCCCTGGCCGCGCGGCCCCCACGTGACGGTGATGCGGACGCGGTAGAGGTTGTTCATGCGCTTTGCGTCATCGTCCGACGGGTTCCGGTCGAGGTTCTCCCGCGCCCACGTGAAGCCGCGAAACTTGTCCTGCTGCTCGCGCGTCAGGCGCTCGTCCGAGACGAGGCTCCACAGTTCCGTCGCGCGCGTCTCGCGGATGTCGAGGTCGTCCTCGTCCGTCACCTCCTCGAGCGGATACGCCATCTCGCCGAGGTCCATCACCTCCTGCGCGGTCTCGAGCTCGGTCTGCGCGAGCATCATCTTCTGCGACTGGGACATCGACATGAGGATGCCCGTC
>CAKUGW010000157.1 GCA_934654805.1 uncultured Kiritimatiellota bacterium
CGGGTGGAGAGGGCGTTGGACTGTCGTCCACGCACCGTTCCACTTTTCCACCGTTCCACTTTTCCACTGTTTCCGCGAAGCTTGAGCTGCGCGGAAATGGCGACTTCATCGCCCGCTCGAACAGCGTCGAGCGCGTCTATCGCCGCGTCAACCCCGACGACTGGGATGACGACGGCATCCCGAACGGCGAAGACGACGCGCCGTTCGTCCCGGCGGACGCGCCCCAGTTCGGCCCGCACCAGACGCTGCCGGAGGGCGCGAACGCGAACGCCTACTGCTGGGTCGATCTCATCGTGCGACAGGCCAACGCCCAGGTGACGTTCACGGGCGACGGCGCGTCGAACCTCGCCGACCCCGCGTTCATCGCCGAGGCGGACGCGACGAACCGCGTCACGCTCCTCATTGGCAAGACCTACCGCGTGACGTGCCCGATGCCGTTCGAGGTCGCCGCCAAGTCGAGCGACGACATCGAGGACTCGTGGGAGGAGGATCGACAAGCGCTCTGGCGGGCGTCCGCCCCGGCGGCGGGCGCGTCGGACGCGCTCTTCTGCTTCGCGACCTACGAGACGGGCGGCGAGACGGTGGTGCGGAACCGCGCGCCCGTCGAGATGTCGAAGCTCGTCCTCGGCGGCGTCACCTACGCGCTGGGGACGGCCGCGATCGACGGGCGCACCGTCCTCACGCTCACGCCGCAGGGAGGGAAGTGACATGGCGATCGACCTGAACGCGACGGCCCTCTGGCTCACGCGCCTCGCCGTCCGAGACGAACGTCACCGTCACCGTCGGCGAGGGCCCGGTCGTCCGGCGGCGGCTGCGGCCCGTCCGCGACGACTACGGCAACGTCACGAGCCGCGTGCCCGACGGCGAGGCCGTGCCGACGCCCGGCGCGGCGGACGAGCGGGCGGAGGCCGCCCGCCTTCCGGCGCGGTGACGAGACCTTGCGAGGCGTGGCGCGGTGCCGCGCGGGAACAAGAGAAACGAAAGAAAGGAAGAGAAAAAACAACACCATGGCAGCAAAAATGCAGTACAGGATCCGGGAGGCGAGGAACCCGATCACGGGCGAGACGATCCTCCGCCCGGTCATCGCCAACCGCGAGACGTTGCCGATCCGAGACCTCGTCAAGTTCGCGCGGGACGCGGGCTTCGTGCGCGGCCAGCAGCGCGACCTCGAAGGCCTCCTCAACGGCTTCGTCGAGGCGATGCAGGACCGCGCCAAGGCCGGCTACTCGATCAACGTCAAGGACTGGTTCCGGATCGAGGGGCACCTGCGCGGCACGGTGGACGAGACGCGCATGCTCTCGCGCACGCGCAACGCCTACCGCGTGGCCATCATCCCCCAGCAGGAACTGCGCGTCGGGATCGACGAGTTCCGCTGGGAGCGCATCGGCGAGGGGCCGACGGTCCGCCTGACGCTGATTACGTCGCCGGGCGGCCAGGCAGACTCGATCGTCAAGGGCGCGGTCTTCTCGGCCAACGGCACGCGCATCGCGTTCGACGTCGGGCGAGAAGACTCGGCGACGCTAGGATGGACCGACGGCGACACGGCGCGGTCGATCGCCGTCGTCCCGTCCGAGGTCTCCCCGGGCTATCTGCGCTTCGACTGGCCCGACGCGCTCGACGAGGTGCCGGTCGGCACGGCCCTGACGCTGACGCTCGTCATCCACGGCGACGTCGGCCAGCCCCAGCGCGTCTCCCGCAAGGCGACGCTCGCCGAAGCGTGACGCCGGCCTGAGACGCAGGGGCCTGCAACGGCCTTTCAACGCCGTTGCAGGCCCCTTTCAATTCCGCCGCACGCCGTCGCGCCATCCATTTTGTTTTTCCCATTTCAATTTGAAAAGCCCCGTCTGCGCGGCGCTTTTTCCCCAATCGCCTCCCCGCCGCCGAATCGCCCGAATCCCGCCTTTTCTATCCTAATATATCCTAATACCGCCTCTTCCCATTTCCCAACTCCAGCAATAGAACTCTGCCGTCCCGGGGCCGTCACTTTGCCGGGGAAGCGGATTTGGGGCCTTTCGTCAGGGACAGCTCGTACGCGCGCGAAAAGAGGCGGAAGGAGAGGTCCACGATTTTCCGGCGTTCGCGCCATTCGACGGCCGGGCGGTTGTATTCCGCGAACCACCGCCGCCACGTCTCCACGAGTCCCGCCCGGGCACATGCCGCGAACCAGCGGTCTGCCCCGGCCGATCCCGGGTCTGACCACGGCTTGGTCACCGACGCGTAGTGCAGCTGGACGATGTGGGCGAACATCTCGTCCCACGCCGGATTCCGACGGCGGTCTTCCGTCGTCATGCGGCCAAACTGGGGCAGGTGCTGAGCAATCGCCATGTAACGCATCGGCAACAGCCGAATCCGGTCCGGCACCGTCAGGTTGATCGTCTCCTGTTCCGGCAGGATGGCGCGTTTCAGGTTCTTCAGGGCGAAGCTCTCCCATTTCGCCTGAATGCCCTCCTTGCGCAGCCTGTCAAGGTTGTAGACCATCAGACCCGCTCCGATTCGCAAGGCCTCCCGCTCCGCCTGGGTGTATTTCCGCGCGTATCCGCGAATGAACGGACGCCCCGTCGGGAAGAGTCCGCAGCCGTGGGCGGCGGCGTATCCAAGGTCCCAGACGCCGGCGACCATCCAGTCGTCATCCCGTGGAAGCTCGTCCAACACGCTTGCGACGTCGTCTTCGTAAATGACGTCAACATCCGCCACGACGGCCGTCCGGTACTCCTCAAACAGGCTGGGCAAAGCCAGCTTGCGATACAGTTCGGTCGAATAATGGCTCCGCGTGCGGATGCCGTCTTGGAAGCGTGACAGGCTCGGCAGACTCCGGATGTTCAGCCGCGCGTTCGGGAAGCGCGAAACGACCGTCTCCAGCAGTTCCGAGTCTTCTTGCGTCAACCCGCTGCCCAAGACCTCGATGACGTACGACACGTCTTTCCGGCGGGCATGCTCCAGCAGCGAATGAAAGCAAACCGCCGCCGGCAAGACGTAATTGTGGTCAAAGCAATGGATGAGAGGCAAGGTCACGCCAGTTCCTCCGTCCGCTTCGTCAGCGCCGCCGCCGCGTCCGTCAGCCGGCCGCGCACGACGTCCAGTTTCGCGCCATCGATGGGTGAAGACGCCTTCCAGGTCTGCGGTTCCGAAAGGCGAAACGGCTCGCGGCTCTCGCCGACCGCCGAATAGTAGTCAAGGTACTTGAACGCGTTGTCCGCGTCCGACATCCAGGGATGCGTCCATCCGACCCAATGATTCGGCACGCCGTACGCGTCGGCGAGGATCAGGCCGTGCAGGGAACACGAGAAGACCTCTTCGCACGAGACGATGTCCGTGATCACGTCCGACGGCGGCAGTCTCGGGTCGATCAGACGGTATTCGGGGTGCTCTCGGGCGAACGCCGAGGCGGTTCCGTCCCCGAACATCGCGACATGCGGCACGAATCCCAGACGGTGCCGTCGCGTTCGCGCGACTGGCATCAGCTGCGGCGTCAGCAGCGCCGGGTCCCCGAACGCGATGTCGTCCCGCAGGTTGACCAAGGCGCCCAGTGAGACGAGTTCGTCCAGCGTTCGCCTTCCGCGCACGGCGAAAGCCCGGACCTTGCGCAGGACGACGTATCCCGCCGCGCCAGATGTCCGGCAGATCAGGCCGCTGCCCCAGACGTTCAGGGGCCGGCGGAACGAGCGCGACAGGAGGCCGCGAACCGGCGTGAGCACCGACTTCGGGAAAGGGCAGGGGCGGTGGAGCATCATCGTGTCGAGGATGGACCCGATTCCGGCCACGGTGGCCTTTCGCGCACGCGCCCACGAAAGGTCCGTCTGCCCGAGATAGCGCGCGCAAACCAAGGGAGAAAGGGCATCTCCAAAGTTCGGTTCACCATTGTACCAATAGAGGCTCATCGCGGCGGCCGCCTCTCAGTCGGACTGAAGTTCGCTTCGCTTCTCGTCCTGCCACCGCTGCGCGGCGCGGCGTCGGGCGTCGTGTACGACTCGCCCGTCCAGGTCCCGCATACGGAAATGGAGAAGCATACGTCGGAAACGGCGCCGCAGGCGTCGGGTCGGCACGGCCAGACTCACGACGTTGACGAGCGCGTGCTTGATCGATTCCTGCGTCATTTCGCGAACCTCGCAAGACAGCAAAAGCGTAGCCAGTCTCGCACGAGCGGAAAACGCCCGCCACATGGAAAGCGCAACAACCCTCGTCGGCGGAGCGCACGAAGCTCGTCGAGGAAAGAGCGCAGCGCTTCGGCCTTCGCCTCCGGCCGTGCGCGGCGGAGACACTTGCGGAACTGCCGAAGGAATCCGATGAGGTGTTCGCGGCAGAACAGGTCCAGCTCGTCGGGGGAGCCGTCGTAGACCGAAATCATGTATTCGAGGACAGTGCGCATTCGCACGAAAAAGTCGGCATGGAGAGGGCGGTGCATCGTCGAGGTCGGAACAGTCCGATAGTAGGTCAGCGCAGCGGGGATATGGCGGCAACCAGGACGATGACGATGGATGAGTTCAAACGAGAACGCCATGTCCTCGGCAATCTCCACGCCCGCGAGGAATCGGACGTCCCGCAGCATCTCCTTCGGATAGATCTTGTCCCAGATGTTGTGCGTCGGGGGCTTGTCGTCCGGCTTCAGCGCGGCAGCGTCAAGCCGCGTCGCGAGGAAGTCGCTCGTCGCCCGGTCGCTTTCGAAGTCCCACGTCACGACCTGCCCCGGGCATTCCGCGGCGAAGCGCCGGGCGAGCTCGATCTGGCGCGGATGGACGAGATCGTCCGGGTCGGAGAAGCAGACCGTCTCGACGTCCGGGTTCGCGAGCGCGGCTTCGAGACCCGCGTTGCGCGCGACCGAGACGCCGCCGTTCGGCTGGGAGATGACCACGAAACGCGGGTCGCGCGCCGCGTAGTCCGCGAGGATGCCCGCCGTCGCGTCGGTCGAGCCGTCGTCGACGCAGTAGGCGATCCAGTCCGGGCACGTCTGCGCCAGCAGGGCGTCCAGCGCCTGCGGCAGGTACCTCTCCTGGTTGTAGATCGGGATGATGACGGCGGTCTTTCTCATTCGGACGCCTCCGCGCTCTCGCGCAGCCACCGCCGCGCGGCGTCGGGCGTCGTGTACGGCTCGCCCGTCACGAACTCGTAGACCTCCCGCATCTCCTTCGCGGCGGCCGGGTCCCGGCCCGCCTCGATCACGCGCACGGCGGCATCGACGACGGCCGCGCCGTCGGAAAGGCCCTTGAGCTGCCCGCCCAGCATCGCCAGCCCGTCCGCGTCGCAGGCCCCCCGGATCCGGAACAGGGACTCGATGTAGTCGAGCTTCGCCGTCTCGCTCTCCGTCTCCTCCAGCGCCTGCTCGACGGCGGCCATCGCGGACGTCCTGACGTCCTCGTCCGCGTCCGCGAGGAACGGCGTCAGCGGCGCCAGCGCCTTCGCGCCGAACCACTGCAGCGCCTCGATCGCGCGCCGGCGGACCTCCGCGGCGGGATGCTCGACCAGCCTCTCGGCGAGCCGCCTCACCTCGGCCAGGTCCTCGTCGTCGAGCGCGGCCTGGATCGCGTCGGCCAGCTTCTGGTCTTCCGCCGAGAGCCCGCCTCCGGCGTCGCCCGCCTCCGCCTCCGGCGCGTCATGGGACGAGGGACCCAGCGGTTCCGCCGGGCGCGCCTCGGCGATGCGCGCGGGCCGCGCA
>CAKUGW010000158.1 GCA_934654805.1 uncultured Kiritimatiellota bacterium
TGTCAGTATGCCATTATCCTTACTGAGTAGATTCCTTTCATTCTACAAGTTCAGCCAAGCTTGCTTGGCGCACCATCTATGATCTCCTTATCTGCCGCATAAGACTAATGAAATTAGTCTACCAAATTTCACCATCGACCGTCAAGTGCGTGTCCGCTCAAACTGGGCCCCACAGTGGCCTTGTTTCAGCGGTCTGCGCGGACGCCGGCGCGGGTGTAGTCGAACGGCTGGAAGCCAAGCGCGAACGCGGGCGAGTCCGGCTTCAGCCGAAAATCGAAGTGACGCGCATCCACGAAGCGCGGATCGGCGTAGCGTCCGTTGACCTCCTTGCCGCACGCGCGCCACTTCTCCCACGTCAGGCCGTCCAGCTTCGCCTCGCCGTTCGGGTCGAACCAGAGGTTGTTCGCCCACACGCCCTCGACGCCGCGCACGCCCGCCGACGCGAGGTCGCCCCGGTCCGTCAGCACGATGTTCGCGACGACGTTCAGCGAGCTGCGCACGCTGAACACGTTCGCGCGGATCGTGCGGATGACGCCGTTCGGCTCGTTCCACGCGAAAATGTTGTTCTGCACGGTGTTGCCCGCGCCATAGTGCTGGTGGAAGCCGCCGTCGTGCGTGTTGTAGACGAGATTGCGCGCAAAGACGATGCCTTCCGAGCCCTCGTCGGCGTAGAGCCCCCAGCCGCCGTAGGTGCGCGACGAGACGTTGTAGATCACGTTGTCCGTCACGCGCGTGCCGAACGCCGTGCCGAGCGTGTAGACGCCGCCCATGTCGGAAAGGACGCCCTTGCCGAGGTCGTGGATGCGGTTGAACCGCACAACATTGCGCATCGCCGCCGTCGGCAGGTACGCCCACTGCCAGCCGACGGACACGCCCGAATAGTAGAAGTCGGCGATCTCGCAGTGCTCCACGCGGCAGTCGGAGGCGTGGCCGATCACGACGCCCGTCCCCATCGCGTTGTAGCGGCCGCCGTCGCGGATCACGCAGTCTTCCAGCACGTTGAACGCATTCGCGCGCGGATGATAACCGAAGATCTCGCGCCGCGCAACGGGATGCTTCTCGCCCTTCGCGAGGCGCACGCCGTCCGCCCCGAACCACACGCCGCCCGCGCCGTCGTAGAGCGTGACGGAGCCGCCGCGCACGTAGGTCGAATACTGGTCAAAACCCACGATGTCCGCAACGGGCTTTCCGTTAATCTTCGCCGAAAGGATGCCGCCGTCGGGCTGATAGCACATCCGCAGCCGCAGGACGGAACCGGCGAAGGAGGACTTCAGCGAGGCGCCCGGCGTGTGCGTCATGAACGTGCCCGGACGCTCCGGGTCGGGCGCCCAGTCGCCGTGCAGGACGTCCGCCGTGACGGGGAACACCTTCGCCGCTTCCCAGTTGTCGGGCACGAACGGCGTCGCGAGACGCGACGCGTGGTCGACGGGCTTCGATCCGTCCATCGCGGCGAACGCCTGCTTCACGGCCTCAAGATAGAGCGCATGGCCTTCGGGACGCGGATGCACCCCGTCGTTCGCGAACACGCCGAGGGAGATGGACGGGATGCCGTAGTGTTCGGCCACCTGCTCCATCGCGCCCGCGCTGCGGTTGTAGGCGCCTTTCGCGTAGGTGTCGAAAATGCCGCCCGCGACCGTGTAGCAGAACGCGATGTCCGTCTGCGGATCGCGTTTCCAGATCTGGCGCACGATGCCCTCCATCTGCCGCCAGATGTCGCGCGGCGGCTTGCCGCCTCGGGGATCGAGAGGTGCGGATCGGCGTCGACGAGGAACCCCCGGTGGCCCGTGCCGCGCTTCGATTCGCGGCGCGGCAGCGCCACGTCCACCGCGATGTGCCTGAGCTTCAGCACGCCGAAGGAGAGTCCGCAGGCGTCGAACGCGAACCGCTGCCCGATGACCTCCTGCACGCGCGGCGGTTCGAGTCCGAACACCTCCAGGTCGACGTCCTTCACCTGCCGTGCGCCGAGCAGCAGGTCGCGCACCGAGCCATCCACCATCCACGCGCGCCCGCCGGCCGCGCGGACGAGTCCGGCGACCGTCTGCACGGCGTCCCGAAGCTGCGGCGACAGGGCCGAAAGGTCGAGCGGTGTCTGCTGTTCCGTCTCCACGGTCGATCCCAGCCCCCTCAGAGCCAGTCCACGCCGTCCTTGGCCATGAACAGGAGGACGCCCGCGCACGGCGCAATCTTCAGCTTTCCGTCGATGAAGGACGCATTCGCGGGATCCTCCACGACCACCCGGCGCACGCGCCAGTTCTTCCAGATCTCGGGCGTGCCCTCGTACGGCACGTCGCGGTTGTTCACCACCACCACGCCGCAGCGTCCGCCGCCGAAGCAGTGCTCCGAGACGAACACGTTCGCGACGCCCGTCTTGAGGATCCGGTTCACGGGCCGCACCTTCGCCCACACGCGCCAGGCGTCGCCCTCGTACTCGCCGCTCGCCCCGTAGGAGGTCTTCTCGAAGTTGTGGATGAAGACGTAGACCGTCCCCTTGCCGTACCTGTTGCGGAAGAAGACGCCCTCGCCCGCCTGGTTGCGCGCGAGCGTCTCGGCGGTCAGCGCGTTGAAGCGGCGCTTGACGGCGTAGCCGACAGGGAGCTTGAAACCGCCGAAGTCGCAGACGTCCTGGCCGCCCGTCCGCTGGCGGTAGGCGACCTCGATGCCGCCCACCTCCTCCATCGCGTCGAGGAACGTATCGTTCCAGGAGAGGTAGAGCGTCGCGCCCGCACGCACGCGGGCCTTGAGGTCTTCCCAGCGTTCGACGGTGAGATGCGCGCGCCCGTGCGCGTCGGGCAGGAAGTAGCAGGAGTCATCGGGCAGCTTCTCCTCGGGGTTCGCGAAGCGGGGCATGATGCCGGCCTGGCGCGCGAGGATGTAGGAGGCGTGGAGCACGTCGCGGTCCGTCGTGAGGACGACGGCCTCGGTCTTCGCCTTCGGAAGCCCCGCGACGGGCAGGGCGTCCTGCATCGCCGCGAACGCCTTCGCCGCGCCGACGGCCGGGTACGGCGTGCGGTCGCGCCTGAAGATGCCGAGCTCCACGCAGGGCTGCCGCCAGTTGTAGGGGGCGATCGTCATCCCCGTCTGGTCGTAGGCGCACCACCAGAGCATCGCCCGGCAGTCGAGGGCCCAGCTGTTCCAGAGCATGTTGCGCATGTACTTCGCCACGTTCGCCTGCGAGGCCTGTTCCTGGCGGCGCGAGCCGTGTTCCTCGATGAAGGCGGGCTTGCCGCCGATCTGCGCGAGCGCGTAGGTCTGCGCGGCGGCGAAGGTCGTCGAGCGCACGCTCAGGAAGTCGTCGTTGTAGACGGCGCCCCAGAAGCCGTAGGGATGGGTCGTCGTGTAGTCCGAGAGCGCCGCGTTCATCGCGCTCGGCCACAGCGTCTCGCGCGAGATCTCCAGGCCGTCCACGCCGATCACGGGACGCGACGGGTCGGCGAGGCGGATCGTCTGGTGGACGTACCGCAGCCACGCTTCGGAGTGGAACGCATTCTCGCTCTTCCCGAGAATCCGCGCCTCGTTGCCGCTCTCCCACGCCACGATCGCCTTCTTCGCCTTGAGCCGCGAGACCATGCACTCCAGGTAGCGGCCCTCCCACATGAGCGCATACGGATCGGAGAACGGGTTGCGGTTCGCGAGCGCCGGCGGGATGTAGTTGCGGAACGTCATCTGCCCCGTCAAAAGCGGCACGATGAGGCGGATGCCGTACTTCTCGGCAAGGTCGCAGAACGCCTCGAAGCGCACCACCATCCGCTCATCCACGCCCGCGCGCCCGCACGGCGTGTCCGGCAGCGGCTCCTCGGCGTCGAAGAGGCGCGTCTCGTTCACCTTGTCGAAGTTGTTCGCGCTCAGGTAGCAGGCGTGGATGGGCTGGAAGTCGGCCCAGTTCGGGAAGACGCGCAGGAGCCTGAAGCCGTTCGCGGCAAGGACGCGCAGATCCTCCTCCACCGCCTTCGCATCCCACTTGCGCCACATCTCGGTGGCGGCGTGGCTCGCCCAGTAGTTCGCGCCGAGCGCCATCCGGCCCGACGGCAGGAAGGTGTCGGCCCGCTCCGGCGCGGGCGCGGGACACGTTCCGCCCGGCGCGCAGGCCGCCCCCGTCGCGCCCCCCGCCATCATCGTCGCGACGCCAAGCGTCGCCAACATCAGCTTCAGCTCCCTCATCGTTCGTCTCCTTTCGTTTCATTAGCATCCCATTCGCTCACTGCGTTCGCAATGGGATGAATGTTTAGCGTTGTAACTGGCGGCGTAATCCTGTAACCTACAGGCTTATGCAAAAACAAACACCACCAGAAGCAACGAAGACAGTATACCCTATCCTCCGGCAGATAGTCAACCTCATCCCGCCGAATGCACGAATTACAAATGACCCCCGTAGCCCGGCTCCGCCGCGCCGTGCGGGCCATTTGCAATCGGCTTGGAGGGCGCGCCGCCGCCGGATGCGCCATTTCCAGGCAATGCACGGCCACCCGACGGGTTGCCGTCGGGACCGTTCCGGGCGTGTCTTGCGGGCAGCCCGGCCACCCGTTGCATTTCACAGCGTAAGGAATTCCCTGGAGATGTACCTGCGGGGGACTTCGCCGAGCGGGTGGACGATTCCCACGCGAATTATCGCATGGCGGATCAGATCCGCCCACATCACCTGCGTCATGTTCCGGTACCTCCCCCTCTTCTGCATCGGCAGGAGACAGCCGCTGTTGAACAGCTGCCATAGGTTGTGCGCGATCTGCATCAGCACCCTCCGTTCTTCTCCACGTGGAAGCTCGACTCGATGTCCCACCGGCGACGCCCCCATTTCCCGATGTCGTCGGCCTCCTTCCCGTCGCGCACCTCCAGGCTCGTGGCGAACTGCCCGCCGTACGGGGACCCGTTGCCGTCGTCTTCCGCGACCTTCACGACGTTGAACACGTGCCACCGGCCCGAGCCTAGGGAGCGTCGCGCGCGGGGGAAACGCCAAAGGCGTCACAGTCTGTGGTATGATGAAGGTGACCAAGCCAAAACATCAGAGCCGAAGAAAGGACGCCGTGCGCCATTATACCACACAACACGTGCCAGGGACGCACCTGGACTTCACAAACCGCCAGACACTGGCCTCGGACCGGAATGCGACCATTCGGGCGGGACGCCGGATCACGCTCCGCCAGTTCGCCGCGAAGCACGGCCTGCGCGACGAGACCTGGAGGCGCGAATACCTGCGCGGGGCAACCGGGGCAGCCGTCCCGGACCCGAAGGACAGGCGACGAGGCAGATACGCCGAATACGACCCCTTCAAGAGGAGATGCCCGGGCAGAGCATCCCGTGCCTGTCGACATGGTACAAGCACATCAACGCCGGCGACGTCGGCGTCAGGCACGGCGAGACGCCCTGTCATCCGAACAGGAAGCCCAAGGGCCCGAGGCCGCATCCCGCCATGACGGTCCCGGGCAGGCTCGTCCTCGACGACA
>CAKUGW010000159.1 GCA_934654805.1 uncultured Kiritimatiellota bacterium
AGGACAGCCCTAACGGCTCAACACCCAAAGTTAGGATTTAGTTCTGGAATCCAAGTTTAGTTCCGGACGCGGCGTAATGCGGAGAAATTTCCGAGGGGCGGCTTCGGAGAGTCTGAGGACGCAGAGGCGGGCATTGGGAACTGGTGAGGTAATGCGATATGAAACCTGAAATTGAAGTGTTTGTCTTTCTGGATGCCCTGGGATGGGATCTGGTCGGGGCGGGGGATTGGATGAAGGACCTGCTGCCGCATCGGCGGGCGGTCGAGATGCAGTTCGGCTACTCCTGCACGGCCATTCCGACGATCCTTTCGGGGGCGACGCCCGCCGAACACGGACACCTGAGCCTCTTCCGCTTCGATCCGAAGGGGTCGCCGTTCAAGGGTATCGCGCGGCTCATGCGGTGTCTGCGCCCCGCATCGTTCTGGACGCGGGGCCGCGTCCGCAACCAGCTCTCGAAGTTCGTCAAGCGTCGGCTCGGCTTCACCGGCTACTTTCAGCTCTACCAGATGTCGGCGGATCGGCTCGGCTTCATGGACTACGGCGAGAAGCGCAACCTCTTCGTCCCCGGCGGCATGGCGCCCCTCGCGAACCTGACTGACGTGTGCGCCCGGAGCGGCGTTCCGTATCACATCACCGACTGGAGCCAGGGCGAGGCGGCGGCATTCCCGGCGGCCGAGGCGGCACTCCGTGCCGGCGCGCGCTTCCTCTTCGTCTATGCCGCCGATCTGGACGCGATCCGGCACGACGAAGCCTTGAATCCCAATAGCCCGCGCGTCGCGGCGAAGCTTGCAGACTATCGCCGCCGGCTCGAATCGCTCGCGGCGACGTTGGCGGCGACAGGACGGACGGGACGGCTCACGGTCTTTTCCGACCACGGCATGACGCCGCTCGTTCGGACGATTGACCTGAAGTCCGCCGTGGAGCGGACGGGGCTTGTCTTTGGCGTGGACTACGGCTGCTGCTACGATTCGACGCTCTTCCGCGTCACCTACCTGAAGCCCGCCGCGCGGGCGCGGATCGAACAGGCCCTCGCGCCGTTTGCCTGTGACGGCCATTGGCTCACGGAAGACGAGGAACGGCGGTACGGCATCTACCGCGCCGACCGTTTCTTCGGCGACGCGATCTTCCTCGTGAACCCAGGTGTGCAGATCGTCCCGTCCGACATGACCCTGAGACCTCTCAACGGCATGCATGGCTACGAGCCGACGGAGGCGCATTCACTCGCCGCGATCCTCTCCACGGACGCGATTCCGGCAAACGTCATGTGCGTGCGCGACTCCTTCGGCCTGATGACCACCGCGTTGAAGCGGTTGCGGGAGACGGCGTGATGCGCATCGCCCACATCGTCCGCCGCTACAGCCGCGCCGAGTGGGGCGGCACGGAAACGGTCGTCGCCGCGACGGTCGCCGAGCAGCGGCGGCGCGGCGACGAGCCGTGCGTCTTCTGCACGTCCGCGCTTCAGCCGCCGGAGGGGACGCGGGAGGCTCGGACGTTCTCCTACTTCTATCCGTATTTCCCGCTCTCGGCGTCCGCACGCGATGCGCTTGACCGAAAGGGCGGCAATCCGTTTGCGTGCGGGCTCTTCCGCGCCGTGCGGGCGTTCCGCGCGGACGTGATCCACATCCACGCGGGCGGCCGTCTCGCCTGCGGCGCGATCCGGCTCGCCGAACGCCTTGGCGTACCGTCCGTCCTGTCCCTGCATGGCGGTGCGGCGGTCGTGCCGCCCCGGGAGCGTGCGCAGATGCTCGCGCCCCTGCGTGGCACGGTGCGGTACGGTGGCGTGTTGGATCGCTTGCTGGGGTTTCGATTTGATCCGCTCGCGCGGGCGTCCGTGCTCGTCTGCATTTCGCGCGCGGAACAGGACGCGCTTGCGCGGCGCTATCCCCGGAAATGCATCCGCTATCTGCCGAACGGCGTAGTGCCGAACGAGTTTGCGCATCGTCCCTTCGCGCAGGCGGCGCGTGTGCTGTGCCTCTCGCGCATCGACTACCAGAAGAACCAGCTCGCGCTCGTGGATCTCCTCGCGGCGCGTCCCGGCGTCACCGTGGAGCTGGTCGGTCCCGTGACGGCTCCGTGGTATCGTGACGAGATTGTGGCGCGCGCCCGGATGCTGGGCGTAGCCGACCGCCTGACGATTCGCGGCGGTCTGCCGCCGGGTTCGGACGAGCTGAACGCGGCGTTTGCGCGGGCGGACGTGTTCGTGCTGCCGTCCGTCCATGAGCCGTTCGGCATCGTCGCGCTGGAGGCGATGCAGCACGGTGTGCCGCTCATTGCCTCGGCGGTTGGCGGACTTGTCGACTTCGTGCGCGACGGCGAAAACGGGCTTCTGTTCAATCCATCCGAGAAGGGGGCGCTCGCCGCCGCGTTCGATCGCCTGACGCCGCCGCTCGCCGCGCGGTTGGCAACAGGCGGCTACGCGACGGCGCGCGCCTACGCCTGGCCGCGCCTGATCGACGACCTCGCGCGGCTCTACGCAGAAGCGCGGACATGAGAAACGGGTTTGGCCTGGGATCTATGTGGCGCGCAGAATCGGCGCTGATTGGATATGGTATAATGCGTGGCAAGGAGATGACGATGGCCAATGCAAACCTGAGCGCCGCGAAGAAGGCGAAAAAGGACGAGTTCTACACGCAGTACGCCGACATCGCGCGGGAGATGGAGGCGTATCTCGACTATGATGCCAACGCCTTTCGCGGCAAGACCGTCCTCCTTCCCTGCGACGACCCGGAGTGGAGCAACTTCACGCGCTACTTCGCCGAGAACTTCGAGCGCATCGGCCTGAAGAAGCTCATCTCGACAAGCTACGCCTTCGACGCGAAGAAGATCTCGGTCGCCTACCTGCCGGGCTTCGAGAGCCTGACCGCCGAGGTGATCCGCGCCTCGCCGAAGTTCGACCGCAAGAAGGAGCGCCAGCGCGGCAAGATCTTCGTCCTCGACGAGGACACGAACCGGAGCGGGCGCATCGACCTCGCCGACCTGAAGTGGGACTACCTGGACGGCGACGGCGACTTCCGCTCCGACGAGGTGAAGGCCCTGCGCGACGAGGCCGACGTCATCGTGACGAACCCGCCGTTTTCGCTCTTCCGCGAGTTCCTGGCCTGGATCGTCGAGGCGGACAAGAAGTTCGCCGTCATCGGGAACATGAATGCCATCACCTACAAGGAGGTCTTCCCGCTCATCATGAAAAACAGGATGTGGCTCGGCGAGAGTATCCATAGCGGAGATCGCCAGTTTGGAGTTCCCGATTTCTACGAACTGAATGCGGCCGCTTGTGGGGTTGATGAGTCCGGGAGAAAATTCATTCGGGTCAAGGGCGTTCGATGGTTCACGAACATGGAACATGGACGACGGCACAAGCCGATCAACCTCCTGACGCTTCGCGATAACGTAAAGTACTCGAAGCACAAGGAGATCAAGGGCGTCGGCTATCGGATGTATGACAACTATCCTGCGCTGGAAGTCCCGTACACGGACGCGATACCGAGTGATTATTTTGAAAATTCCCTCTTGACAAGCGTTGGCGGGCATGTGACAATGCTCACAGACAGACAGACAGACAGACAGACAGACAGACAGACAGACAGACAGACAGACAGACAGGATTGCCGCATAGAGGGATCATGGGCGTGCCGATTAGTTTCCTCGACAAGTACTGCCCAGAGCAATTTGAGCTCGTCGGTGTCGCGAACCACGGCAAGGACAGCGAATACGACTTGTTTGCGCCAACCATCGACGGGCGCGAGATCTTCAAGCGAATCCTCGTCCGGCACAGGGTGTAACGGCATCATGGGCGTTCCGATTTCATTTCTTGATAAGTATTGTCCTGAGCAATTCGAGATTGTTGGACTAGATCGGTATGTCGAAGACAATCCGCACTATGGTCATCGGTTCACAATAGAAGGACGAGAGACTTATGCTCGGATACTCATCCGCCATCGGAAGGGTGAAATGCCCTGTGGGGCTTAACGCGGAGATGACGGAGAATAGGAGACACGGAGGAGAGAAGAATGTCGGAAATGCTGCCGCGAACCGAAAATCCTGTTGATCCCGTAAATCCTGTCAAAAGGGGAGGGGACGCGGGGGGTGTTTTCGACAGGATTAACAGGATTGACAAGATTACGAAGAAAGGATGGACGCCATGATTGACCTGAAGGAATTGAGCCATCAAATTATCGGCGCGGCGATGCGAGTCCATTCTCATTTCGGGCCGGGCTTTCTGGAAGAGGTCTATAAAAACGCTCTGTCTGTCGAATTGCGTGATGAAGGGCTGAAGGTGGAGAAGGAAGTGGAGATCCCCGTTGACTACAGGGGCGTTCGCGTGGGAGACTACAAGGCTGATCTCATTGTGGAAGGACGTATCATACTGGAACTCAAAGCCGTGGCAACGCTTGTTGCACGGCATGAGGCACAGCTTGTGAACTATCTTTCTGCGACGCGGATCGATGACGGGTTGCTGTTGAATTTTGGTTCGCCGTCACTTCAATTCAAACACAAGTACCGCTTACCGCGAACCGAAAATCCTGTTAATCCTGTAAATCCTGTCAAAAGGGGACGGGACGTGGGGGGTGTTTTTGACAGGATTAACAGGATTGACAGGATGGCGGGGGAAGCGAGAAATCACGCGAAGCCGACAACGTGCGGGAATCCTGTGAATCCTGTAAATCCTGTCAAAAAAGGTACGGACGGCATAGGCGATAGATGAAATCGAAGAAGGAGATGGAACACACATGAAACTGACGCTGCGCACGGACTTGACGGTCGAAGACCTCTGCAAGGGGTTCGTCTACAACGAGGTCGAGGGCAAGGGCCTCTACGGCTGGGAGGGGCGGCTCACGGTCCAGCCCGAATACCAGCGCAACTACATCTACGGCGACGGCAGGCGCGACGTCGCCGTCGTGCGCTCGCTCCTGAAGGAGTACCCGCTGGGGCTTCTCTATTTCGTGAAGACGGGCGATGACCGCTACGAGGTGCTGGACGGCCAGCAGCGCATCACGAGCTTCGGGCGCTTCGTGACGGGCAAGCTCTCCTTCGACGACGGCCCGGTCGCGAAGTCGATGGCCGGGCTTGCCGAAGACGAACGCCGCCGCATCCTCTCGGCTCCGCTGACGATCTACATTTGCGAGGGCGCGGAGAGCGAGATCAAGGAATGGTTCAAGACGATCAACATCGTCGGCGTGCCGCTCAACGAACAGGAACTCCTGAACGCCGTCTGCTCCGGCCCGTTCGTGACGTGCGCACGGGAGATCTTCTCCAACTCGACCAATCCGCAGATGCAGAAGTGGAGCGCGTACGTGCGCGGCAACCCCAAGCGGCAGGACGTCCTCGCGACGGCGTTGGCCTGGGTGTCAAAGGGGGACGTGAAG
>CAKUGW010000160.1 GCA_934654805.1 uncultured Kiritimatiellota bacterium
GAGGACAGCCCTAACGGCTCAACACCCAAAGTTAGGATTTAGTTCTGGAATCCAAGTTTAGTTCCGGACGCGGCGCGCGTCGCCGTCGAGACACGCCGCATAGACGAGCGAGACGTTCGTCTTCCTGCCGCGAACGCCCGGCCACGTCCCCTCGAGGAACAGCACGAGATTCATATTCCCGAGACGCGGCAGCAGACGTTCGTCCACGTGAACGCCCCGCAAAGCCCAGAGGGCGTGACTTGCCTGGTGAAGGGTTTGGAAGGCCTGGGAAGTTTGGAAGGTTTGGAGAATGTCTGGAAGGTGGACAAGAGCGTGAAGGAGGTGATGGGAGCGTTGCTTTCGCTGGACATGGAGAGGCCTGCGGCGCTGAACACGGAGGTATTGGAGAAACGGAGGCACGGAGTTTTTGTGACAGGATTCGCAGGATTTGGAGGCCTTGATGCGCTAACCTCAACAATCTTGTCAATCCTGTCTAAACTCTTTTTCGAATCGCCTCCGTGCCTCCCTTCCTCCGTTTCCTCGCGGGCCCTTGCAGGCAGTTCGCTGCGCTCACTGTCGCTTTGCGATCTTCCCTCCGAAACGCTTTGCGTTTCTTCGGCGCATGTGTTAGACGCCGAAGGCATCGTCACTTCCGCTCGTGCCGATTCGCGAAGATTCGTGGACGCCCCATCTTCCAATCCGTGTAAATCCGTGAAATCCGTGGACACATCCCCCGGCTTCTGCGCGAAGACCGTCGCGAGGGCGACCGCCGTCGCAATGACGGCCTTGGCGGACGGCGGCAGCCTGACGAACTGTTCCGAAAGCCCCAGCAGGAACTTTTGATGCCGAAGCACAAGCACCGCAAGAGCGCAGACGCTCATCATCAAGACACAAGCCCAGACGAACGCTGATTCTCGGAAAACAGGCGCGACCATCACCAAATCACTAGGGCGACGCCCGGACGCTTGCCCTCGACGTGAACGACCTCATCGACCTTGGCGGCACCTCGGGCGCGAAGGGATTCCACCGCCGCCTTGACATCAATCTTCGCCCTCCGAAACGCACGGTCGAGCTTCAGCGCGTCCGGCACGAGGTCACCGCCCGTGAGGAAATCATGCGGTGGCAGGCTTCGGATCTTCGTGATGTCCCCATAGTTCGTTTCGCGGCTTTCCGGGTAGTTTGCCTCATATGCCGCAATCGCGTCCGCCTCGATTTCGCTGAAGCCCAGACAGCGTCCGCCGTTTGCAGTCGCTGCACGGCGGAAGCCGCCAATGCCCGCAAAGAGGTCGATGAACGTGAACGTCGCGTCTCTCGTCATGGCAATTCCTTTTCCTCAGACCGCCCCGCCGCGATCTCGGCGAGCCAGCCGGCGACTTTCGTGAAGGTCTCCTCTCGGTCGGCGGGCGTCTTGAGGCCGCATTCCCAGATGACGATCACGTTCCAGCCCTGCTCGCCCCACAGCCGCTCGTGCTCCTGGTCGCGGCAGACGTTCCGGCGGAACTTCGCGTTCCAGAACGCGCGGTTCGACTTCGGCGCCGTCGCCTGCGCGCACGCCGCCGCCTGCACAAGCTTGCGTCCGTTCCACGTCCAGCCGTGGTGATGCCAAAAGCAGCCACGAACCTCGATCAGCGTCCTGAGGCGCGGCAGGACGACATCCGGATGCCCGACGACCCTCTTGTCGCAGACGCGGAAGCGGTAGCCCTGCGCAAAGAGCCACTTGCGCACGACGACTTCCGGCAGCGTGTCGCGCGAGCGGATCGCCCGCATGATCTTCGAACGGACTTCTGGCGCAAACTTGTCCACGTCTCACCGCACAGCGTACTTGGCAATTTCACGCGGGAGGTTATTGACCCATTGCGCGACTTTCTTCGCCGGGATGTTGCTTTCGACCATCAGAACGGAATAGTGGCGCTGTAACCGCTCAACTGCCCATCGTGCGCCGCACATAGAACAATGCTTTCTCGCTGTCGCCCTTGCACCTGTCGAGAACAACGACATGATGCCCCCATGGCACGGAAACCAATTCTCCAGCAACTTGTTGGAAATTCGGAACTTCATGATAGAGTTCATAGAAACTACGGCAGTAGCGCAGGTTCTGTGTCGAGAAACCACGCGAGTCAGGAATGGCGCTCTTCAGATCTGCACTCAATCTCGCAAAGAAGTTTGCGCCATAAATCTTAGTCTTAGAATACTTCTCGAAAATGTCCCTGCCAAGATTCCAATAGAAATCAATCAAGGCTGAATTGACGGCAATCGCCGCCTTGATCTGCGTCGCACGGTAACGTCTTTTGAGTTCGCCTATCCATGCGACATAATTCGCGCGAATCGCGCTCGACAACCGCTTTGCCATCTTCACTCCTCCAGCAGGCAGACGGCGTGGACGGCGATGCCGAGCCCGGCGCCGATGTCATCGAGCTGCTCATTCGTCTTGCCCTTGATGGAGATGCGGCCCATGCCGACGTTCATCGCCGCCGCGAGGCGCGCGCGCATCAGGTCGATGACGGGACGGAGCTTCGGCCGCTCGCAGACGACCGTCGCGTCGATGTTCCCGACCTTGTAGCCCGCGCCGCGAATCTCCTTCACGACCGCCGCGAGCAAGTCCGTCGAGTCGGCGTCCTTCCAGCGCGCGTCCGTGTCGGGGAAATGCGAGCCGATGTCGCCGAGCGACGCCGCGCCGAGAAGCGCGTCGATGATCGCGTGAATCAGGACATCCGCGTCGCTGTGGCCCTTGAGCCCCGTCTCGCCGGGGAACTCGATGCCGCCGAGGACAAGCCGCCGCCCTTCCGCGAAGCGGTGCGAGTCGTAGCCGTAGCCGATTCTCATCCGAGATAGGCCTTCTGGCTTTCGAGTTCGCGCTTCAGGTCCGAATAGGCGAGCGCACGCGGCGCGACGCCCTTCTTCGCCGCGAGCGCCGCCGCGACGCCCGCCGCCTGTCCCGACACGAAGCACGGCGCGATGAGGCGGAACGTGTCCACCGTGTCCGGCGCGCCGAGGCAGCGGCCCGCCGCGAGCACATGCTCGCCCCTTTTCGGCACGAGCGAGCGGTAGCTGAGCGCCATGCCATTGTGTGCGCCGCAGTTGCCGAACCAGCCGACGATCTCGCGCTCGTTCGCCTTCGCCGCTTCGGCCGTCCGATCGACAATCAGTTCCGCCTCAAGAAGCCGCGTCGCGCGCGGCCCGATCATCGAGCAGTTGTTGGCGATGTAGACCTCCTCCCAACCGGGCGTCCGCCGCATCTTCGCGACATGCTCCCACCAGAACTTGCGGTGCAGGACCTCGGCCTTGGAGAGGTCACGCACGTTCAGGCCATCGCCCTGCGGACCCAGGCGCCCGCTCCACCAGACCGTCCCGTTGCCCTCGTTGCTCCGCATCGGCCACGGACAGGACACGCCATCGTAGGCGATGCCCGGATCCTTCGGCGGCTGCGTCGCCGTCACGCGGTCGATGTTGCCGAGGCGCGTCGTGTAGCCGATGCCATGCGTGATCTGTCGGTAGCCGCATCCGGCGGCGAAGAAGACGTCGCCGTCACCCGTGCAGTCCACGACCTCGCGCGCGAGAATCGCCTGCGGCCCTTGCTTGGACTGGAAGACGACGCCCAGCACCTTCTCGCCGTCCTGGATGACGTCGATGCCCGTCGCGTGGAAGAACGTCTCGACGCCCGCCTCCTCGCACATGCGGTCCATGAGGTACTTCGCGCCCTCCGGGTCAATCGTCGGCTGCCAGTGGCGGCGGTCGTTCGCCGGATCTTCCTGCGTCGACATCCAGCGGCCGGCCGCGCGCGCACGGCGCATGAACTCCTCGCAGATGCCGCGCGTGACGAGATTCCACTTGCCGCTTTCCGTGCGGACGCCCGTCGCAAGCACGATCAGCACCATGCCGTTCGTGAAGAGTCCGCCCAGCGAACCCGAAGCCTCCACGAGCGCCGTCTTCGCGCCTGCGCGCGCCGACGCGACGGCCGCCGCGAACCCGGCCGGGCCGCCGCCTACGACGACGACGTCCGTCTCGTGGAAGCGCGGGATCTCGCGCGCCGGCATCATGACCTTGCCGTCTTTCAGGAAGCAGCTCGGCCCGTCCTCGATCGTGTGCGGAATCGGGAAGATGCGCTGGCCGAACCAGACGTTCTTCGGATCGCCCGCCGAGCCCGGCGGCAGCGTCTTCGCCGTCGCGACGTACTCGTCGCCGAACGCCGCGCCCGTCACGCCCGACGCGCCGAGCAATCCGAGTTTCTTGAGGAATTCACGCTTGCTGATCTGCATATGCCTTGTACCCTTATGACCTGAAAACGTTCAGGATGACCGTATTATACCAAAACACAGTCGAGGGCGCGCACAGTCTGCCGACTCCGATCAAGCGCGCCGCAACGAAGACAGGAACGACGTGAGAACTGCCGCCGCGAAGACAAGCGAGCTGCCGAGCAGCTGGCGCGGCGACAAGGCATCGCCCAGGACGACATAGCCCGAAAGCGCCCCGAAGACCGACTCCATCGAGAGGAGAATCGCAGCAAGCGCAGGCGGCGTCCGCGCCTGCCCGAAGTTCTGCAGCGTATAGGCAATGCCACTTGAGAAGACGCCGCAGTAAAAGACGGGCAAGGCTGTCGTCGGATGTGGCACGAGCGCCGAAAAGAACGCCAGAAGGCGCGGCCATTCCGAATCAAGGAAGAGAAAGGGCGCGCCAACGAGCGAACAGGTGAAGAGCTGTGTCGCGCTCATCACCAGGAGATCGGACGTCTTTGCGAAGTGATCGACGTTCAGCATCTGGACGGAGAACAGCGCCGCACAAAGAAGCGTCCAGGCCTCACCGCGTCCAATTGACAGCGTTTCGCCATCAATGGAAATGAAGTACGTCCCCAAAAGGGCAAGCGCAACGCCCAGCCAGATGAAGGGGCGCGGCAGCGTACGTGTCAGAATCGCCGCGCCGACCGGCACCATCAGGACGTAGTTCGCCGTCAGGAACGCGCAGATGCCCGGTGTCGTGCTCTCAACGCCAATCTGCTGCGTCAGCATGGCGAAGAAGAGGGGCACACCGCAACAGACGCCCGCCCAAACCGAATGCCGAACAGAGACAGATTCGCCTTGACCGCCCAGCGCCCCTCGGCGGACGTGGCGAAAGCCAATCCATCCAAGCAGGAAGAAACCTCCAAGGACGTTTCGGACAACCGTCATCGCAAAAGGGCCAAGCGTATCAGCTCCAAGTTTCTGAGCCAGGAACGCAGTGCCCCAGATGAACGTCGTCAGGAAAAGCAAGAATGGACCCATAAGGTTCAAACGATAAAAAAGAAAGCCGGCGGCGCCCTACTCTCGCGCGGGCGAGTCCCGCACTACCCTCGGCGAAGGGGCCCTTGA
>CAKUGW010000161.1 GCA_934654805.1 uncultured Kiritimatiellota bacterium
ACTGGAACCTGCCGAACTCGACGACGCGCCTCCTGAACGGCCTCACCGTCGAACGCATCAATTGATGAAGGAGGTTGGCGTGAGTGTTTTTTGTCAGTTGGCGGCTGCGCCGCAGACCACGAAACGACGCAGCCGCGAAATCGCGCGGGACGCGATTGAGGCCACGCGAACGGCGTCGGGCCTGATGCCTGCGGCATCGTCCGCCGCCGCTCGCGCGTCCTCCCCCTTCGGGGTTTCGCGGCCGCGTCGGCACGAACGCCGCGCAAGGCGCGGACACGAAAACTGTCCGCTCGTTCGTCGAAGCACGAAAAGGCTTCGCGATTCCTCTCGAACGTTCGGTTGGTGTAAGAGGTTGAAGATTGGAACTCGGTCGAGTTCTCTTGGTCTCACACGGAGGCACGGAGCCACGGAGTTCCGGCACGGTCTGGTGATTGGGTGGCGTGAGCGGCTGTTTGAGCCTTTCTCCGCGCCTCACCCCTCGAGCGACCGCTTACGCGGCTCACGGCGTTCGGGGGATGCGTCACTCCGTGTGAGACTTTCGTTGCTTCGGCCTCCGCATGTAGGCTTATGCAAGGGACTTCGTTCCTTGAAGCGTCGAGGTGGGGGCGTAAGCCTTTCGTGTTTCGACAGACGGTTGCCGCGCGTTCGTGTCCGGCCGAAGGCCGGCGTTCGTGCCGCATCTGCTGCGCGCGCGGCAGATGCGTTTCGTGGTCGCGCGGCAGCGCCAAAGTGATGATGTCGCTTGCTGTCTAACTTGAGGAATCAAGTAAAAAGGAACAGAAAAGATGAAAATGAGAATCATGTGCGGAATTCTTGTCACGTTGGTCGCCGGGATGGCTTCGGCGGCTGAACTGCCTGTGCCGGAGGTCGTCTGTGCGCAGCCGGGCGGCTGGACGTTTCGGACGGAGCAAGTGTCCGGACAGGCCGGCGTCGCCGTCTGGAAGATCGCCGCGTCCGCGTCTTCCGCGTCCGCCGCGTCTGCGGACACGGCTTCCGCACCGCCGGCGTTTCGCGTCGCGTTTCGCGGCTTCCCCAACGCGGGCATCCGCCACCTCTGGCATGCGGGGTCGCAGAGCGTCGCGCCGATGGCGCCGATCGCCCGCATGACGCCGATCTGGGATTCGCCGTTCGTCAGCCGTTTCGGACACTATCAGCCGCTCTACGCCTTCATCGGCGACGGCGACGACAACCGGCTCACGGTCGCGCTCGCCGAGTCGCGCGAAGAGGTGCGTTTCGTCGGCGGCACGGACAACGCGGCGACGGTGCAGGGCGAGTTCCGCCTGTTCGACGGGCCGACGCGCGCACGCGCGTCCTACGAGACGTTCCTGCGCCTCGATGCGCGCGCCGTGCCGTGGCACGAGGCCGTGTCGGACGCCGCGCGGTGGATGCAGGCGGCGGCGGACGCGAAGCCGCTGAACGCGCCCGTCTGCGCGTACGACCCCGTCTACTCGACATGGTACGCGCACCAGGAGCGGATCGACGCCGCGACGGTCGAGGCGGAATGCGCGGCGGCCGCCGCCTGCGGGATGAAGACGGTCATCGTCGACGACGGGTGGCAGACGGCGGAGCCCTGCCAGTACGCCAACGCGGGCGACTGGGAGGTCTGCCGCGCGAAGTTCCCCGACATGAAGGCGCACGTGGCGCGCGTCCATGCGCTCGGCCTGCGCTACATCATGTGGTACGCGCTCCCCTACGTCGGCAAGGAGTCGAAGGCGTGGACACAGTTCAAGGACAAGATGCTCATCGTCGCGCCGAAGTTCGGCGTCGTCGATCCGCGTTACCCGGAGGTGCGCGCCTGCCTGTCGGGCCTCTGCGCCGAGGCGATGCGCGAATGGGACGTGGACGGCTTCAAGCTCGACTACCTCGACACGTTCAAGGTCTACGACGGCAAAGATCCCGGCGAAGCGACCGGCTGGAGGGGGATGGACACGCGCGACGTCGCGGAGGCGACGGAACGGCTGGTCCGCGAGGTGCGCGATTCGCTCCTGAAGATCAAGGCGGATGCGCTGATCGAGTTTCGTCAGCATTACACGGGCCCGGCCATCCGGCAGTACGGCAACCTGATGCGCGTGGCGGACTGTCCCGGCGACACGTGGGCCAATCGCACGGCGATCGCGGCGCTGCGCCTCACGTGCCCCGGCACGGCCGTCCATTCCGACATGCTCGCGTGGGACGCGCGGCACGCGACGGCGGAGGACGCCGCGCTTCAGGCGCTAAACGCGATCTTCGGCGTCGTCCAGTACTCGCCCGCGTTCGCCGACCTGCCCGACGCGCACCGCAAGATGCTCGCGCACTGGGTGAAGTTCTCGCTCGACCACCGCGAGGCGCTGCTGTTCGGCCGCTTTGCCGCGCACCATCCCGAGGCCAACTACACGACGCTGGCGGGCGAGACGGGACGCGAGCGCGTCGTCGGCGTCTACGCGGCCGAAACCGTCGTGCCCGTGCCCGACGGCGGCAAGGACGTCTACATCCTCAACGCGACGCCGGCGGCGGCGCTCGTCGTGGATGTCGGGACGGCGTGCGCGGTGGAGGCCTTCGACACGTTCGGCGTCCGGCAGGGCGTCCGGCAGGTGCCGCCCGGCCTGCATCGGCTGAACGTGCCGCCGAGCGGCTACCTCAGGCTCGGACGAAGCGCGGCGCCGATCCGCTTCGAGTCCGGCGAGGCCACGCTGGCGCTGTCGCCCGCGTCGGGTGCGATCCTGTCGCTGCGAACGTCCGACGGGGTCGAGCGCGCCGTTCCGGCGGACGAGGCGTTCACGCTGCAGCTTCTGGACGAGAAGGGGCTTGCGATGCGGTTGCGGTCGTCCGACTGCGCGTTCGCGCGTGACGGCGACCGCCTGACGTGGACGCATCGGAGCGGCCTTCGCGTGACGCTGCGCGTCACGTGCGCCGACGGCCGGTTCTCGTTCAGGCCGGAGGTGACGGGAATCCCGGCGGGGCGGCGGCTTGAATGGTTCGACGGGCCGCAGCTCTGCATCTCGGCGTCCGACACGCTCTACTGGCCGTTCTACGACGGGTGCGAAGTGACGGACTACGCCCTGCGCGAGCGGATCGGGTCGTGGAACGAGTACCGTCCGCTCGGCTGGACGCCGCGCCGCAAGGCGTGGGGCTCGCTCTATCCGGGCAGCTGCCAGATGCAGTTCCTCGCCGCCTACCGCGACGGGAAGGGCGTCTACTTCGCCGCCGAGGACGACCGGCACACGCCGAAGGGCGTCGAGTACGAGCGCGTGACGGACGCGCGCATCCGACTCTCGCTCCAGACGTTCTGCGGCGACCTCGCGGCGGACGGCGCGTGGCGGCCCGCGCTCGCGTATGTCGTCCGCCCCTACGACGGCGGCTGGATGGAGGCGTGCGAGATCTACCGCGACTGGGTGCGCCGCCTGCCGGGGTTCGACCAGCCGCCGCCGCGTCCGAAATGGGCCTACGACTCGCCGGTCAACCTGATCTATCCCGTGCAGGGCGAGGGCATCGACCACGGGCCGGAGCCGATGGCGACGAACCTCTACTACCCGTACACGAACGTGATGCCGTTCGTCGAGAAGTACGGCAAGGCGTTCGACGCGAAGATCATGGCCCTGCTGATGCACTGGGAGGGCACGGCGCCGTGGTGTCCGCCGTACGTCTGGCCGCCGCTCGGCGGCGAGAAGGCGCTCGCGGCCCTGCGCGACGCCCTGCACGCGCGCGGCGACCTCCTCGGCGTCTACTGCTCGGGCACGGCGTGGACGCAGGAAAGCACGATCAACGGCTACTCGCAGAAGGAGCGGCTCGAACGGGAAGGGCTCGCGCGCCACATGATGCGCGGGCCGCGCGGCGAGATCGAGGCGACGATCTGCAACGACCGCCACGCCCAGCGCTTCGGGTACGACATGTGCCTGACGGAGACCTGGACGGTCGCGACGCTGGCGGACGAGCTGCGCAAGATGGCGTCCTTCGGGCTCGACTACTGCCAGTTCTTCGACCAGAACATCGGCGGCGGGGCGCTGCTCTGCTACGCGCGGCACCACGCCCATCCGTCCGTGCCCGGCGCGTGGCAGACGGACGCGATGCTCGCGCTGCAGAAGCGGATGCTCGACGTCATCGACGGCTGCGGATCGAAGATGACGCTCGGCTGCGAGGGGTGCGCGGCGACGCCGTATGTGCGCAACCTCTTCTACAACGACTCGCGCGAAGGCAACGACATCAGCTTCGGCAAGCCTGTGCCGGGCGTCTCGTTCGTCTTCCACGAGTGGATGTGCAACTTTTCCGGCAACCAGATCGGCCACACCTGCGATCCGCTCTACCGCTGGACGCGGGCGTTCCACTACGGCGACATGCTCGCGGTCGTCCTCGGCCCGGACGGGCAGCTCGCCCACGCCTGGGGCGTGGACTGGAAGCGGGGCGTGCCGGAGCAGGCGCCGCTGATCGGACTGGTGCGACGGCTCAATGACCTCCGCAAGCGGCATCTCGACTTCCTGCTGGAGGGGTTCATGATCCGTCCGTTCGTGCGCTGCGAGTCGGCGCCCGCGCGGCTGATGCAGGGCGGCAGCGCGATTGACACGACGGAGGTGCTGACGTCGTTCTGGCAGAACCGGAAGGGCGGACGCATCGGCTTCGCGTCCAACTGGACGCGCCATCCGGCGCGCCTGACGCTGGCTTGGCCCGACGGCACGCGCGAGGAACGGCTTCTCGCGCCGCTGGAGACGGTGACCTTGCGCTGAGGAGAAGCAGCAGCTTTTCCACACGCCGGGGCGCGCATGCGATCCGCACACGATGGAGGACTGGTGTGGCTTGCGGTTTGAGCCGTGCGGTTCTTGTGCCGCGCGTATTGCCTTTGAAAGAGCAGTTGTGGTATGATATCGACGTTTTCTGCTTTTTTAAAGACCGTTATGATTTATCAAACGCGAGATGAGATGTTGGCGACGCTGGGCGCGAGCATACGCGCGGCACGGCTCGCGGCGAACCTGTCGCTTGAGACGACGGCGGCGCGCAGCGGCATTTCCCTGACGGCGCTTCGGAATCTGGAAAGCGGCAGGAACGCCTCGACCGTCACCTTGCTGGAGGTCTGCCGGACGTTGCGG
>CAKUGW010000162.1 GCA_934654805.1 uncultured Kiritimatiellota bacterium
GCCCCTGCCGGCGGGCGTGCGGCCCGACCTGCGGCTGCGGGCGATGAGCCTCACGCTCGACTACCGCCCGGGCGGGCGTGTCCTGCAGGGGCCGCCGATGCGCGTCCTGCTGGCTGAAGCGCCCGCGACGAACGTCTACGGGCGCCTGACGCTGGGCGAGGGGCGCTGGGTCGACGAGGCAGCCCCGGCGAAAGAGGTCGTCTGCGTCCGGCGGGCCCTGCGGCGCTTCGGGCGCGCGCCGGAGCCGCCGCTCGGGACGGACCTCAAGTTCGTCGGGCGCCGCGGCACGATGACGGCGAAGGTCGTCGGCTACCTCGACGGCGGCAGCCTGCCGCGCGAGTTCCCGACGGTCTTCGCGAATGCCGCCGCGTTCGCCGCGCTCGCGGCCGAACCGCCGGGCTCGGTGTCGTTCTTCCGCACGATGCCCGGCCGGCCGGTGCGCGGCCTCCTGACGCCGACGTCGGACCGCGTCGTCGCCGCGTTTCGGTCCGACGACCAGAAGCGCATGGACTACGTGACGCCGCTTCTCCTCGCGGCGGCGTTCCTGACGGCGCTCTCCCTGCTCGTCAACTCGCTGCTTCTCTCGGTCGAGGCCAACCGCGCGACGCTGGCGACCTTGCGCCTGGTGGGGCTGACGCGCGCGGGCGTCGTCTCGTTCGTGTCGCTGGTGGCCCTCTGCGCCGGGCTTGTCGGCTGGGCGCTGGGCGTCGCCGGGGCGGTCGCCGCGCTGGCCGTCTACGTCGCGTGCGACGCCGTGACGTTCCCGGCCGGGCTGGCGGTCGATCCGGGCCGCATCCGGCTGACGTTCGCCGTCCTGCCGCTCGTCGTCGTCCTCGCCGTCCTCTTCGCGCTCGCGCCGGCCCTCAAGGTGCGCGCGATGGACGCGGCCCAGCGGCGCCCGCGCCGGCGGCGGCGCGGCATGGCGATCACATTCGCCTGCGGGTTCGCCGCGTTCGCCGCCGTCGAGGTCTGGGGGGCGTCCCTCATGCGCGCGTTCGTGCCGTCGCCGGAGTGGCCGGACGCGATCGTCTCGATCCTGCCGGGCGGCGTGTCGAGCTGGGACGTGGAGAGGCTGCGCGACGTCGAGGGCGTCCGGCGCATTTCCGAGCTCGTGCCGCGCCAGCTGCCGCTCGCGGCGGACGAGACGCGCAACGCGCTCTTCCTCGCGGCGGAGTTCCTGCCGGCGTTCAGGTTCGCCGAAGGCTCGTGGGCGGCGGCGAACGAGGCCGTGCAGAAGGGGAATGCGGTCGTCATCACCGAAATGATGTCCAACGCCTACGGCCTGCACAGGGGCGACCGCCTGCGCGTCGTCCAGCCGGGGCGGCGCGGCGGCGCGCCGACGGAGCTGTCGTTCCCGATCGCGGGCGTCGTGGACCTCAACTGGCACATGGTGACGAGCCGCGGGCTCGTGCGCGGCCTGAACGGTTCGCCGGGCATGACGGACGGCCCCGTGTTCTGCTCGCTCGACACGATGGGCGCCATCGACTTCCGCACGCTCGTCACGGATCCGGCGCTGTCCGCGCCGATGACGCACCTCTGGGTGGACTACGACGCGGCGTTCCTGAAGCGGCACGGCGTGTTCCCGGCGGGGCGGCGCGTCGAGGCCGAGATCGCGCGGCGGCTCGGCAACCCCGTCTCCTCGACCGTGCGGCTGCACGCGCGCGACGAGGTGGCGGACGGGACGCTCGCGCACGGCAACGACGTGATCGGCCAGGTCGCGCGCGTGCCGTTCGTCTTCCTCGCGATCCTGGCGATCGGGTTCGTCGCGATGCTCGTCGCCGAGGCGGATTCCCGGCGGCGCGAGTTCGCGATCCTGCGCGCGGTCGGCGCGACGAAGGCGCAGCTCGCGGGGCGGCTGGCGCTGTCCGCCGCGAAGACGGCGCTCGTGGGCGTCGCGGCGGGGCTGCCCGTCGGCGCGCTCGTCGGCTGGCTCTTCACGTTCAGGACGGGCGCCATCTGGCCGGGGCTGCCGCACTGGTTCGTCATCCCGTGGCGCGTGACGGCCGAAGGGGCGGTCGGCGCGATCGCATTCGCGCTCGCCTTTGCCGTGCCGACGGCGCTGGCGCTTGTCCGCCGCGCGACGCGGCGATAGGCGGCGGGGAGTATGGTATAATTCGTGGCATGGAAAAGCGCGCGACAGACATCTGCACGCTCCCAGGGCCCGTGAAGTGCGATTTCTATGTTAAGGCCGACCGGACACCGCGCGTCGGTCCGTCAGCGGGGCACGACCCAGCTGACGGCGCGGTTTTTCGCTTGGAAGATCTCGCGGGCGACGTCCTGCACGTCCGCCGCCGTCACGGCGCGGATGCCCTCGACCTGCTCAGCCGGCTCGACGAGGCGGCCGAACGCGAGCATCGTCTGCCCATAGAAGAACAGCTTGGACGTCATCTTCTCGTGCGAGAGGCGGAAGTTCCCGATCAGGAACTCCTTCGTGCGCCGCAGCTCCTCCGCGCCGACGCGCCTCGCGACGACGCGCTTCAGCTCGCGGTCGACCGTCGCGAGCGTCGCCCCGGCCTTCGCCGCGTCCAGCCCCGCCGTCACGGTGAACATCCCCGCGTCCGCGAAGAGGTGCATGCGCGAGGAGATGTCATAGCTCAGGCCGCGCTTCTCGCGCACCTCCTGGAAGAGGCGCGACGACATGCCGCGCCCGAGGACGGCGTCCAGCACCGTCGCCGCGTACTTGCGCGGATCGCGCAGGCCGAACGTGCGGTAGCCGAGCGCGAGCTGCGCCTGGTTGATCTCGCGTTCGACCGAGACGTGCGGCACGACGGGCGCGCGCGCGGGGTCGTCGCCGCGCACGGCGTCGGACGCGCCGGCCCGGCGCGCGAAGCGGCCGAGCTGCGCCTCCAGCGTCGCGAGGGCCTTGCCCGGGTCGAACGCGCCGACGAGGACGGCCACCGCGTTGTCCGCCCGGTAGTGCGTCTTCACGTAGCGGCGGAGGAACGCGGGCGTCATCGGGCCGAGCGACTGCGCGCTCCCGGCGACGGGCGCGCCGAGCGGCGATTCGGGGAAGAGGTTCCGCTGGAGGTTCTCCATCGCCACGGAGTCCGGCTCGTCGGCGTACATCTTGATCTCCTCGATGACGACCTGCTTCTCGCGCGCGAACTCGTCGGCGGGGATTGTCGCCCGGAGGTACATGTCGGAAAGGATGTCCACCGCCTCGTCGAGGCACTCGTTCGGCATGTGCGCGAAGTAGCACGTCGACTCCTCGCCCGTGCAGGCGTTGAAGTTGCCGCCACGCCCCTCGATCGCCTGCGTGATGTCGAGCGGCGTGCGCGTGGGCGTGCCCTTGAAGAGCATGTGCTCGATGAAGTGGGAGATGCCGGCGGCCTTCGCGTCCTCGTGGCGCGAGCCGGAGGCGACGAAGAGTCCGAAGGCGATCGATTCGGCCTCGCAGGGGACGAGGACGGCGCGGAGGCCGTTTCGGAGAGTCTGGAGCTGTGCTTTCATCATGGGCGCGTATTATAGCATGGTTTGCCGATGCGTGTCATGGCTTCGTCGCGCCGATGGGGCCCGCCCCACTTGATTTTCCGTCCGAAACCGTGATATAATTCTCCGCACCATGACTATCAAGAAGCCCATGACCGTCAAGCGGCCGACCGTGAAGGCCGATTCGATGCCCGCAACCGAGGGCGTCGCCGAGATTCCGTCCGCCCCTGCGGCCGCCACGATCGCCGACCGCTTCAAGCTCGACGCGCCCGATCCGAACGCGAAGAAGGCCGCCGCGTCGGGCGCCGGAACGACGGTCGCCGTCCTCGCGGGCGTCGTGGCGCTCGTCGTCGTCGGCGTCCTGACGTTCGTCATCTTCCAGCACTGGGAATTCCTCAAGGGCGCGTGATCATGAAGGACGTCATGCGTGCGCCGCGCGCGCAGGCCGCCGTGCGCCTTGCGCTCGACGAGGACCTCGCGAGCGTCGACCGGGCCGTCTCCGGACCGTGGTGCGACGCGACGAGCCTCGCGCTCGTCGATCCCGACGCCGTCGCGACGGGCGAGATCTACGCGAAGGGCGCGGGCTGCGTCGTCGCGGGCGCGACGGTCGCGAAGGCCGTGATGCGGGCGGTCGACCCGAAGATCCGGGTGACGATCCTGAAGCCCGACGGTTCGTCGGTTCAGCCGAAGGAGACGATCCTCACGTTCCGCGGCAAGGCGCGCGCGATCCTCGCGGCGGAGCGCACGGCCCTCAACTTCATGCAGCGGATGTGCGCGACGGCGACGCTGACGCGCAAGTTCGTCGAGGCGACGAGGCTCTACGGCACGCTCATCCTCGACACGCGCAAGACGACGCCGGGCCTCCGCGTCTTCGAGAAGTACGCCGTCACGTGCGGCGGCGGCACGAACCACCGCATGGGGATGTATGACCGCGTGCTGATGAAGGACAACCACCGCCGTCTCTGGCGGGACGGCGACCCCGACGAGCTCGATCAGGCGGTCGTCGCGGCGCGCAAGGCGTTCCCGAAGCTCGCGGTCGAGGTGGAGGTCGAGAGCCTGCGCGAGTGCGCGAGCGCGCTCAAGGCGAAGCCAGAGTGGATCATGCTCGACAACATGTCCGTCGCGGACATGAGGAAGTGCGTCCGGATGTGCAAGGGCATTTCGAAGACCGAGGCGTCGGGCGGCATCACGCTCGACCGCGCGAAGGAGGTTGCGGCGACGGGCGTGACGGCGATCTCGCTCGGGTGCCTCACGCACTCGGCGGGCTCGGTCGACCTCTCGCTTGAATGGAAGGCCGTCTGACTTTGAAACACCAAGAAAGGAACCCAAGCATGGTGCGCCAAGCAAGCTTGGCTGAACTTGTAGAATGAAAGGAATCTACTCAGTAAGGATAATGGCATACTGA
>CAKUGW010000163.1 GCA_934654805.1 uncultured Kiritimatiellota bacterium
AGCGCATCTCGCTCTGCCTCAAGCAGTCGACGCAGTATCCGTGGGACTAGATCGCCCAGAAGTTCCCGGTCGGCTCGGTCGTCAAGGGCAAGGTCTCGAAGATCGCCTCGTTCGGCGCGTTCGTCGAGCTCGAGGACGGCGTGGACGGGCTCGTGCACATCTCGCAGATCTCCGACCAGCGCGTCGAGAAGGTCAAGGACGCGCTTGAGGTCGGCCAGGAGGTCGAGGCCCGCGTGGTCAAGGTCGACCGCGGCGAGCGCCGCATCGGCCTGTCGATCCGCGCGATGGGCATGACGGACGACGAGGTCAAGGCGCTTGAGGCGGAAGCCGCAGGCGAGGAGAAGACGCCCGTCTCCGCGACGAGCGCGGGCAGCGAGAACCTCGGCGGCCTGTCCGCCGCGTTCGAGAACGCCTTCGCGAACGTCGAGTGGCAGCCCGGCAACTAATCACATTCAAACGAAAGGAACAGGAAAATGTCCAGAGTTTGTGAAATCTGCGGAAAGGGCCCCTCGGTCGGCAACGTCGTCGTCCGCAAGGGTTCGCCGAAGTACAAGGGCGGCATCGGTCTCCACACGACCGGCATCACGAAGCGCCGCTTCCTGCCTAACCTCCAGACCGTCCGCACGACGGACGGCAAGGGCAACACGAAGCGCATGCGCGTCTGCACGCGCTGCCTGAAGACCGGCAAGGTGACGAAGGCCTAAGCGGCCTCGTCCAGCAAAGCCAGCGGCTCCGGAGTCCATCCGGGGCCGCCGCTTTTTCTATGCGTTCGTCTCGCGCAGCTCTCCGGGCGTGACGCTGAAACGGGCCTTGAACGTGCGCGTGAGATAGGACATGTCGGAGAATCCGCACGCGCGCGCCACGGCGCGGGCGGACTGCTTCGAGTGGAGCAGCTGGCGCCGATAGTGGTCGAGGCGGCGACTGACGATGGTCGCATTTACGCCGCTGTGCAGGATTTCCCGGAATCGGATTTCAAGCAGCCTTCGCGAGACGTGCAGAAGGGCGACGAGCTCCGTCACGCTGACCGGGCGGTTGATGTGCCGGTCGATGTAGGCAAGGGCCTTTTCGATGATGTGGGCGGACGAGGTGCGGATGGCGGTCGACTCGCGTTCGACGACCTGATGCTCCTTCGGACGGATCAGGGCCGGGTGCGGCTTCTGCGGGCTGCGCAGCATGCTGAGCAGGCACTTGATCGCCAGGCGCCCCTCGTGCTCGTGGTCGACGCCGATGCTGGTGAGGCTGGGCGAGACGCCGTTGCACAGGACCTCATTGTCGTTGACGCCGATCAGCGACAGCTGCCTGGGAATGTCGATGCCCTGCCGATGACAGGCGTTGACGACGTCGAGTGCGCGTAGGTCATTGGCCGCCATGACCGCCGCCGGATTCTCGAGCGTGGCGATGAACCCGTCGAGCTCGGCGTCCGTGACGCCTCGGCAGACCCGGACAGGACAGCGCTTGCGCTCGAGGAACGAAACGAAGCCGCGCTCCTCCTTGTCGCTCCAGCCTTCGCCCGGCGTTGCGGCGAACGCGAACGAGCGAAAGCCGCCGATCGCGAAGAGATGCCGCGCGCCCGCAATGCCGATGCCGGTGTCATCGCTCATGACGTAGCAGAGCCCCTGGCGGCGCGTGCGTGACTTCGGCGAACCGAAGACCACGATGGGCGTCCGGCAGCTGTTGACGACGGCCCGGATGTCCGGAACGCCGGTTTCGCAGATGATGGCGGCCACAATGCCGCTGTCGAGATGGCTCTGGAAGCGCGCAACGGTCAGCTCGCCCGGCTTCGTGTCGATGACGACGGACAGCGAACCGTCGAGCCGCGTCACGGACAGGATGCCCGCGAGAAACGGATGCTGTGCGAAGTCGTTGATGTTCATGCAGATGAGGATCTTGCTTTGCATAGGCGAAGAGGGGGCGTTCCTTTCGGGGTGTGTCTTGCGAGAGGTCGTCAATCACGCATAAGTCCGTCAATCACGTGTGAATCCGTCAGTCAATTCGCGGTTCTCGCTATCCTTGTTTTTCCCAGTCCTCAAAACCCCCGTTTCCCCTCGTCGGGCCAAGTTCCCGTCTCCTTTCCGTCGGATCGCCTCCCGTTGCCCTTTTTCAGGATCGGGCATTGCCGAATCGGGAACCCGCCGTATCCCCTTTGCCGAGTCGGAACTTCCTCGTTTCCCCCTCGCCGGGCCTAAATGCCTCCGTTTCCCCTTTGCCGGGTCGAGAAACACCTGCTCCGGGTCAAGCCGCCGCGAGAGCCCCTCCTCAAGGGATGAGAACGTCATGCGGAATTCTTCGAGAAGTTCCCGGACGACCTTGTGCGGCTTCCCGTCCCGGCCCGTCCCCCGCGCCGCCTCCGCCCCGCCGGGCGCCTCGCCGAGAAGGGCGCTGGTCGGCGTCGGGTCCCTCGTCTCCGTCGCCTGCCGCAGCCGGACCGCCATCGCCTTGTAGCGCATGAGCGTCTTGTACTTCGGGAAGAGCTCCGGCAGGTTCTCCCTGAGCCACCCCCGGATGCCGCCGTTCCTTCCCGCGACGTCGCCGTTGGCGTCGAAGCGGAGCGAGCTGTCCACGTAGCACGCGAGGTCGTGGAGCATCCCGCCGAGGCGGATCATGTCCGCCATCGAGCCCTTGCGCCGCTCCCACGCCGCGCGGACGTCCGCCGGCGTCGGCTCGGGCGCGGTCGTCGTCCGCCGCGAGAGCTTGCGCCGCTCGGCGGCGAGCGCGCGGCGCCGGGCCGTCTCGCGCGCGTAGTAGAAGGGGCGGCGGACGGCGCGGAGGTCGCGCAGGAGCTCGCGGCGCATGCGGTCGCGCGCGGCGGGGTCGGCGACCTTGCGCGCCGTCTCGCGCATCGCCTCGCCGATGTCCATCGCCGCGCAGACGGCGAGGCAGGCGCCGAAGCCGAGCGGGTCGCACGAGAGGCTGCCGTTCACGCGCCCGCCGCCGAAGGCGAGGTCGCGCCTCACCTCGTCGAGAAGCCGCTCGACGTGCGTGGCCCTGTCGCTGCGCGTCTGTCCGCTGTTCTTCGCGTGCCAGTACGCCGAGTGCTCGTATGCCTTCCGTGCCATGTCCCGTTCCCTTTCCGCGTTTCGCGATGCCGCCTCTCTTGCGCGAAGCCTGTCTTCTGCGCGAAGCCGATAGGCGTCCGTTTCCCGCGCTTTCCGCGCCGATGCCGCACATTATACCATAAAGAGAATTGTATGCGGAAAATTCTTGGCGCGAAGGGCCGAAGGCGCGGCGTAAAGCGCGGCGTGGAGGGGCGTGCCGTCTTGCAGGGGGCGGAGAGGGCGGGGCAGGGCGGGACTTGGCGAGGCGGAGAGGGCGGGACTTGGCGAATGGCGCGTTACGGCTGGCGCCTGTCCGCTTGTTCGCGCGCCCGCCAGGTGGTCATGGGCATGCCGAAGCGGGTCTTGAAGACGTATTTGAGCCGCTGGATGTTGGCGTAGCCGCACAGGCGCGAGATCTTGTTGATGGGAAGATGCGTCGAGGCGAGCCGTTCCTTCACGAGCGCGAGGCGGCGGTCTTCGATGGCGCGGCGGAGAGACGTGCCGGTGGCGGCTCCGAACCGGCGGTCTGCGAGGCGGCGCGAAATGCCGAGATGCCGAACGACATCGGACACAGAAATGCACTCCGCCGCATGGGCATGGATATAGGCCAACGCACGGGCGACCAGATGCGCGGCCGGTGGCGTGGGCGCGGTCGATTCCCGTTCGACGACTTCTCCCACCGGCATGAAGACAGGCTTGGGGCTGGCGGCAGACGGTGTGCGCATCATGCGGTCAAGCATCTTGGCCGCTTCTGCGCCCAGTGTCTCATGGTCGATCCGAATACTGGAGATTGACGGCGTCGTGTAGTCGCAGATGAGCTCGTCGTTGTCGACACCGAGGACGGCGACCTGATCCGGAATCGACAGCTTCGCCGCCTTGCAGGCTTCAATGGTCTCCTGCGCCCGCAGGTCATAGGCCGTGAAGACGGCAGTCGGGCGCGTCAGCGTCTTGAGCCAGTCGGAAAGAGGTCCCTTGCCGCGTCCGTAGATCAGACAGTCCCGACCAGCTGCGTCAAGTGCCGCTTTGTAGCCGCGTTCGCGCAGACGGGACCAGCCGCGGTTCTGCTCGTCCGGCACAAAGGCGAAAGACGCGAAGTTTCCGAGCCGGAGGAAGTAGTCGGCGGCCGTCCGCCCGATCTGCTCGTCGCCGTCGAGAATGAGGGCGATGGCGTTTTTGCGCGACCGCAGGGCGGGCGGCGGGAAGTCCAGCAGGACGGTGGGGACCGTGGAGGCGGCGAGAGCGGTGCCGACCTGCGCATTGGCATGGACGAGAAAGCCGTGAACGCCGTCGGCTTCGGCCTGGCGGATGGCCTCGTCCGTAAAGTCCTTGGGGTCGGTGACAAGCCGGATGCTCCAGGGATGCCCGGCGTTGACGTACTGCAATATGCCCGTCAGCTGCTTGCGCCCCGCAGACCCCGCAAGCCACAGGACGACGACGACAGTTCTCTTCTTTGCCCTTCGTTTCATGGGGCAAAGTATACCATATTTCACATTGTCTTGATTCGATAGTGATTTTGTGCTTAAACCAATATGCAATTTTGAGCGCGCACAGGACAGGTTATGCTATAATTCCCGCACAGGCACATGGCGTGTGCTTATTGAACTCAACGCAAATCAAACGAACGAAGGAGAACATGATGGTGCGCCAAGCAAGCTTGGCTGAACTTGTAGAATGAAAGGAATCTACTCAGTAAGGATAATGGCATACTGAC
>CAKUGW010000164.1 GCA_934654805.1 uncultured Kiritimatiellota bacterium
TCCATCCTTCAACAACAGCCAATCTTTACAGGGGGTAAACCATCAACGAAATCAACTTTACCTCTGGAAGCGGCAGTAAAGGCCTTGTCTGGAAAAATGTCGCTACCCCCCTTGCGCACAGGGGGGAGATTATGATATACTACGCACTGTTTTCATCGCTCGGGTGGTGAAATTGGCAGACACGCATGCTTGAGGTGCATGTGGAGAGATCCTTGCGGGTTCGAGTCCCGCCCCGAGCACCAGCCTAACGGAAGCCATGAACAAGAAACTTCTTTTTGGGGCGGTCGCCTTTCTCGCGGTCGGCATTTTCCTGACTCTGACGGCGGTGGCGAATCCGAAATGCGTCGTTCTCTTCATCGGCGACGGCATGTCCACGCCGCAGCGGATGACGGCGAACGAGTTCTCGGTCAAGAGCGGGCGCGGCAACCTCGCGATGAACGCGCTGCCGTGGCAGGCGACGACGCGGACGTGTTCGGCGAACTCGCTCGTCACCGACTCGGCGGCGGCGGCAACGGCCATCGCCTGCGGCGAGAAGACACTGAACGGCGCGGTCGGGCTCGATGCGCAGGGGCGTCGGCTCACGTCCGTCGCAGAAGTCGCGCAGAAGGCCGGCAAGGCCGTCGGCATCGTGACGACCGTCACGATCAACCACGCGACGCCGGCGGGCTTCTACGGCCACCGCAAGGATCGCGGCGAAGGGTACGCTCTCGGTCTCGACCTCCTCGCGTCCGGCTTCGCCTACTTCGCGGGCGGCGGGCTCTCGAAGCATGACGACAAGGTCTGCCCCGGCTACCGCGGCGACATCTACGCCCTGGCGAAGGACGCGGGCTACACGTTCATCCGGAACGACCGCGCGGCGCTCGACGCGCTGAAGCCGGGCTGCGGCAAGGTGTGGTACGTCGCGTGCGACGGCCCGATGCCGTATTCGATCGATGCCGAGGCCTGGCAGGGCGTCCCGACGCTCGCGGAGCTGACGGCGAAGGGGCTGGAGCTTCTTGCGCCGGATCCCGACGGCTTCTTCCTGATGGTCGAGGGCGGCCGGATCGACTGGGCCGGCCACGCCAACGACGCGGCGACGAACCTGCGCGACGTCCTTGCGCTGGACGACGCGGTGAAGGTCGCGCTCGACTTCCAGAAGGCGCATCCCGAGACGCTGGTCGTCGTCACGGGCGACCACGAGACGGGCGGCATGACGATGGGCTTCGCCGCGACGGGGTACGCCTTCTACATGGACCGCCTCGTGAACCAGAAGTGCTCGACGGACGCGCTTGTCCGGCACATCCGCGAGACGCGCCCCGCCGACTTCGCCGCACTGGAGCCGTTCCTCGCCGCGAACTTCGGCTTCGACTTCACGACGGCGGACACGCAGAAGAACCCGATGGCGATCACGGCGGACGAGCGGAAGGAACTTGAGACGGCCTTTGCCCACGACCTCAAGCTCGCGCGCGCCGGCAAGAAGGAGAACGAGGCGTACGACGCGCAGAAGATCTCGCACCTGCCGACGGCCGTCAAGGCGATCTTCTCGCACAAGTGCGGCATCGGCTGGACAAGCGGCGCGCACACGGCCCTGCCCGTGCTGACGACGGCGCAGGGGCCGGGCGCGGAGCGCTTCGTCGGCTTCATCGACAACACGGATCTCGCGAAGCGGCTCAAAGACCTCGTGAAGTGAAAGGCGCGCTGCCGATTCTCGTGCTCGCCCTCGGCTGCGTCGGACTCGCGTTCCTGCCGGGGCCGCGCCGGGTGGCGGCGCAGGTCGGCGAGACGGCGCGGGCCGAGGTCGTCGAGACGGACGACTCGGACGTCCAGCTGCACGGGCTCATCGAGTTCGGCACGCAGCGGCTGAAGGTGCGGCTTCCGGACGGCTCGGTGAAGACGGCGCACAACGAGCTGCGCGCCCAGCTGGAGTTCGACAAGAAGTTCACGGTCGGCGAGACGGCGCTCGTCGTCCTCGGCGACGAGCCGCTTGTCGCGCGCGACCACTGGCGGCTCGGCTGGGCAGCCGTCCTGTTCGGCGGCTTCGCCGTCCTTCTCTGCGCGTTCGGCGGCTGGACGGGCGCAAAGGCGCTCTTCAGCTTCGTCTTCAGCTGCGTCGCCGTCTGGAAGCTGCTCGTGCCGCTCTGCCTCTCCGGCTGGAACGCCGCGTGGGCGTCGTTCGCCGTCGTCTCGGTGCTGACGGCCGTCATCATGTACCTCGTCGCCGGCTGGTCGCGCACGGGCTTCGCGGCGTTCCTCGGCGCGCTGCTCGGCGTCGCCGCCTCGCTCGGCCTTGCGGACTTCTTCGCCGCCGCGCTCCACGTCAACGGCGCGACGATGCCGTTCGTGCAGGCGCTGCTCTACTCCGGCTATGAGGACCTCGTTCTCGTGGACGTCTTCGTCGGCGCGGTGATTCTCGCGTCGTCCGGCGCGGTGATGGACCTCGCGATGGACATCGCCGCCGGGCTCGCCGAGATCGTGCGCCACAATCCGACGCTGCCGCGCGCCGAGTTGTTCAGGAGCGGCGTCCGGATCGGGCGCAGCGTCGTCGGCACGATGACGACGACGCTTCTCCTCGCCTATTCGGGCGGCTACCTCACGCTGCTCATGGTCTTCGCGGCGCAGGGGACGGACCCCGTGGACTTCCTCAACTCGACGCTCGTCTCGGCGGAACTCGTCAAGACGCTCGTCGGCAGCTTCGGGCTCGTCCTCGTCGCGCCGTTCACGGCGTTCGTCGGCGCGTTCGTCTTCTCCCGTCCGAAAGCGCGCGCCGCATGAGACGCACGCGCCTGCACGGCATCGACGCGGAAGTCGCCGAGACCTTCCTTGAACGGGCGAAGGGCCTTATCGGCCGCCGCGCGCTGCCGGAGGGGCAGGGGCTGCTCATTCCGCGCTGCAACGCGATCCACACGCTCTTCATGCGCTTTCCGATCGATGCGACGTTTCTCGGCCGGAAGGGGGCCGTCGTGAAGGTCGTGCGGAACATCCGTCCGGGGCGGCTCTTCGTCTGGGGCGGCTGGCGCGCGCGGCAGGTCCTGGAGACGGCGAGCCGTCCGCCGGCGGACGCCCGCTGAACGTCGGGGCCGGTGGCGGCGTTCAAGCCAGTAAATGCGAAACAAGGGAAGACAGGCATGATTTTCAAGCTGATGCTAAAGGGGCTGCGGACAGGCAAGGCGAGGTTCGCGTGTGCCGTCGCGGGCGTGGCGGTCGCTGTTGGGACGCTCGTCTTCATGACGTCGCTCAAGTTCCTCGGGCAGCATGGCACGATGACGGCGACGGTCGGCGTTGCGGCGGGACTCTCGGTCGGCGCGCTCGTCGGCTGGCTCTTCACGCTCAGGACGGGCGCCGTCTGGCCGGGCCTGCCGCACGGGTTCGCGATCCCGTGGCGCGTGACGGCCGAGGGGGCGCTCGGCGCGCTCGCCTTCGCGCTCGTGTTCGCGGTGCCGACGGCCCTCGCGCTCGTCCGCCGCGCCACGCGGCGGCAGTAGCGGACGGGAGGGTCGGGACGCATGCGGCGGAACGTCATCTTCTTCCAGTACCCCTGGCGGCTCTGGCGCGAACGCCTCGCCGGAGTCTACCGCTACGCGGAAAAGGCCGACTGGGCCGTGCAGGTCCTGGAATACGGGCGAACGGCCCTCTCGGTTCGCAAGGCCCTCGCGTTCTGGAAGCCCGACGGCTGCATCGTCGAGGGCGGCTACACGGAACTTCCGAACTTCCGGCTGGACGACTTCGCGGACGTCCCGACGGTCTTCTGCGACGCGAACCGGGCGAAGATGGGCGCGGCCTTCAGCGGCGTCATCCACGATTCGGCCGTGACGGTGACGCTGGCGGTCACGGAACTTCAGCGGTTGGGCTACGCGGACTACGGCTACGTCGGGCACCTCCAGCCGCGCGACTGGTCGGATCGCCGCGCGCGTGTCATGGCGCGGCAGATGGCGCAGGAGGGTCTCGCGTTCCACGCCTTCGATCCGGGGCTCTTCCGGGACATGGAGATGTTCTCGGCGCGTCTGCGGGCGTGGCTGCGCGGCCTGCCCAAGCCGTGCGGCGTCCTCGGGGCGAACGACATGATGGCCGACCTCGTCCTGCAGGCCTGTCGCCAGGAACGCCTCCGCGTGCCGGAGGAGATCGCCGTCGTCGGCATCGACAACGACGCGCTCATCTGCGAACACGCGCAGCCGACCCTCACGAGCGTCGTGCCGGACTTCGAGCAGTCCGGCTACCTGGCGGCGAATCTGCTGGACCGGCATTTTCGCAACCCCGGGACGTCGCCGTCGCTCGTGCGTTTCGGCGCCGACCACGTCGTCCGCCGCAACTCGACGACGCGCTTCCGCCGCCACGACGCGGCCGTCCTTGACGCCGTCGCGTTCATCCGCGCGAACGGCTGCGCACCGCAGACGACGCCGTCGGCGGTCTGCGCGCGGATCGGCGGCAGCCGCCGTCAGGCGGAATGCCGCTTTCGCGCGCGGGTCGGGCATTCCATCGGCGACGAGATCCTCGCCGTGCGCATCGCCCGCGCGAAGGGCCTGCTGCTCAAGCGGTTCATCCCCATCGACTCGATCTTCTCCGAATGCGGCTATCGAAACGACTCGTCGCTCCGCCGCGCGTTCAAAAAGGCGACGGGCCTGTCCCTCCGCGCCTGGCGCAACCGCTCGGATTTGACAGGCGAAGGGAAATAGTGTATTCTACAACGCGTAAAATTAAAACGAAGGAAGGTATTATGCATAAGCACACGTCCAATGTTGTCAGGGGGGGGGGGGGGGGGGG
>CAKUGW010000165.1 GCA_934654805.1 uncultured Kiritimatiellota bacterium
GCGGGAAATCCGCACGTCCGGTTTGATGAGGGGGAAGTCGCATCGGCGAAGCCGAGGCGTGGGTCTCTACTCTACAACCTGATGAAAACGTTGAGAAAAGGCCAGACGATGGTCGAGTACATCATCATCGTCGCGCTGATCGCGGTGTCCCTCATCGCCGTCTTCTCCTTCCTGAGCCGCGCGATCGGCAAGAAGGCCGCCGGGGCGGCGGACGCGCTCTCCTCCGAGGAGGGCTCGAAGGCGAAGTCGGCGGCGGACTCGATCAGCTCGGACTCGATTCGCTCCCTTGGGGAGTGACGTCACGTGCGGCGGATGCGCCGAGGGCAGGCGATGGTCGAGACGGTGCTGGCCGTCTTGGTCGTCTCCTTTGCCTTTTTGGCGCTCTTCAAGCTCTCCTACCTCTTGACGGGCAAGATCCTGCTGGAACATGCGGCGATGCGCGTCGCGCGCGCCCGCGCCGTCGGCTTCAACGACTACATGTGCCGCAAGGCCGCGCGCGTCGCCGTCATCCCTATTGCGGGGCGGCGCACGTGGCCGGAGGGGGCGGAGTTCGACGCCGACAGGGAATACGGGCGCGTCCCGGCCTATCTCGCGTCCGAACACGAGCCGGAGGCGCGCGGCATCCTCGACTACGAACGCTGGGGCGGCCTGGCGGTCGATCCCGGCGACGGCACGGACGCGACGGTCGCGTTCGGCTTCGACCTCTTCGACGGCGCGTGGACGTTCGACCTCTCCGGCGCGGCCGGCATCGAGGCGAACCACACGCTCTACCTGAACGACGCGGGACGATGAAGGCACAGCACGGACAGGTCGCGCTCTATCTCGTGCTCGTGCTTGTCGCGGTCACGTTCCTCACGCTCCTGAACGTGGGCGCGTATCTCGCGGTCACGGCCAGGAACCGCACGATGAACGCGGGCGATGCGGCGGCGCTCGCCGTCGCGCGCCATCAGGCCGAGCTGCTGAACCAGATCGGCGCGCTCAACGTCGCCCATCTGCGTGCCGCGCTTGCGGACGACGAGGAGGAGTGCGTGCGCATTTCGGAGGAGCAGGCGCGCCTCTGCTTCCTCGGCCCCCTGCGCGGCATCTCGGTCGGCAACAAGGCCGCGCAGGCGAACGGGGCGGGGCCGAGCGACGAGATGCGCGAGATTCTCAAGCAGCACGTCATCGACATCCGCACGACCTACGTGACGACGCCGGAGGCGTATCCCGCGCCGTGGGAGGGTGCGTGGGAGGAATACGCGCAGGCCCTCGAAGTCGAGATCGGCGCGCCGCTCTACGCCGGGCCGGACAACATCGAGTTCATGGACGCCGCCGGCGGGCACCTTCTGCTCGATCCGCAGTTCTACCACGCCGTCGCGGGCCGCAACTGGTGCTGGTTTCACTTCAGAGCCGCCGGCGTCCTTGACAGCTATTCGGGCTTTGGCGACTGGGGTCCGTTGCCGAGCGCGGACGACGAGACGCGCCGTCGGCGGTGCGCGAACAGCGAGGTCTATTCGCTTCATCTCGTGCCGCGCACGGGAAGCGCGGTCGATCTGCTTGGCCCGGAACTCGTCTGTCGCCTCGCGGGCGCGTCGCCTGACGAGCTCGCGCAGTCGAGCCTCATCACGAACCGGAACCAGGTGTGGTTCTTCTACGACACGACGGACGCCGGCACGTGGCGGCGCTGGCGGGAGATCGACCCGGACGGCGAAGACCGCTTTCCCGTCGTCGGCCCGGTCAGGCCCGAATACGACGTGCGCGGCGCGGCGGCGATCTGCCGCGTGCTGGGCGGCATTCCGAACCTGCTCGAATCGGGCGAAGGCCGCGTGGCGAAGTGGGCGGCGGCGGCGAAGCCGTTCGGCACGGTCGAGGACGCGGACGGCGGCGTCGGCGTCGTGACGGCGCTGAAGGGCTTTGTCACGTCCGCGTTCGAGGCCGTGCGCCTCGTGCCGATCGACGCCGTCGGCGGCAAGGACCTCTCGACGGCCGATCCGGACTGGATGCGCCATCTGCGCGAAGACCTGCCGGCGTACTTCCAGAACGGGCCGGACGCGCTGAAGGGCTGCTACTACTGCCGGCAGCTCGTCGACTGGGAGAGGCCGGGCGTCCGCGAGCAGGGGCGCACGTGGCTCATGTACAATGCGTCGAGCTGTCTGCGACCCACCGGGGGCGGCGGCGGACGGGGAGGCACGCCGCATGGGCACTGAGCGTCTCGCGTCGCCGCCCGCCCCGTCGCGCCGGGGGCAGGCCCTGGTCGAGCTGGCCGCCGGGATGCTTGCGCTCGCGCTGGTCGTGAGCGCGCTCTGCGGCTTCGCCCACTACATCGCGAAGTCGCTGCGGCTTCAGAACGAGCTGCGCGTCGGCGGCAAGAAGGCCGATTCCGTCGAGGTCTCGGCGTTCGCCGCCGAACACGTCTTCGGCGACCGGAAGCTGGAGATGTCCGAAAAGCTCGTCTGGCCGCAGACGACAGTCGTGCGGTAGGGGGTTGCAATCGCGCGGAAGAGATGGTACTATACTCACATCTTTTACCCATAAAAGAAACTCAAGGAGGTATTCGACATGGCTCGTTTCACGCTTCCACGTGACATCTATCATGGAAAGGGCGCCCTGGCGACCCTGAAGACCCTCAAGGGCCGGCGCGCCGTCATCTGCGTCGGCGGCGGCTCGATGCGGCGCGGCGGGTTCCTGCAGCGCGCGGAGGCGTATCTCAAGGAGGCCGGCTTCGAGGTGAAGCTCATCGAGGGCATCGAGAGCGACCCGTCGGTCGAGACGGTGATGAAGGGCGCGGCGGTGATGCAGGAGTTCCAGCCCGACTGGATCGTCGCGATGGGCGGCGGCTCGCCGATCGACGCCGCGAAGGCGATGTGGATCAAGTACGAGCATCCCGAGGCGACGTTCGAGGACATGTGCAAGGTGTTCGGCCTGCCGAAGCTCCGCGCGAAGGCGCACTTCTGCGCGATTTCCTCCACGTCCGGCACGGCGACCGAGGTGACGGCGTTCTCGATCATCACCGACTACGCGAAGGGCATCAAGTACCCGATCGCGGACTTCGAGATCACGCCCGACGTCGCGATCGTCGACCCCGACCTCACGCTCACGATGCCGCAGAAGCTCTGCGCGCACACGGGCATGGACGCGCTCACGCACGACCTGGAGGCCGTCGTCGCCGTCGCCCACTCGCCGTATTCGGACGCGCTTGCGATCCACTCGATGAAGATGATCCGCGACGCGCTCGTAAAGAGCTACGGCGGCGACCCCGCCGCGCGCGCCGCCATGCACGACGCGCAGTGCCTCGCGGGCATGGCGTTCTCGAACGCGCTCCTCGGCATCGTCCACTCGCTCGCCCACAAGACGGGCGCGGCGTTCTCCGGCGGCCACGTCATCCACGGCGCGGCGAACGCCATGTACCTGCCGAAGGTCATCCGCTTCAACGCCGCCGTGCCGTTCGCCGCCGCGCGCTACGCGCGCTGCGCGGACGAGCTCGGGATCGCGGGCGCCGAGACCTCGCAGGAGGCGAAGATTGCCGCGCTCATCGCGTGGGTGCGGAAGTTCAACGACGAACTCAACATCCCGCACTGCATCAGGGACTACGCCGCGAACGGGCTGCCGACCTACAAGACGGCGGTCAACGAGGCGCAGCCGCCGATGGTCGGCGCGGACGAGTTCGATGCGAAGGCGGCGCAGATCGCCGAGAACGCGATGGGCGACGCCTGCACGGGCTGCAACCCGCGCAAGATGGACGCGAAGCTCATGGAGAAGGTCCTCCGGTGCTGCTGGGACGACTCCGAGGTGACGTTCTGACGCGACAATTTATGCTATAATGCGCGCATGGCCGAGACTACGCATATCGCCCTGCCGCTGAAGTACCGCCCGATGACGTTCGACGACGTCGTCGGGCAGGAGCACGTCGTGCGCACGCTGCGGCACGCGATCGAGGCGAACCGCATCGCGAACGCCTACCTGTTCATCGGCCCGCGCGGCATCGGCAAGACGACGCTCTCGCGCATCTTCGCGAAGGCCCTCAACTGCCTCTCGCCGAACGGCGTCGAGCCCTGCGGCACGTGCACGAACTGCACGGAGATCGCCGCCGGGCGCTCGATCGACGTCACCGAGCTCGACGCGGCCTCGCACAACAAGGTGGAGGACGTGCGGCCCATCATCGAGCAGTGCCCGTTCAAGCCGACCGGCTCGAAGTTCAAGATCTACATCATCGACGAATGCCACATGCTCTCCGGCGCGGCGTGGAACGCGCTCCTGAAGACGCTGGAGGAGCCGCCGCCGCACGTGCGCTTCGTCTTCGCGACGACGGAGGGCGACAAGGTGCTGCCGACGATCGTCTCGCGCTGCCAGCGCTTCGACCTGCGGCGCATCCAGACGCACGACATCGTCTCGCGCCTGAAGTACATCTGCGAGAAGGAGGGGATCTCGGCCGAGGAAGACGCGCTCCTCGCCATCGCGCGCGGGGCGGAGGGCGGCATGCGCGACGCGCTCTCGTCGCTCGACCAGCTCATCTCCTTCAAGGGCGACACGATCACCGAGGAGGACGCGCTCGGCGTGTTCGGGCTCGTCAGCCGGGGCGCGCTGGAGAGCCTCGCCGGCGCGATCCTGAAGGGCGACACGGCGGCGATCCTCGAGGCGATCGAGATGTTCGACTCCGCCGGCAAGAACATGCGGCGGATCTCCGGCGAGCTCCTGCAGCACTTCCGCAACCTCGTCGTCCTCCAGGCGCTCGGCCCGAAGTCCAGGTCGCTGG
>CAKUGW010000166.1 GCA_934654805.1 uncultured Kiritimatiellota bacterium
CGGCATCACCGTGATCGCGGACGAGAGGAACATGTTGTAGCGCGAGACCGTGCGCGGGCCGAGCTCGCGCGTGATCGTGCCGAGCGAGCCGACGGGCACCATCGCCCCCGCGTCCGAACGCACGAAGAGCCGCGCGACCGCCTCGGGCGTGGCGCGTCCCGACCAGTCGGACTTGACGGTCACGCGGTTCACCTGCGTGCCGAGGTTCACGTCGTTCACGTAGCGCGAGCCGAGGTAGTTCTGGAGCGTCGCGTAGACCGTCGCGACCGGCACCTGGAACATCTCGGCCTTGTCGCGGTCGAGGTTGAACCGGAGGTGCGGCGTGTCGGCCGTGAATCCCGTGAAGGCGACCATCACGCCCGGCAGACGGTTGAGGCGGCCGAGGACGTCCTTCGTCACCGCGTCGAGGCGCATCGGGTCGGTGTCGCCCTTCGACTGGAGGCGCAGGTCGATGCCCGAGTTCGAGCCGAGGCCCGGGATCGCCGGCGGCACGAAGCACTTGACGACCGGCTCCGGGATCTGCGAGAGGACGGCCTGCACCTTGCCGAGCAGCGCCGAGACCTGCTGGTCGGGGCGCGTGCGCTCCTCCCACGACTTGAGGTCGATGATCATCATGATCATGTTCTCGCCGCGTCCGCCGATCATCGAGATGCCCGTGATGGAGAGGACGCTCGTCACCTCCGGCACCTGCTCGCGCAGGAGCTTCGTCGCGCGGTCGGCGACGTCCGTCGAGCGCTGGCGCGTCGAGCCTTCCGGCAGCTCCAGCGAGGCGAAGATGACGCGCTGGTCCTCGTCCGGGATGAACGACGTCTGCGTCGACATGAAGGCGTTCACCGTGAGGAGGATCGTCAGCACGAGCAGCAGGAGCGCGAGGAAGATGCGGCTCGCGAGCCACTTCGCGCAGCGGACGAAGAAGCCCTTGAAGCGGTTGAGCGCCCAGTTGAACCACGCCAGCGGCCCGTGCCTGAACGGGCGCGCCTCGCGCAGGAGGAGGGAGGTCAGCGCCGGCGCGAGCGTCAGCGCGCACACCGTCGAGAAGCAGACCGCCGCCGAGAGCGTGACCGAGAACTGCTGGTAGATGCGGCCCGTGATGCCGCTCATGAAGCCGATCGGCACGAAGATGCCGAGGAGGACGAGCGTCGTCGCGATGACGGCCGACGTCACGTCCTTCATCGCCTGGATCGTCGCCTCCTTGCAGTTGAGGCCGCGCGTCTCGATGAGGAACTGCACGCGCTCGACGACGACGATGCAGTCGTCGACGACGACACCGATCGCGAGCACGAGGCCGAAGAGCGTCAGCGTGTTGATCGAGTAGCCCATCACCGCCATGAAGATGAACGTCGAGCAGAGCGAGACCGGGATCGTCAGGCACGGGATCAGCGTCGCGCGCCAGTCCTGCAGGAACAGGTAGCAGACGAAGACGACGAGCAGGAACGTGATGACGAGCGTCTCGACGATCTCCTTGATCGTGCGGCGCACGTAGTCCGTCGCGTCATACGGCACGAGCCACTCGAGGTCGTCCGGGAAGTCCTTCGACAGGCGCTCGAACGCCGCCATGACCTCGTTCATCGCCTCGATCGCGTTCGCGCCCGGCTTCTGGTTGAGGCCGATGGAGATCGAGTTCTCGCCGTTGAACAGGCCGGCGAACATGTAGTTCTCCTCGCCGATCTCCGTGCGCGCGACGTCCTTGAGCTTGACGACGCCGCCGTTCGCGTCGCGGCGGACGACGATCTCGTCGAACTCGGCGGCCGTCATGAGGCGGCCCTTGGCGAGCAGCGTGTACGTGTAGGCGCCGTGCGGCCCGGTCGGCGACGCGCCGATGTTGCCGAGCGACGCCTGGACGTTCTGCTTCGTGACCGCGGCGATGACCTCCTCGGAGTTCATCCCCTGCGCCGCGAGGCGCTGCGGGTCGAGCCAGACGCGCATCGCGAGCTTCGGCCCGTAGATCGTCGCCTCGCCCACGCCCGCGACGCGCAGCAGCACCGGCTTGATGTTCGCGTAGGCGTAGTCGGAGATCTCCAGGCGCGACATCGTGCCCTTCGGCGAGCGCAGCGTGAAGAAGCCGAGGAAGTCCGTCGACCGCGCGCGGACCGTCCCGCCGAGCTCCTTGGCCTCCGCCGGGAGCTTCGCCTCGGCCTGCGCGATGCGGTTCTGCACCTTCACGAGGTCCATGTCGCGGTCGGACTCGACCTCGAAGGACACGCTCAGCTGGTACTGGCCGTCGTCCGTGCAGTCCGCCGACATGTAGATCATGTCGTCCACGCCGTTGATCTCGTCCTCCAGCGGCGTCGCGATCGTGTTCAGCACCTCGCGGGCGTTCGCGCCGGGGTAGTTGTAGGTGACGGTGATCTCCGGCGGGGTGAGCTGCGGATACTGCGCGACCGGCAGCTTCGTGATCGCCATGACGCCCGCCATCGTGAGGACGAGGGAGATGACCATCGCGAAGCGCGGCCGCTCGACGAAGACCCGCGAGAAGGTCTTGATCTTGTCAATGCTCGCGCGAATGCCTAGTTTCATTTTATTCTTCTTTTAATTTCTTGAGAAGCAGTCCTTGAAGGAAGGAAGAAGTAAGAAGTAAAAAGGAAGAAGTAAGGTATTTAACCTTTTTCGTTTGTCTTTTCCCGGTTTCCGTCCTTTGTCCTTCTTCCTTCTTCCTTTTTCCTTTTTCCTTCCCCTTACAGCTGCACGCCCTTCCAGCCGGGGGTGTTCTCCTCGTTCGGCGTCGCCTCGACGAACGTGACCTTCGTGCCGTTCTTGAGCTTGCGCGTCCCCGACGAGACGACCTTCTCGCCGACCTTGAGGCCCTTGACGACCGGCACGAAGCCGTCGTGCATCGGACGCGTCTCGACCGGCACGGCCTCCACGACGTCGCCCTCCTTGAGGACATAGACGCCGAGGTTGCCGCCCGGCAGGTCGATGATCGCCGTCTGCGGCACGGACGGATACGCCGGCGGGTTCTTGAGGTCGGCGAGCACCGTCAGGTACGTGCCCGGCACGAGCAGGCGGTCGGGGTTCGCGAAGCGGAGGCGCAGGATGATCGAGGCCGTCGTCTTCGACATCTCGTTGTCGTCGAAGTCCCACGCGCCCTCCTGGTCGTATTCGGTGCCGTCCGGCAGCATGAGGCGCAGGCGGTTCTCGTCCTGCTTGCCGTCCTTCACCGCCTTGCGCCACGCGAGGAACGCGCGGTCGGTCATCGGGAAGCTCACGCGGATCGGGTCGATCTGCACGATGTGGGCGAGCGCGCCCTTCGACGGCGCCACGTAGTCGCCGACGTGAGCGGACGTCTTGCCAATCTGGCCGGCGACTGGGGCGTAAATCTTCGCCTTCTTGCAGTTGTACTCGGCGACGACGAGGTTCGCCTTCGCCTGAAGGACGGCCGCGTCGGCCTTCTCCGCCGCCGCCTCGGCGTTGTCGCGCTCCAGCTGGGTGATGCCGCGCTCGTCCGCCTTCTCCATGCGCTCGTAGTAGCGCCGCGCACGCCGGGCCTCGGCCTCCGCCGCATTGAGGTCGGCCTTCGCCTGCCCGACGACGGCCTCGTACTTCTCGTCGTCCATCACATAGAGGAGTTGGCCCTCGCGCACAACGTCGCCCTCCTTGAACTTGATCTCCTTGATGTAGCCGTCGACCTGCGGCAGAAGGTCGACCTCGGCCACCGCCTCGGCGTGCGCGATGTACTGCTCGGGCAGGTTGTAGGGCATCTCCTTCACCTCCGCGACGGCGACCGTCTGCGCCTGGCCGCGCATCGCCGCCATCTGCGCGGCGCCCTGCGCCGCCGCCTTCTTCGCCGCCGCGACCGAGTAGATGCCGCAGCCGATCCAGCCGCCGGCCACGCAGACCGCCGCCAACACCAGCGCCGCAATCGCGCTGCCGACTTTCGAGTTCTTTTCGCTCATGTTCTGTTTTTCCTTTAGGTTATCGGTTAGATTCAGATTTCAAATTCTAGACTATTGACTTGAGAGACACGAGCGTCTTGCGAGACTTGAGGCCAATCATCATTCAAGGCCTCCTGTCCGCATGTCCCCCAAGTCACTCTTGTCATTCGCCACTCGCTCTTTGACCCCGGCCCAGACCGCGCCGAAGGCGTGGCGCAGCGTCGTCGCCATGTCGCATTCGAGGAAGCGGTCGAGGTGCGCCTGCACGAGCCCGTCCCAGATCGCGAGCGAGACGGTGGCGATCTCCTCGGCGTTGGCCGTCGGACGGATGCGCCCGGCGGCGACGTCGTTCGCGATCGCCCGCATGAACGCCTCCTTCGGGCCGAACTGGCGGTTCGTCAGCAGGTTCTGGCGCACCGCCGCCATCGAGTCGTCGCCCCAGCGGATCTGGCACTTCATCAGGCGGAAGAACGCCGCGCCCTTCGGGTCGGAGACGACCTGCTCGGCATTTCGCACCATCATCTCCGCAACGGCGGGATACGTCAGCGCGCCGTCCGGCATCAGCGCCTCGATCTGGCGGCGGAACTTCGCGAGCGCGAGGCGCACCAGCTCCTCGATCAGCTTCTCCTTCGAGTCGAAGTGCCAGTAGACCGCGCCCTTCGTGAGCTTCAGCCGCGCGGCGATGTCGGTGAACGTCGTGTGTTCGTAGCCCTTCTTGGAAAAGAGCGCAAGGGCGCTCGAGAGAATCCTCTCGCGCGTCCGCTGTGCGTCCTCTTTGGTCCTTCTCGGCATGACGGGCGCGTATTATACATACTTTCAGGTAGGTATGTCAAAGGGGGGGGGGGGGGGGGGGGGG
>CAKUGW010000167.1 GCA_934654805.1 uncultured Kiritimatiellota bacterium
GGGGCTTCCGCCGTATTGCACGAGGCCGTCCGCGCCCTTGATCTCGATGCGGACGTGCCCGCCACGCGTGCCGCCGTACGCCCAGCAGTCGAGTTCCGTCTCGGTCGACAGCCACGGCACGAACTCGCCCGGCGCGTTCTCGTACTCGTCTTCGAAGAAGACGACGCGCTTCGAGAACGTCGCCGCCGCGCCCGGCAGGGGCGGGGGCACTTCTGGGTCGTGGTCGTCGCTAGGGTGGTCGACGCTTCCGCTGCAGCCACAGTAACCGCCGTAGGCCGGAAGTCGGTAGCCCTCGTATTCGAGGTAGCCGACTGCGGAACAGCCACCGCAGGAGCAGCCGTCGCCGCACGTGACCGTGAACGTGTAGCCGCTTCCCGAGACGCGGCAGCAGACGTTCGTCCACGTGAACGCTCCGCCAAGCCCAGAGGGGATCACCTGCATGGTGAAAGACCGCGAAGAGCCCGCCGCATAGGGCTGCAGAAACGACGTGAGAAGTCCAGGCGGAAGCTCGTCCGTCGTTTGACTAGCCACGAATTGACACGAATTGTCACGAATTGAGATTCGTGCCGATTCGTGAAGATTCGTGGACTGCCACTTTGCGCGCGCGCGGCTTTCCGGACTTTGCGAACGAATCGAAACCGGCCAGTGGAGCCACAATGCGCCCCCGTCCTCCTCCCACGCCTCCTCGATGTCGTCGCTCGACCTGCCGGCGACCTCGAACGGCATCGGGCACGTCACGCGGTAGGTCTTGCCGATGAGGAGCGTGACGCGGTTTGTCGCGTCCGCCTTGACGATGAATGAGGGGTCGGCGAGGTTCGACGCGCCGTCGCCCGCAAACGTCACCTTGGCGTTGGCGCGACGCACGACGAGATCGACCCAGCAGTAGGCGTTCGTGTTCGCGCCCTCCGGCAGCGTCTGGTGCGGGCCGAACTGGGGCGCGTCCGCCGCGACGAGCGGCGCGTCGTCTTCGCCGTTCGGGATGCCGTCGTCGTCCCAGTCGTCGGGGTTGACGCGGCGGTAGACGCGCTCGACGTCGTTCGATCGCGCGATGAAGTCGCCGTTTCCGCGCAGCTCAAGCTGCGCGGAAACAGTGGAAAAGTGGAACGGTGGAAAAGTGGAACGGTGCGTGGACGACAGTCCAACGCCCTCTCCACCCGGCACCTCTCCACTCGGCACTTTTCCACCTTCATACGGATTCCCCAGAAAGAAGTTCTGCCACGTCAGCAAGACCGAGCCGTTCGTGGTCGCCGCCGTCCAGAGGTAGGACTGGTCGTGCCGCGCGAACATCGGCGCGCCGATGACGACGATCTCGTTCGAGGCGTTCCGCAGCTGCGGGCGCACCTTGCCCCACGTGTGCGCCCAGAGCGACGTCACGACGTGCCCGCCGATGGGGAAGCGGAAGCCATTCAACTTCGCCCTCTCCACCGCCTCGTAGGCATCCGTCAGGTGCCATGTGCCGACGATCCGTGCGTTCGTCGGCCTCCCACTGAAATCGGTCGCGTTCGTCCGCACCGTTTCAAGACGGTAGCCGCGCACCACGTCGTTGGAAGAAACGATTGTCTCACACGGAGTGACGGAGGCACGGAGTTCGTCAGGTGACTTGTCCACGGATTGACACGGATTCTCACGGATTTCGATTCGTGCAGATTCGCGTTGATTCGTGGAAACGTCCTTCTGCTTCTCCCCTGCCCACAAGGCTACGAAAGATACGGTCAGCACGGCAAACGTCTTCTGAAACGGCGAGAGTCGCAGAAACTCTTCCATCAGGCCGAGCAACGGCTTCCTCGACATCCAGACGAGAGCCGTGAGGGCGCACCCTCCCATGAGGGCGATACAAGCCCAGACGAAGGCCGATTCTCGAAAGACAGGCGCAACCATCACCGAATCTCCATGACGACGCCCGGACGCTTGCCCTCGACGACAACGACCTCGCCGACCTTGGCAGCTCCCCGTCGCGTGACGCGGACAAGATTCCACGCCGCGTCCATTTCCTGACGTTTTAGAACGAACGTTCGTTCAGGCCGCCTATCTGTCGGCGCGTCCATTTCTCTCACGTCGTCGACTGTCACCTTGCGACAGAACCACTTCCCGCTATTGGAGCCAAACGTCCAGTCCGCCTCGGCAATTCCAAGAACGCCATCTCCATTCACGTCTGTTCCAATCGCCACCTCAATACTGTTCGTCGGCGAGGCGTCGAGCGTAAGCGTGAACTCGATGCGGCTCATAGTTCCGAAGTTGACCTCAAATGGAATGTTCGTAGTCGCCTCCGAAAGGACGGATGCGTCAAACGGCAGCGGCGGAACCGTGATGCCCTGCACTGAAAGGGCGAGCAGAAGGGGTTTCGCAACTGTCAAAAGAAACTTCACTTCCCGCATTATATCAAAATCCATGCTTTCTCGTTCACTTGTCGGACTTGCGGCGATTGCACGTGCGGCAGAGCATCTGGCAGTTCGCGGCGACCGTGCGTCCGCCCTCGGCCCACGGCGTGATGTGGTCGGCTTCCATCTCCTCGAACACGAAGTGCTTCCCGCAGATCGCGCAGACGCCTTTCTGCCGCTCGTAGACCTCGCGCCGCGTGTTGCCGTCGAACGCGCGGAGCTGGAGGTGGTGTTCGTCGCCGTCGAAGACGTAGGCGTAGAGGCCGCTCTTCTTCGCGACGTCGCTGTCCTCCATGAGGGCCTTGACGCGGCGCTCCAGTTCCGCTGTGTCGTAGGCGTTCGCGTGGTATTTGTCGTAGAGCCCGCCCCATGCGACGCCCTTCATGTCGCGGCGGTAGCGCGGGAACACGGCCTTGACCCACGAGACGACGGACTGGAAGTAGATCCAGAGCGCGGCGGCGTTCGGGTCGTGCTGATGCTTCGCCATGTACCCTTCGACGTCGCCTTTCGAGATCCAGCGGATCGCCGTCTCCAGGTAGTCCTGTCGGTTGCAGACGCCCGACAGGTAGTCGTGGGCGAGCCCGTAGGCCGGGCCGTTCGCCTTGCTGAAGTGCCGCTTCGCGTCCGTCGTCCACGGGCCCGCGTACACCGCGTTCCGGATCTCCTGCTCGGTCAGCCGCTCGCCCGCGATGTTGATCGTCCTGAACCACGCCAGCTTCTCACTGTCCGTCCCCTCGCAGACGTAGACCGTGAGCCCGTAGTCGAGGATGAGGTCTCGTCGGTCGTCCGTCAGGTTGCAGTAGCCGAGCATCGCGCCGTCCCAGTCGATGAAGAACTCGTTGGCGACGTACTGGCAGATGGAGAGCGTCCGCTGCTGCCCGTCCAGCACCTCGGGTACTTTTCGGGCGAATACGTCTCGTAGAGCACGAGGTCCTCGTGCCGCTGCCGGTAGTCGAGGTTCGTGAACCACCTGACGCCCTTGACGCGGATGAACCGCTGGCCTTTCTCGTCCACGCCGCACGTCGCCGCCTCCAGCGGATAGTCCTCCGGCACGCCGAACTTGCGGTCTCCGCCGTGGATGCTCGCGCCGAGCCAGAGCCTGAGGGGGAAGATCTCCTTGTACGTGAGCGCGTTGACGTTTCCGATGATGAGGAACTTCTTGCCGTGCCGGACGAGCTGGGCGACGTATTCGCGGAAGAGCGAGAATGGCGGGTTCGTGACGACGACATCGGCCTTCTTCAGGAGCGCGACGCACTCCGCGCTGCGGAAGTCGCCGTCACCCCGAAGTGCGTGGATGCCGATCTCCTCCGGGTCGGGGACGCGGTTGCCGTTGCGGTCACCCGCATATTCGAGCCAGATTGCCCGTCCGCAGGCGTTCTGCGAGAAGAGGTCCCGCGCCTGGCTCCTGTAGCAGGTGGCGACGAGCTTCTTCAGCCCCAGTCGCTCGAAGTTGTGGCTGAAGTAGTGGAAGAAGTTGCTGATACGCGGGTCGTCGCAGTTGCACAGGACGACCTTGCCCCGGAAGTGTTCGGCGTAGTGCCGCACCTCCTCGGCGATGTCGTCGAGCTGCGTGTAGAATTCGTCCTTCTTCGCCCGTTTGGCGGCGGACAGTCCCCTTGTCCCGGTCATGGTTGCCTTTAGTGCGGCAAAGCAACCACGGCAAGCAAAAAGGCGCACCTCTTGCGTGTCTCTGCTGAGGCCGTAGGATTGCCCATAACGAAACACGACAAGAAGCGCGCACAGCGTGCGCACTCCTTGCATCGTATCGTCGTTATTGAAATTTCCTACGTTTCAGCAGACGATTACTTTGCAGTAATGCTAATTGGTTCGACCCCTCGGATGTCTCCCCTTGGGCGTCGGCCCGGCGGACGGAAGTCCCGTCGAACATTGCGCATTATACCATATCTCGCCGAAGCGTTGGGACTTTGGCGGCTTTCCTACAGCTGGGACGAGTAGGATACGAGGAAGATTTCGGCTTTCGCCCCAATTCGGGGAACCGCAACAAGGAGATATTTCCCGTCATGGCCGTCTCCAGAGTTGGATTTGCGGCAATCGAATCTGGCTTCGTCTGCGCAGACGGGACGATTGGCCAAAATGCGCGAATCTGCATAAATTGACAGAAAACTGTTGCATAATCCGACATTCGTTCGTATTGACAGTTGCGCGCGGATTGGTGTATCATTCGCGCCGTAACGTCAAATCAGGCAAACGGAAAGGCCATTCTGATGGTGCGCCAAGCAAGCTTGGCTGAACTTGTAGAATGAAAGGAATCTACTCAGTAAGGATAATGGCATACTGA
>CAKUGW010000168.1 GCA_934654805.1 uncultured Kiritimatiellota bacterium
CTCCTGCCCACTTGCTTTCCCAATCGACATGAAACAGAAAGCTGGATAAAAATCTGTCAGAAAACGACCGAAAGGGCGAGTAGGGGTGTAAGGAACATACACCATGGCTCGCCTATTGACCGAAAAGAAAAGAAAATTCGTCGTTTGCGCACTTTTTGCGCTGGTTTCTCTCATTGCCCTCGCGTCCTCGCTGACGCTGGCCGCCGTCTGGCTTCGCCTGCGCGCGGAAGGCCATCCGCTCGTCACGCCGTCTGCGGACGGCCGGAAGCGGCTGGTTGCGGCTTTCCGGCACAGGCCGTTGACGGTGACTGCGGATGCGTCCGCGGCCACGGCGACGGTGTGCACGGCGTCCGCATCGGCCGCAACCAACCGTCTGGGGCGAGTCGAGGGCATTGACGTGGAAGGCGCAGGCGGCGAGACCCCAGCCGTCGCGATTCGCCTCTCGCAGCGTCCGAAGCCGGAAGAGGTCCTTCGCGCGGTGACGCTTCAGCCCGCCGTCGAAGACCTGTCGGTCGATGTGGAGGCCGTCCAGGCGTGGCAGCAACCGACATCCTGGAAAGTCCTTCTCAAGAGCCCGAACTTTGCGCGCCGCACGCACTACACGGTCACGGTCGGGGCGAGCCTGCCGTTTGAACGCGGTGCGCGGCTGGCGCAGGGGGTGCGCCGCACAGTCGAGATTCCCGACCTGAGTCCGTCGGTCAGCCTGTCGGCAACGGGACGGTATCTGCCGCCCATCGGCGAAAAGGCGGTCGGCGTGACGGTCGTCAACGTCACCAACCTCGCCTGCGCCGTGCGGGCGGTCGTGCCCGAAAACGTCATCCAGCTGCTGGCGCGCGAGGAGGGGCGCTACACGGAGAGCCTTCCCCGGTGGGGGGCTGAAATCGACGGCGACAGCGCGGCGACGGCGGAGCTTGCGGCCGCGCCGATCCACTGGACGGAGCCTGTGCCGCATCCGCTGAACGTCCGTGCGCGGCACGCGCTGCGTCTGCGCGCCGAGAGCGGCCTCGTGTCGAACGGCGTCTACCTGCTGTCGGTGCGGAACGGCGACCGTCCCGAAGGGGACGCAAACCGTCCCGCCTACCGGCTGGTCTGCCTGACGGACCTTGGCCTTTCGGCTCGTCGCGACGCTGACGGGCTGCGGGTCTGGGCAACGTCGCTGACGACGGGACGTCCGCGCGCGGGCCTCGTCGCGCGGCTCTACGCCTCCAGCCGCGTGCGGCTTGCGCAGGGCGAGACGGATGCGGACGGCGAAGTGACGCTGTCGGGATGGGACGCGCGCGACGAGCCGTTCGCGCTTGTCGTCACGAGCAAGGACGGCTCGGACTCGGCGTTCATGGCGCTGCGCGAGACGATGCAGGTCGACGAGACGCTGCCGTGCGGCGCGCGCCCGCCGCATTTGGCGGCAGATGCCAGCACGGCGTTCGTCTGGACGGATCGCGGCATCTACCGCCACGGCGAGAAGATGCTTGTGCACGCCGTCCTGCGCACGGGCGCGGGCGACGCGCCGAAGCCGTTCCCCGTCGTCGTCTCGCTCGTGAAGCCGGACGGCGCCGTTGCCCAGACGCGGACGCGCGTGTGCGATGACCGCGGCGCGCTGGCGGTCGAGGACTTCTTTGCGCCGGCCGACCAGCCGTCCGGCAAATGGAAGGTCACGGTCGCGGCACCGGGCTCCGCCGGTGCGCGGCTCGGCGAACGGACGGTCACGGTCGAGGAATTCGTGCCGCCGCAGGTCCGCGTGTCGGTCGTGGGCTTGCCGGACGCGGCGTGTGGCGTCTCGAACATCGCCTACGCCGTCCGCGCCGAAAACCTGTTCGGCGGGCCCGCGAAGCTTCGGGCGACGGAAAGCCTCGTGTCCTTTTCGGACGCGGCGTTTGCGCCGTCCGGCTGGAAGGGCTTCCGCTTCGGCGATCCGCGCCGGGGGCTTCAGCCGAACTGCACGCGGCTGAAGGGCGGCCTCACCGACGCGCAGGGCATGGCGCGCTTCGCCGTCGGGATGAAGGACGGCTGGGGGCTGCCGCAGTCCGCCGTGCGCCTGACGGTGCAGGGCGCGGTCTTCGAGGCGGGCGGGCGTCCGGCGGTGACGCGCGACAGCCGGATCGTGCACCGCTACCCCTACTACCTCGGTTCGGACGTGCCGCGCGTCGTTCCGAAGGCCTCGGGCACGCGGACATTTCGCGTCAGCCAGGTCAACCCCGACGGCACGGCGCATCGCGAGGCCCGTCGTCTCGCGGCCGCGCTCTGGAAGGTCGACTGCGTCTACGGCCTCGTGCAGCGTCCGGACGGCTCGTCGGTCTGGGACTCCGAGCGGATGCGCCATCGCGTCGCCGAGCTGTCCGTCGCCATGGGGGCCGACGGCACGGGCACGGTCGCGATGCCCGTTTCCGGCAGCGGCGACTACGAGCTCGTCGTCGAGGATGCCGCGCGCGGCCTCTCCCATTGCGCGCCGTTCTGGATTTCCTCGTCCGGCGACGACGAGCTGCGCGCGTCGCTGAAGAATCCGACGGCGGTGACGATTGTCGCGGACAAGGCGTTCTACCGGCCGGGGGAGCGTCCGCGTCTCACCGTCAAGACGCCGTTTCGCGGCGCGGCGTGGCTGGCGGTGATGCGCGAGAAGACGCTCGCCACGCGCACGCTGGAGCTGACGAACCTCACGAGCGTCGTGGAGCTGGAGCCGCTCGCCGGCGCATGGGCGCCGAACGTCGATGTCGCGCTCAGCGTCGTGCAGGCGGTCGCGCCGGGGCGCCCGTCGCTCGCGGCGCGGGCGCACGGCCTCGTGTCGCTGCGGATCCGCCCGCAGGAGCGCGAGATCCCGGCTGCGGTCACGACGTCCGTCCGGGGCGTCGCGGCGGGCGGCTGCGAACTGGACGTGCGGGTGTCCGCCGAGGGCGCGGAAAACTCCGACGCGCGTGCGGTCGTCACGGTCGTCGACGAGGGCGTCAACCTCCTGACGAACGAGCCGGTGCCCGACCCGATCGGGTTCTTCGCGCGGGAACGCGGCGGGGAGCATCCGCTCTACGACCTGTTCGGCCGGCTCCTGCCGGTCTGCGGCGCGTCGCTCAAGGCGAACGGCGCGAAGACGGGCGGCGACGATCTCGCCGGCCTCATGAGCCGCGTGAGCCCCGTGCCGTCCCGCCGGTTCAGGCCGCTCAGCCTCTGGCGGCTGGACGTGCCGCTGACAGGCGGCGTCGCGCACGTGCGCTTTGCGCTGCCCGAATTCGTCGGCGAGGTGCGCGTGACGGCGCTCGTCTGCACGGCACGCGGCACCGGGTGCGCCGCCGTGCGCCAGAAGGTCTGTCCGAAGCTCGTGCTTCAGCCGGACGCGCCGCGCTTCGCGGCGCCGGGCGACCGGTTCGACCTGACGCTGGCGCTGTCCAACCGCAGCGGACGCGAGGCGGAGATCGCCTACGAAGTCACGGCCGGGGGCGCGGTGGCGCTCGCCGCGGCCGCCGCCGGGCGGACGACGGTCGCGGACGGCGACACGCGCATCCTGACCGTGCCCGCCGTGGCGAAGGCGCAGGTCGGGGAGGGGCGCGTGACCTTTCGCGCCGAAGGCTGCGGCGAGATGCAGGTGCGCGTCATCGAGCTGCCGGTGCGCCCGGCCGTGCCGTGGGAGGAGACGGCGACCGTCGTGGCGCTTTCGCCCGGCGAGGCGTGGACGTCGTCCAACGCCTGTGGCGTCGGCTCCCTGGCGGCGGCGACGCGGCGCGCCTTTTCCGTTTCGGGTTCGCCGGTGGCCGAACTCGTCGCCGCATTCGACTATCTCGCCGCGTATCCGTACGGTTGTCTGGAGCAGACGACGTCCCGCATGTTTCCGCTGCTCGTGGCGGACGACTTCCTGGGCCTTCTGCCGTCCAGCCGGACCAGCAAGGCGTCCGAACGGCGCGACATCGTCGCGGCGGGCGTCGCCCGCGTGGCGTCCATGCTGCGGCAGAACGACTTCACGATGTGGCCGGACTGCAACTGTCCGCCGTGGGACAGCGAGGTGTCCCTCTACGCGGCGCACTTCCTGGTCGCGGCGGCGGCGACGGGGCATGCGGTCGATCGCGCGGTGCAGGCCCGTGTCCGGCGGCTGCTGAAGACCTGGGCGCAGGCGCCCGACCTTGACCAGGCGGCCTACGCCTGCCACACGCTGGCCCTGGCCGGCGCGCCAGAGAGGGATCGCCTGTTCACGCTGTTCGACGCGCGGGCGCGCCTGTCGCTGCTGGCGCGCGCACGGCTGGCCCGCGCGTTTGTCCGCGTCGGCGACCCGCTGCGCGCGCGGACGCTGCTGGCGGACGCGGCCCTGTCGCCGAAGGACGTGCGCGAGGCGTCGTTCGCCCTGGTGGCGCTGCTGGAGATGGACGCGCAAGACCCCCGCCTCGGGCGTCTCGTCCTGTTCCTGCAGAACGCGCGCGACCGCACGCGCTTCCACTGGGGGACGACGGGCGCGAACGCCCATGCGCTCTGGGCGCTCGCGTCCTGCCTCCGCGTGCGCGGCGTGGGCGAGGGGCGTCCGCGCGTCTCGTGGACGCCGGCGGACGGCGGGGCGTGCGAGGAGCTGCCCGTCGGGCAGGTGCGGCGCGTGGACGGCGGCGGCGCGTTCACGCTGCGGAACGAGGGCGCGTGCGCGGCGTTCGTGTCGTTCCGCCAATGTGCGCTTCCGGCGGCGGCGAGCGTGACGAACGCCCGGCGGCT
>CAKUGW010000169.1 GCA_934654805.1 uncultured Kiritimatiellota bacterium
GAGGACAGCCCTAACGGCTCAACACCCAAAGTTAGGATTTAGTTCTGGAATCCAAGTTTAGTTCCGGACGCGGCGGGCGGCGGGGAGACGCGGGCGTTGAAGTCGTCCTGCGTCCAGCGGCGGAAGTCCTCTTCGGCGAGCGCCAGCCGATATTCGCGGTAGCCCTCCTTCCAGATCATCCACGCGATGAGCAGCGTGATGAAGCTGAAGGAGCCGCCGTTGAAGACGGCGTAGAGGCCCTTGAGCCCCAGGAGAATCGCGAAGCCGCGCCCGACCCACATCGCGACGAGCGTCGCCTTCGCGCGCGTCAGGAAGAGCCGCATCACCGAGCGGAAGATGCGCCCGCCGTCCATCGGGAAGCCCGGCAGCAGGTTGAAGGCGCCGAGCATGACGTTGATCCAGAAGGTATAGGACAGCACGAACCCCAGCCAGCGGTTGCCCAGGTGGAAGCCGAAGAAATCGAGGAACAACGCCGCCAGCGCGAGCGCGAAACTCATGAGCGGGCCCGCAAGCGCCGTCAGGAACTCCTGCGACGCCTTGCGCGGCAGGGAGATCATCGACGCGCACCCGCCGAGCAGCGAGAGCGTGATGTCGGTCGTGCGGTAGCCGAAGACGCGCGCCGTGAGCGCATGGGCGAGCTCGTGCGCCGTCACGGAGATCGCGAGGACGAGCGCCATCGAGAGCCCGTAGCTGAACGAGCCGAAGTCCAGCACGAACAGGACGAGCAGCACGATGAACGACGTGCTGATGTAGATCGGTATGCCGAAAAGGTCACAGAGACGATAGCGAGACGTGAACATGGCGGACATTATAGCATTTTTTGCGGCTTCACCGACTTCAGGACGGCGTAGTTGCGGCGCCGGATGACCTCGACCTCCGGGAAGAAGCGCTTCTGCACGGGCTCGAGGCCCGCCGCGTTCTTCACGACCTGGTAGCAGACGCCGCCCGGCTTCAGCGCGCGCTGCGCCGTCTCCAGGAAGACCTCGGCGATGCGGTAGTCGCTGTAGTACGGCGGATTGCCGACGAAGACGTCGAACGTGCCGTCCATCCGCGCGGGCGTGCCGTTGTCGGAGAGGATCACCTCCGCCGGGACGCCGAACTTCGCCGCGTTCTCCGTCGCCGCCTCGACCGCCCGCGCATGGGAATCGACGAGGACAAGGGAAGGAAGAGCGAAGAAGGAAGAAGGAAGAAGTGTGGAATCCTTACTTTTTCCTTCTTCCTTCATACTTTTTCCTTCCGTCAGCGCCGTCGCAATCAGCAGCCCCACCAGCCCGCAGCCGCAGCCCATGTCGAGAAGCCGCGACGCCCCAATCCCTGTCCCGGCGGAAAAGAGACGGCCCTCCTCACTTTTTCCTTCTTCTCCTTCTTCCCTTTTCCTTCTTCCTTCCCTCATCTCCCGGCTGACGACCTCGGCAAGCGCGAGCCCGCCCTCGTCGAGACGGCGGTGGCAGAAGCAGCCCGGAAAACTCGTGAACGTCAGCTTCGGGCCGCCCGGCACGGACGCCGGCCACTCGGCCCGGAACGAGCGCTCGCGCTTCGCGTCCTTGCGCACCTTGTCGAGCAGGTCGTTACGGTCGCGCTCGCGCCCGACGTAGTCGAGGACGAAGCGCGGCGGCTTGAGCGCGTGCCCGACGAGCTTTGCGCACTCCTGCAGCAGGTCGAGCGCGAGCTCGCCGCTCATGAGCTTCGGCCCCGTCCGGAAGCGAACGACATCCCACGGCCCTTCGGGCAGGTGCGCCGAGCAGATCGCCTTCGCGTGATGGACCTTCTCGATCGCGTGCCGGTGGTAGACGTCGAGCGTATGGCACGTCACGTCGCCCTCCAGCAGCGCGGGCGTGAGGTCTGCGGCCCTGTAGCCGACGAGGAGCGTCTTCGCCATATGCCGCCTCAGTCCTTGTTGATCTCGACGATGGTCCCGCCCGCAAGGCGCGAGCGCTCCGCCGCGAAGCAGATGAGGTGGCTCTGCAGCGCCTCCGCCGTGATCTCGCGGATCTCCTCGGGGTCGTTCCGGCGCAGGACGCGGATCATCTCCGAGACGAGGTTGAAGTCGCCGCCGCCGTGGCGCGACTTGTTCGGCAGGCGGAAGCACGTCGGCACGCCCGTCTCGACCGAGTTGCCGTCGAAGCGGCAGATGTCGAGGTTCTCGCCGTCGCCCACGATCTCGCCGCGCGTCAGGGCGATGCGCGTCGTGCGCACGTTCTTCGCCGTGAAGCCCGTCATCACGTGGCTCACGGTCGCGCCGCCCTCGAACTCCATCGTCACGGTCTGGTGGTCGGGCACGTCGTTGTCCGACTGGTAGACGCACTTGCCGTACTCGGTCTCCTCGATGAGCTTCTCCATCGCCGCGTCCGAATGGTCGGCGAAGAGGTACTTGAGCTCGTCGTGCTTGACGTACATGTTGCGCGCGCTCCAGACGCACCGCTTCTCGATGGCGGGCGGGCAGTCCACGCACCGGTGCGCCGCGCCCTTCGGCATCATCTCCTTGCGGAAGAGCTTGATCGAGCCGAACGACGTCACCTTCCTGCACTTCTTCCCGCCGAGCCACCAGACGAACAGGTCGAGGTCGTGCGAGCACTTCGCGAGGATGATCGGCGAGCTCTTCTTCGAGTTCGCCCAGTTGCCGCGCACGTAGGAGTGGGCGACCTTCCAGAACCCGGCGGACTCCTGGTGCGCGATCGAGACGACCTCGCCGAGCTCGCCGGAGTCGATGAGCGCCTTGATGTGCGCGAAGTAGGCCGTGTAGCGCAGGACGTGCCCGACGATGACGAGCCGCCGGTTCTTCAGCGCGCAGTCGATGACCTCGCGGCACTCCTGCTCCGTCGGCGAGATCGGCTTCTCCAGCAGAAGATGGTAGCCCGCGTCCAGCGCCATGATCGCCGGGTCATGATGCAGACTGTCCGGCATCGTGATCATCACGATGTCCGCCTCGGGCCGCGCCGCGAGGCAGTCGCGCCAGTCCTTCCAGTACCGCTTCGCCGGGATGACCTCGGCCTGCACGGGGTCGGCGACGCCGACGATCTCCAGCTGGTCGGGATGCTCCGTCGCGTAGTCGGCGTAGGCCCGCCCGCGATACCCGGCGCCGAGAATGATGGCCTTCATTTTCATCGTTTCGCCCCCTTGACGGTCAAAGCCCCGCCGCCGCCTTCTCCAGGCGCGCAAGCGTCCTCTCCTTGCCCAGGAGCTGCAGCATCTCGAACAGCCCGATGCCCTCGCCGCGCCCCGAGACGGCGACGCGGATCGGATGCACCCACGGCCCCATGCCGTTGCCCTGCGAAAGGCCCTTCACGAGCGCCTCCAGATTCGGCGCCGTCCAGTCCCCGACCGCCGCGAAGCGCGTGACGAGATCGAGCAGGACCTCCTTCACCCCCGGCTTCTTCAGCCGCTTCTCGACCGCCTTCGCGTCAAACGGATAGTCGTCGGTGAAGAGGCAGAGGCAGGTGCCCGGCAGGTCGTTCAGGACCTTCGTGCGCGGCTGGACCTGATCGACGAGATAGTCCCACCACGCCTCGCCCTGCGCCTCGCCGGCCGCAAGGCCGGCCGCCGCGACGCGACGCTTCAGCTCGGCCTTGAACGCCTCGTGCGGGATGCGCTTGATGTACTCGCCGTTCATCCACGCGAGCTTCTTCGGGTCGAACATCGCCGCCGTGACGTGGACCTTCTCGAGCTCGAAGAGCCGGATCATCTCCTCGCGCGTCAGGATCTCGCGGTCGTCGCCCGGATTCCAGCCCAGGAGCAGCAGGTAGTTGAACAGCGCCTCCGGCAGGTAGCCCTGCTCGCGGTACTCGCCGACGAACGCCGCGCCGTCGCGCTTCGAATAGGGCTTGCCCTGCTGGTTGACGATCATCGAGAGGTGGCCGTACTTCGGGATCGGCGCGCCAAGCGCCCGGAAGAGGCAGATGTGCTTGAACGTGTTCTCGACGTGGTCGTCGCCGCGGATGATGTGCGTGACGCGCTGGTCGATGTCGTCCACGACGTTCGCGAGATGGAAGATCGGCGAGCCGTCGGAGCGGACGATCGCGAAGTCCGGGATGTCCTCGGCCCTCTTCGCCATGTGCCCCTTCACGATGTCGTCAAACTCGATGACGCCCTCCTTCGGCATCCGGAACATCGTGACGACGCCCGTCTTGCCGTCGCGCGACGTGCGCTCGACCTTGTAGGCGTGGCCGGAGGCGAGCAGCTGCTCGGCGACCGCGAGGTGGCGCGGCGCGTTCTTCGTCTGGTAGAAGACCTCCTCGTCGTAGTCGAGGCCAAGCCACTCCATGCAGTCGAAGAGGACCCGGATCGCCTCGGGCGTCGACCGCTCGAGATCGGTGTCCTCCACGCGCAGGAGGAACTTGCCGCCCGTGTGCCGCGCGAACAGCCAGTTGTAGATGGCCGCACGGATGTTTCCGATGTGGACCTTGCCCGTCGGGGACGGGGCGAAACGCACTCTGATCTCTTCCATAGTTGGGGCGTATTATAACAAAAGGCGCGCGCGCGGACAAATGCGGACGGCGCGTCCGGGGATTCCCCAAACGCGCCGTCCGCATGCGTTGCCGCACGGCCGAAAGCCGCAGGCTCTCTTACTTCCCGACTTTGCCACTTCGTTGACGCTTCGCGGAATTGCCCGCGATAAGAAACCTCAATAAAATCAATGTTCCCACT
>CAKUGW010000170.1 GCA_934654805.1 uncultured Kiritimatiellota bacterium
CCTGTCAGTATGCCATTATCCTTACTGAGTAGATTCCTTTCATTCTACAAGTTCAGCCAAGCTTGCTTGGCGCACCAAATGGATTTCCAAAAGGGAATGTAGATTTCGGCAACAATCAATTGCAGATTCCAACAGGGCGCCATCGACCCCTTGTATCGGGAAGACCATTCTGCTATCATTCTCGCATCATGAAACAGCTTGGGAAAAAGCGGCTCGGAAAGAATGTCATCCTCTCGTTCCGAATCGTCAATCCGGCGAGTCTGGACGTTCTCGCCGGCGTCTTGAAATACATCCGCGAAAAGCATCCGTGGAACGTCCGCCTCATCATGCCCCCACTGAGGCTCACGCGCGAGATCGTCCAGGCGTCCGAAGAGGAGAACGTCTGCGGCATTCTCGTCAACCATCCGCTGTCGACGGACTTGGGCGACGTCTTGCGCGATTCCCGCATTCCGCTCGTCACGCTCGGAAATACGGACAACAAGATCTTCAACCGTCGCCGGAATGTCGCCTTCCTCGGCGCCGACGACCGGCAGATCGGCGGTCAGGCCGCCCACTACTTCCTCAGGCTCGGCCGCTTTCGATCGTTCGCCTTTCTGCCGGGCATCCCGGCGTCCCGCTGGTCACGGCTACGCCTGCGCGGCTATCGCAACGAACTTTTGAAGAGCGGGCATCTCGTCCGCGTCTTTTCAGCCCCCCCCCAACACCGTGGCCTACGACAACGCGATCAAGCGATGGCTCCTGTCGCTGCCACGGCCAACCGCCGTTCTGCTCGCAGGCGACTACCACGGCTGCACCGCCCTTGAAATGTGCCGCAGGACGGGACTCTCCGTGCCGCAGGACGTTTCCATTCTCGGCGTTGACAACAATCCGATCTACTGCGAGTCGTCTCAGCCGCGCCTTTCCAGCATCGAGCCGGACTACAAGCGAGAGGGCTACGAGGGCGCGCAAACGCTGGATCGGATGATGCGGCTGAAAAAGCCGCTGATTCGTCCGCTCATCGTCAAGATCCCGATCCGGCGCATCGTCACGCGCAACTCAACCAATGAATTGAATCTCGGCACGTCACTCGTGGATCGGGCGCTTGACTACATCGCGGCAAACGTGCAGACAGCCCTCTCCGTCTCGGACGTCGCCCGGCATCTCGGTGTCTCGCAGACGCTGCTGAACCTGCGCTTTCGCCAATACCAGAAATCCAGCGTCTACAAGAATGTCATCCGCATCCGGCTGGAGCGCATCGCCGCGCTTCTCAAGAACTCAAATACGCCCGTCAGCATCCTCGCCGAACAGTTCGGGTTCGCCTCCGCCTCCCACCTCTCGCACCTGTTCAAGAAGAAGTACGGCTTTCCGCCCTCTTTAGCCCGCGCCCGTCAGGTTTCAGGAACCGTCTCATGAGCAGGCCGACGAGGACAGCCAGTGCCGCCGCGAGGCCGAATGCCGCCGTCCAGGCGTGCGCACCCGTCGATGTCGCGGACTTCTTCAGCACCGTGTCGAAGAGCGCATTCGACGCAAAGACGCCCGCACCCGCCGTCAGGAGGTTGACGAGCCCCTGTGCCTGGTTCCTCAGCTCCTTCGGGGCCACCTCGTCGACGTACATCTGGCTGCCGACGATGAGCAGGCCGAAGATCAGCCCGTGGATGAGGATGCCGCCGAAGTCGAGCGCATGCCAGCCGAAAGCCGCCGCCGCACCGAAGCAGACGTCGCGGAACGTCAGGGCGCCAAGCGCAATCACCATCGCGTTGCGGTAGCCGAACTTGCGCACGATGACGGGCACGAGCAGCATGAAGCCGATCTCGCCGACCTGGCCGAGGTTCTGCGTGACCGTCAGGTAGCTGAAGCCCGATTCCTTCAGGTAGACCGGATTGTAGACGACATACCACTGGAACGGGATCATCGCGCAGAAGACGAGCGCCGCGAACGCGGCAAACGCCGGGTCCCTGAACAGGACGAGCGCCCGCAGCCCCAGCGCGTCCGCAATGGACAGCTTCGCGCCGCGTGCGCTTGGCGGCGTCGGCGGAAGGGCGAAGAACGCGAGCAGCGCGGCCAGGGCGGCCGTTCCCGCGCCCGCCACGAAGATCCACGGCGTCGCGTCGAAGTCCGCGAGGCCAAAGCAGCGCACGCCAAGACACGAGAAGACGCCGCTCGCCACCCAGCCCACCGTGCCGAACACGCGGATCTTCGCGAAGTCGCCCGGCGCGGCGTTCGCCATCGCGATCGTCGCGGTCAGCGCCCACGTTGGCATGCAGAAGCACATGACTGCGAGCAGGATGATGAACAGCAGCGCAGGGCTCCTCACGAAGAACGCCGTCGCCAGCAGCAAGGCGCATGCGGCGTTGCAGAACGCCAGCACGCGCTCGGCGTTGAAGAGGCGATCCGCGAACATCCCGAAGAGCGGTGACAGGAACGTGCCGAAGCCCATGATCATGCCGCACCAGAGCGTCCATTCGGCACCGCCCTCCAGCGAGTCGACGTATGGGAACATCGGCACGAACCAGACCGGCAGCATCATGAACTGCAGGAACATCATCGCCGAGAGCTTCACGCGCGTCATCGAGACCTCCGTCCGTCCCATCGTTTGCTTGCCGCGGATTTCCTTTACGCCCTCTCCAGGAACCGTCCGCCGCGACGGCCGGTGAACGCGCCGTCCGCATAGGGCACGACGCCGTTGACCATGACAAGCTTCACGCCGCCCGTGAACTGATGCGGATCGAGGTATGTCGCCTTCGCGACAAATTCCGCCTCGTCCCAGACGACGAGATCGGCGAACGCGCCCTTCTCCAGGACGCCGCGCCCCCGGATCTCGAACCGTCGCGCGGGAACGGACGTCATGCGGGCGACCGTCTCCTCGCGCGAGAAGCCGAGCGCACGGACGCGGCGATAGAACTCGGGCATCGTCGCGTAGGCGCGCGGATGCGGATGGTCGGCCGCGAGCGGCCCCCACGGCGCGCGCAGCGAGGCGTCGCTGCCCGGCACGATCCACGGCCGCGCGTAGATCTTGTCGAGGTTCTCCTCGCTCATGCCGAAGAAGAACGCGCCCGTCTTGCAGCCGTCTTTCTCGAGAATCGAGCAGATGAGCGAGCCAGGGGTCAGGGGGCGAGGCGACGTGAGAGACGCGAGAGACTTGAGAGACGAGAGCCTCAAGTCCCTCGCGTCGCTCTTGTCTCTCGCGTCGCTTAAGCCTCTCAAGCCTTTTTCGCAACGGCCCAGAATTTCAGAAACCGTCTTCCCGCTGAAGGCCTTGTTCTCCGGCGCCCACGTGCCGCCGATCATCACCGTCGACCAGTCGCGGTCGAGCGCGTTGATTTCCGCGACAATCCGAGATCTGAGATCCGAAATCTTCAATCGTGCCATCTCCGCCGGCGCCGCGCCCTCCTGCGCCCAGTCCGGCAGCAGCACGTCGAGATCCGTCCCCGCCGCGCAGTAGGGATAGCGGTCGCTGCCGAGCAGCAGGCCCTCCGCCAGGGCGCCCTCGATCTTCTCCAGCACGGCGTCGATCTTGTGCCAGTTCTTCCGGCCGCTCGTCTTCAGGTGCGAGATCTCCGCTCGGACGCCCGTCTTCCGCGCGAGCGCAATCACCTCGTCGATCGATTCGAGAATCCGGTCGCCCTCCGAGCGCATGTGCGTCGCGTAGAAGCCGCCGCGCCGCGCGGCGACGTTCGCCAAGGCCTCGACTTCCTCCGACGTCGCGTACTTCCCCGGCTGGTAGATGAGCCCCGTCGTGAGGCCCCAGCCGCCCTCGTCCAGCGCCTGTTCCAAAAGCCGCCGCATGCGCGAGAGCTCGTCCGGCGTCGCCGCACGCCCCGCGTAGCCGACGACGGACGAGCGCAGGGTGTTGTGCCCGACGAACTGCACGGTGTTGACGGCGGGCTTTGCGGCGTCCAGCACGGCGCGGTACTCGGCGAGCGAACGCCACGTGAGGCGGTCGCCCAGCAGCGCGGCCCAGTCGCTCGACAGTCGCGCCTCGCCGTAGCGAGGCGCGACGGAGCCGCCGCACTGGCCGTTGATTTCGGTCGTGACGCCCTGCGTGACCTTCGACGGCGCGTCCGGCTCCAGCACGAGGTAGGCGTCCGAATGCGTGTGCGCATCGATGAATCCGGGCGAGACGATCCGCCCCGTCGCGTCAACCGTCAAGGCGTCCGCGCACGTGGACGCGGCATTCGCCGCCGCGTACGGCACGACGTCGGCGATGCGGTCGCCGTCAATCCACACGTCGCCGACGAACGCGGGGCGTCCCGTGCCGTCGATAACCGTTCCGTTTGCAATCCGTATCATGGCGAGCCTACCGTTTCGAAAAGTCGATGCGCGGGTCGATGAGCATGTAGAGGACGTCGCTCAGGAGGTTGCCGACCAGCTGGAAGCTCGCCGTGAGCGCGAGAAGCGCGAGGAAGACGGCGTAGTCGCGCCCGATCAGCGCGTCCCACGAGAGCCGCCCCATGCCGGGAATCTCGAAGATCGTCTCGATGACGATGGAGCCCGCGAAGAGCAGCCCGATCATCGGCCCGAGCCCCGTCGCGACCGGGATGAGCGCGTTGCGGAAGGCGTGCAGCCAGATCGCGCGTCCGCTTCGCGCGCAGGGCCATCGCCTGCAGGAACGGCCCCGTGAACATCGGCCCGTTCTCGATCGGG
>CAKUGW010000171.1 GCA_934654805.1 uncultured Kiritimatiellota bacterium
CCGCCCGGAACCGCCGAGGCGAACCGGCGCGTCGCCCGGCCCGTCGGCCCGCGAAAGACTCTCCGCGGCTCTGCCCTTCGCTTGCCGCGCCCGCCTTGCCCGCGGCTTCGCCCGTGCGTTCCTCTTGAAGTGGCCTCGTCTGGAGACGCAGATGCCTCGCGAAGCGGCGGCGCAAGCCGCCCGTGGCCCGTCGGAGCCGACAGTCGCACGGGAGGAGCGAAGGGATCGCCTGTCGCCTCGGTTTTCTCGCTTGCGGACGCGCATCCTGCCGAGGGGAATGGCTTGCCGCTTCTGGTTGACTGACGTGTGGCGACAGGTGCGACTCCCGGAGCGCCGGATCGGGCGAGCTGTCGGGCCGACGGGCCGAGATGCGGACGACTGTCGCGCAGAGACCCAAATCCCGCCGAAGCCGCGTTTCAACCGGATGGTGAAGCCATTGCCACGCCCAGCCCCCTGCAAATAAAGGCTGAAGCCGCATTCGGACGGCTTCAACTGCGACAGTTAGGCTAAACCGTGCACACGTCCGAGTCATTGTGACGGGTCTGTTTTCGCCGCTTTCACGACGCCCATCGCCCGCGTTTCCGCCGCATCAGGCCGCCGCAGGCCTTTCGGGAAGAGGCGGCGGGCGGGGCGCAGGAGGCCGAAGAGATTCGAGACGAGCCGGAGCGAGTCGTGCCGCTTGGCCGTCGCCGGGGCGCGCGTCGCCGAGAAGTCCGTCCCCGCGCGGAAACGGAGGCCGCGTGCGGCCGCCGGCGCGGCGACCCACGCCCGCGCCGCGTCCGCGAGCGCGTGATCGTCCTCGTAGAGTCCGCCGACGTCGCTGTGGACGCCGGGGAAGAGCGCCTCCTCGACCTGCCCGCCCCGGAGCGGCACGTAGACGTAGAAGCGCCGCGCCTCATGCTCGGCGACGGCGTGGCGCGCGAAGCGCACGTTCGCCGGACAGTCCTCCGCGACGGCAAGCCCCGGCGTCGCGTCCACCGTGTCCCAGAGGCCGAGGTATTCGACCTCGACGCCGAGTCGGTCGAGCCACGCGGCGAAGTGGCGGGCGAGGAGCGCGCCGCGCGAGAAGCCGAAGAGGAAGATGCGCGTCGGCGGCGCGCCGGACGGCGTCGCCGCGACCTGCGCCTCGTACCAGCGACGGGCGCGGGCGAAGATGGCGCGCCAGCCGACGCCCGAGGTCTTTCCAAGGAGAAGCGCCCCGACGTGCGCGCCCGGCCCGGCCTCCAGGTGGCGATTCTGCGACTCGTCTTCGAGGCACGCCTCGTAGACGAGCGAAACGTTCGTCTTCCGGCCGTGGACGCCCTGCCCGGTCCCCTCGAAGAACAGCGCGAGGTTCATTCGCCTTTCAGTCTGCGCACGACCGAAACCTTTCGGTCAAAGTCATCATAATCGCGAGGCACGATAATCTCGCCACGTTCGACCTATTCCTCGACGAGTTCTCGCGCCTCGTCGCGGCTGCCGGCGCAGACGTCAACGTAGCATTTGAACGTTTCCCGTACCTGGACACGATAATTCTTCTTCATCTACGTTTCCGATGCCCATCCGCTCAACACGCGCAAACGACACGATTGCCTTATTCATTCAGCTTTCCACTTCTCGTCAAACCACTGTCGCTGGGTTCTCCAATATTCAGCCGCAATCTTCGCATGTTCGGCGAACTTACCAAAGTCAACGTGAATGGGATAGATTCGTTCTCCCTTATAAAGATCCGAGAACACGTACATGCCATGCCATCCGTTATCGGGATATTCGTGCGTTCCTCCGTCGACCATTGCGAGGAATTTTGGATTCTTCATGAAATCACCGTCAAGGACAATGACCGTGCTCCAGAAGAACGAGTGCATGGCCGCCAAAGACGGTTCGCGATCCCGTGTCACGCGATCGCGTATGCTCGTCTTGCTTTGGATGCATCCGTAGCAGAACCGCTTGCCGTCCTTGTCGCTGCATGTCGCGAACAAGTCAAAGACGCTGCCCTTGATTTGCTCCTTCAGCCAACTGATGTCACGCGGTTCGTTGGCAAGTTCGTCTGCCTTGACAATGGTGTTGAGGTCCCTCTGAAGCAGGATCTCGATTCCCGTGCCGACAAGGGCGTCGTTTGCCAGAAGCTTGATCATTTCCTCAAATGCATGGCCGCTCGACTTCTTCCAACTTTGGTCGGCGCTGATGACGCGATCAATCACGGCCTTGTCGTCAAGCCCACTCTTGCGATGGACATGGACTTCATAGATTCCACGCCAGATCAAAGCCGGCTCGACCTGGGGAAAGGTCTGCATCGTCCTGAGGACGGCTGTCTTGATCGCCTCCTTCTGGGCGGTACGTTCGGCCTCTTTCGCCTCGACTCTCCTCTCTCCTGTCGCGAGATCTTTTATCGACTGGGCAAAGGCCGTGTTGTAGACCGATCGGCTGTACTCCTTGTAATCCTGTGTCATCTTGAAGCCTCCTTAAGCATTCTTGAGATCGTCACCCCCCACGCATAGGCCAGCAGCGGTGGTACGGCATCCCCGATTTGCTCATACTTGTCCTGGACTTCGCGGTCGATGTGCGGCACGATATAAGGACCTCCGACGAAATCATACGAATCAGGAAAGGACTGCAGCCGTGCGCACTCGCGCACGGTCAGCGCGCGGTTTTCCGTTGGATGCACGAACTCGTCCAGGCAGTGGGATGTGACGCAAGGCGACGGCATCTCGACCGGCAATCGATAATTCCTCTTGATGAACATCTTTTTCGGCAGCACGCGGCGAGACTGGAGCGCCTCGCGTGCACGACCTGTGTAGCGTTCAAACAATTCGCGAAGCCCTTCTCCGGGGCGAAGCAGTCCGAATCGCTCCAACGTCGCCGGCCGATGCTTCATCGGCATTTGGTAGGAGAGACGGCCCTCGTTGAGGGTTCCTTCTCGCCGCCAGAACGAATTGTCACGCATCAATTCCGTGAATGTGTTTGAACGCGGCAGGTAATGCGTTTCTTCGACACCCGTATTCGGCGTCACCGACGGCAAATCGTCAAACGCCTCTCCGACTGTCACGGCCTTTGCGGCAAAAGGCCGAGGCTTGCTCAAAGACACGTTTTTCAACCTCGTGCCAAGGACAAAATAGCGTTTGCGCTTTTGCGGCACGCCAAACTTCGTCGCGTCCAGCACGACCTCAATGAAGTTTCCGTAGCCGGCCTTCGAAATTTCCTCCTTCAACACGTCCACAATGAGGTCTTTCGACCCCTTTTCCGTCGTCTTCGTCGTGATGGCCGGCACGTTCTCGAACAGCAGGAACTTGGCGTTCGTGATCTGCGCGACCCGTATGCCCTGACGGAACAGGAACTGCCGTTCATCGTAGAAACTCCGAGACGTGTTTCCGGCGGTTGAAAACGTCTCGCAGGGCATTCCCGACGTCACAAGATCAACACCCCCCTTTGGACAATAGGGAAGAATGTCTTCTGCCCTGACCTTGCAGATGTCCTCGTTGATGACGCGGACTTCCGGATGGTTGGCCTCATACGTCTCGACACAGGAACGGATTTTCTCAATCGCGACTTTTGTCGTGAATCCGGCGGCATGAAGCCCCGTGCAGAATCCGCCAACGCCACTGAAGCAATCCACATGCGTGAAACCGTTTGCCTCCGATTGATGCTGAACGCACAACTCGGCAAGCGATTTCTCCTTCGGCACGCCAACAAAATAATCAACTCGCCCATGCGCGTAAAAGGCGGAATCCGAGAGCAAGGAAAAGAACTCCATCTGCACGCCCGGCTCGCAGACGCACAGGGCCGCGTGCGGCACCTGCAGGAGGATCGACGGGAGGCGGTTCGCGAGGCCGGGGACGTTTCGGTCGGACGATTCGAGATACGCCTTGATTGCGCGCGCGATCTTCGGCGAACGCTTCGCGAAGTCCGCCGCGCGCACGATCACGCGCTCGACTTCCTCCGCAAGCGCGTCCGGCGCGTTCTCGGGCGCATAGGCCGGCTGGATCCGGTAGAGCAGGTACTTCTCGCCGTGCGCCGCGCCCTTCGCCGGATAGCCCCAGTCGCGCACAAGCTCGTCGCGCGTACACGTGCCGACGAATTCCGCCGCGAAATACCGTCCGTCCCTCGCGCCGTTGAAGAGCCAGATCTCGTCGACCCGCTTCGCCGCCCCTGCGTCAACCGCATCGTCCGCGTCGAGGGGATAGTTGTAGTAGCCGGGCCAGCGCTCCAGCTGCCCCGCCCGGTACGTTCCGACGAGGACGACCCTCTTCCCTGCCTTCTCCTTGAAACTCATGCGCGTATTATACCATCTTGTCCGCGTTCCCGCGCCGCGCCAACAACCTCAAGCACCCAGCGCCAGCCTGTCGTGCCGGGCTGGGCCGTCGCCGGGGATAGGCGGGAGGGACGCGCTTGTCGCGTCCGTTCGTCCCCCTGACTTTACCACAGAACACACTGAACGGCCTACGGCCGTCACAGAATACACGGAAGTGTTGGGGATGCAGGGGCATGGTGGCGGGGGCCTCGGAGTCCTGCGTCTTCTGTGTGCCGCGAAGCGGCTTCAGTGTGTTCAGTGGCGCATCTCGTGCGCCACCGCGATGAGGCCCGGCCTCTTCGCCTCGATCTCACGGATCCGCTCG
>CAKUGW010000172.1 GCA_934654805.1 uncultured Kiritimatiellota bacterium
TCCGATAGAGGATCGTCTCGCCCGAAGGCGGGCAGACATAGTCGCCAAGACCGATTTCCAGCGCGACCGGACACGTCACGCGCGTTGCGAGATTGGCCAGCGCGACATAGTCGAGCGCCGGGCTCCAGGCAGGCGTCCACCCGCCCAGGCGCCCGAACTTGGCCGCGCCGGCCAAGTCCGCGCACCACGGGATGAACGCCTCGACGCGCGAAACGGACGCGTCCAGCGCCGCGACGCCCAGCGCCTGGTAACCGCCCATCGAACCGCCTTTCGCAAGGATGTCGCGGCCGTTCCACTGCGGCAGCGTCTTCGCCCACTGAAGCGCCCGCGCACCGCGCAGGAGCATCCGGCAGAAGTCCGTCTTCTCGGGCGCGCCGTCGTTGCTGCGAAAGCAGAAGTCCCGGCAGACGTTCGTGCGGATGTTCTCGTAATAGGCCGCGTCCCGGCAGGGGTCCTCGCCCTGTCGCGTGACCGCAAGGAGAATCCGCCCGTCGCCCTCTGCCGCCCGAGCCGCCGACAGGCTCGTCGCATGGAAACCGTAGCCGTCGAACGAGACCTCGATCGGCAGCTGCCCGTCCTTTGCCCCCTTCGGCCAGGCCACGAGCCCTTGCGCCGGGCACTCGTCGCCTTCAAGGGGCACGCGGAACTTCGCGAAACAGACCTTGTCGGAGGGCGACGCCAGCGGCGTCAGCCGCGCGCGCGCCGGCGTTGCGCAAAGCGCCGCGACCCGCGCGTCCCAGAAGGCGTCGAAGTCGTCCGGAATCGGCTGGCACGCGATGTTCCAGACGTCCGCGCCGGCGCCGCCGTCCCAGACGACATCGCCGCCCCGCTTCGCGTCGCGCACCCGATGTCCGTCCGCGTCAAGGACATTGACCGTGAGCCGCACGAAGCCGGGCTTGTCCGACCGCGTCTTCACGACCAGCGGACGGTCGCTCGTCGCCTCGCCCTGTTCGACGCGCCCGTCGTCGCCCTGCCGCTTCCAGACGAGGCGGCGGCCCGGCACGGGCCTCTTCGCCGCGTCAAGATCGACAAGCGTGATCGCGAACGTCATCTCGTCGCCCACCTTGTAGTCGAACGGATTTCGCGTGCAGGAACCGACAAACGACAGCGATTCGGCCAATCCGGACGTTGCGAGGGCCGCGCCCAGCAGGAGAGCCAGCCCGGCAGTCCGTCTTTCCGTTTTTACGTTAGATCCTCTTGTTCTTCTCATCTTCATGTTGCGCCTTTTGTCCGTTCCGTCTTGACGTTCGCCCCTTTTGTTCCCGGCCAGGCCTTACCGTATCGCGCCGTCGGCGCCGCGCGTCAGCGTGCGCGTCCAGACGCCGCTGCCGCGCGTCAGCAGGAACAGGCGCATGCGGTCCGCGACCAGCTTGTGCTGCGTCCCCGTCGGCACGTCCATCCCCTGCTGAAGGCACGTCCAGTGCCGTCCGCCGTCCGTCGAGACGCAGACGTCCTGCGCGTCCGAGCTGGAGGCGACCACGAGCCCCCGCGTGAACGGGTCGAAGGCGATCGCGTAGCCAAGGCCCTTCGAGCCCGCCAGCTGCCAGTTGACCTTGCGTCCGCCGTCCGTGAACTCCATGACAAAGTCCTTGCAGGCCATCAGGAAACGTCCGGGCGCGAACGGGTCGGCGGCGATGGTGAAGCAGCCGCCCTTGTTGAAGCAGGGCAGCTTCTTCCATTCCCCGGCCTTGCTGTCCAGGCAATACATCTTGCCCGTGTACGGCAGGTAGGTGAGCGCGCTGCCGTCGGGGCCGAAGACGAGCTGGTCGGGCCAGAGCGCCGCGCCGCCGAACTCGAACTCGCTCGCCTTGTAGGAGCGCTCGTCGCCGTCCATGCCGCGCGCAAACCATTCCCACGTGTCGCCGCCGTCCTTCGAGCGGTAGATTCCGCCGGCGCCCGGCGCGACGCGTCCCGAGACGCAGAGGTACGGCCAGTCGGTGGCCGGATCGACCGCGACCGTGTAGATGCCGTGCTGCCCGTCTTTCTGCCCGAGCGCCGGCAGCCCCCTCCCCGCCGAATACCGCCACGTGCGCCCGCCGTCCTCCGTGATGATCAGCTGGATGCCGACCTTCCCGCCCACGGCGTAGGCGCGGTGCTTCGCGCGGAAGCAGAACGCTATCGAGTTCGCGCCGCAGATGCTGTGCTCCTTCCGGTAGCTCCGCCCGCCGTCCTGCGAGTTGAACATCCCCATGTCGGCGCAGCCGTAGCTGATGTTGTCAGGCGAATTCGGGTCGCAGGCGATGGTGAACGGCACAAGCGGATGGATCCCGTCCGCCGCCGTCCGCCACGTGCGCCCGCCGTCAAAGGTCTGCCAGATCTGGAACCAGTCCGTCGTGAGGATGTGGTCCGGGTTCTTCGGATCGACGATGATGCGGCTTGTGCAGCAGCGCGGCTTCGTCAGCCGCCCGTCCCGCCCGGCGATTCCGTTTTCCTTTTCGGGATGGGACATCTCCAGGCGCTCCGTCGGCACCTCCCGCCACGCAAGATCCGACGCCGCACGGCGGTAGAGCTGGCCGTCCCAGTCCGTCGTCAGGTAGAAGTCGGGGCCCGCCGCGACGGCCTGATACCGCGTCTTGCCGGGCAGCCCCTCCGCGAACGGCGACCAGCTCGCGCCGCCGTCGCGCGACCGGCGCAGCTCGTTGCCGCCCTCTGCGCGGAAGATGCCGAGCAGCTCCTTCCGCCCGGCGACCTGCGTCATCTCGAACGGCGCATCGTCGGCGACCTTCTTCCAGGTCACGCCGCCGTCTTCGCTGCGGAAAAGACCGTATGTCTTGCCGTCGTTTTCCGGGCTCGGCCAGACTGGCGCGCAGGCGTAGGCCCGCCCCGGCACGGCGAGATCGAACCAGACCTCGACGAACCAATGCCCGTCGACGCCGCACGAGACCCATGAGTCGCCGCCGTCACGCGAGAGGAAGATGCCGTCGCTGTCGGAAGCGGCGAGCAGGCGGTCGGGATTCGCCGGATCGCGCCGCAGCGCCCGGCCGGAAAACCGAAACGGCCCTTCGCCGTGGAAATCCGCCTTCAGCGTGCGGCTGTAGGTTCGTCCGCCGTCGCGCGAGACGTAGACGCCGGCGGGTTTCTGCCAGACCAGCCGGCCCGAGGCGAAGACGATGCGGTCGGCATCGCGCGGATCGACCGACAGGGCGCGGAGATGGTCGGCGAAACAGTTCCGCAGCGTCTGCGGCATGTTGCCGTGGAGCGGCCGCCAGGTGCGTCCCGCGTCATCGCTGCGGTACGGCCCGCCCACGTCCACGTAGGAATACCAGACGTTCGGGTCGGACGGCGCGATCTCCACCGACTGGATGAATCCGCCGCCGTTGATCGGCAGCGTCCGCCAGGCGCCTGCCGGCGCGGCGGACGCCAGCCGGACGCCGCCGAGCAGGAACGCAAGGGCCGTCCAAGAGGACATGAAGGGGAATCTCGTCATTCCTCAAGGCTCCTTTCAGCGCAGGATGAACACGCTTCCGCGCGGCAGCGGACAGTCCCACAGGACGGTGTCGGCCTGAACGGCCATTGCCCCGGCGAACAGGCCGCCGGCAAGGGCGACCCTGTTCCTGATCAGACGCTTTTTCGTTCTCATGAGTTCGACTTCTCGTTTTGACTTGTTGGGTTACGCATCCTTTCGATGCAAGTGCCGCCATTATATCATAAAATTCCCCGTTGTGGAGCAAATGACATGTCAACTTTTTTGAGGGGCGCAGAAAGGCGCCAACGGCTTTCCGTCCGCTCTAAAAAACAGCATTTCAGCGCTCCGAAGCGCGCATTTTCATCACTTTCATTCGCGTTAAACGCCGTAGGCATCTCGTCTACCGTGGCCTTGTCCACGGATTGACACGGATTTTCACGAATTGAGATTCGCGCCGATTCGCGTCGATTCGCAGCCAGCCCCCTTCCCAATCCGTGCCAACCCGTGAAATCCGTGGACGCATTCGCCGGTTCGCGGCAGCCGAGAATTTTCCGCAGCATATTCTCATTTCAAAAATAACTTCACGAAACAGACTGTTTCTGCGCGTTTTTACATTGCCAACATGGGGACAGGCCCCGCCAACCCTGGGGACAGACCCCGCATCCACGAGGGGACAGGCCCCTCCAACCCCACCACTCGAACCCCTCCACTGGGGTCACTTCTTATCCTAGGGCGCCTGCGCCGTGCGCCGCCTCAGCGCGGCCTGGGCGGCATCGTGTCCCGCATGCCGAGGGCGCGATACTTTGCGCGCGCGTAGTCGTGGTAGGCGAGGTCGACGACCTGCCCGTCGGGAACGCCGAGCGAGCGGAGATAGCGGTGGCGCGCGGCGAGGTCCTCCCCGTCCGTGAGGCCCGGCACGGCGAGGCACCGCACCTCCAGCCTCGCCCCGGCCGCGACGAGGCGCTCGAGGTTGCGCCGGACGACGGCGTTCGAGACGCCCGTACACTTCACGTGCAGCCCGTCGTCGTGCGCCTTGTAGTCGGGCAGCCACATGTCGACGACGGGCAGCAGCGCCTCGATCGCGGCGGGCGGCGCGTAGAGCGA
>CAKUGW010000173.1 GCA_934654805.1 uncultured Kiritimatiellota bacterium
GGGAAATCCGCACGTCCGGTTTGATGAGGGGGAAGTCGCATCGGCGAAGCCGAGGCGTGGGTCTCTACTCTACAAACTGACACTGCTGGCGGCGGCTGCCGCGCTGGTCGGCGGCTGCTGCTGCCAGGATGACGACACGTGCGCCGGGACGCGCTGCGCCGGGAAGCAATGCGCCCAGGCGCCCTGCGAGGCGACGCCGTGCGCGAGGCCCTGCGCGGGCGCGTACCCGGAGACGGTCGACGAGGGCTTCGTCAGCCTCTTCAACGGCAAGGACCTGACCGGCTGGTTCGGGTCGAAGATGTACGGCGTCGAGACGGTCGAGACGAAGCTCAACAACGGGACGGTCAAGAAGGAGAACGTGCTCGCGTGCTTCCCCGACCGCAAGGTCGAGGGCGACCGCGGCAACCTCCTGACGGAGAAGGAATACCGCAACTTCATCCTGCGCTTCGAGTTCCTGATGCCGGAGAACGGCAACAACGGCCTCGGCATCCGCACGCCGGGCCCGGACGTGGATGCGGCGTACCACGGCATGTGCGAGCTGCAGCTCCTCGACGACGGTGGCAGCGCCTACTACGACGCGGCGGCGAAGCGCGACAAGCTCAAGCCCTACCAGTACACGGGCTCCGTGTACGGCGTCGTGCCGTGCCGCCGCGACAACGTCGGCAAGCAGGTCTGGGGCAAGGACGCGAACTTCACGGGCGGCGGCAGCTACGTGCGCAAGCCGGGGATGTGGAACTTCGAGGAGGTCAAGGTCATCGGCAGCGAGATCGAGGTCTACCTGAACGGCTATCTCGTCACGAAGGCCGACGTCTCGGCGTTCAAGGGCGACGGCGACACGCCGGACGGGCGGAAGCACCCGGGCCTCCACAACGAGAAGGGCCACATCGGCTGGCTTGGGCACGGGCACGCGGTGAAGTGGAAGAACATCCGCATCAAGGAGCTCCCGGATGACGCGAAGATGGGCGAGACATGCCCGAAGCAGGCGATGAAGGCCCCGGCCGGCTTCACGACGTACTTTGACGGCTGCCCCAGGCAGCTCAAGAAGATGTGGAAGGGCGTGACGACGGACGAGAAGTTCGACAACCCGATCGTCCGCCAGGCGGCGACGCCCGCGAAGCGCGCCGAGATGCAGAAGAAGGCCGACGCGCAGCGTGACGCGCACTGGTCGGTCCGCAACGGCAACCTCTTCTTCGACGGCTACAAGGGCGGCTACTCGCTCGCGACGGCGAAGGACCTCAAGGACTTCGAGCTGTGGGCCGACTGGCGCATCATGTCCATCACGGGCGACTCGGGCCTCTACCTCCGCGGCACGCCGCAGGTCCAGGTCTGGGACGCGCACAACCAGTGGGGCATCGGCTCCGGCGGCCTCTACAACAACCAGACGAAGAAGACGGGCAACCCCTCCGAGGCGCTGAAGGTCGCGGACCGCCCGGTCGGCGACTGGAACCGCTTCCACGTGATCATGAAGGGCGAGAAGGTTTCGGTGTGGCTCAACGGCGCGCTCGTCGTCGACAACGTGACGCTCGAGAACTTCTGGGACCGCAGCCGGCCGATCTTCCCCGTGGAGCAGCTGGAGCTCCAGTGCCACGGAGACCCGACCGAATGGCGCAACATCTTCATCAAGGAGCTGTGACCATGAAGAACTCAAGAAGAGACTTCCTGAAGGCGTCGGCCGCGTTCGGCGCGCTCAACATCATCCCCGCGCAGGTCCTCTGGGGCGCGACGGCCCCGTCGAACCAGCTCACGCGCGCGCTCATCGGCTTCGGCTCGATCGCGCACAGCGAGAACCACCTGCCGTTCAAGGGCTCTCGCCTCGTCGGCCTCTGCGACCCCGACCAGCTCCACGTGCAGGAGGGCCTTTCCTGCGCCGAGAAGCAGGGCTGGGGCCAGGTCAAGGCGTACAGGGACTTCCTCGCGCTGCTGGACGACCCCGGCGTCGACATCGTGCACATCTGCACGCCGCCGCACTGGCACGCGACGATGAGCGTGATGGCCGCGCGCGCCGGCAAGGACATCTGGTGCGAGAAGCCCATGACCCGCACGCTCGGCGAGGGCGTGCGCGTGCGCGACTACGTGATGTCGAAGAAGCGGATGTTCCGTCTCAACACCTGGTTCCGCTTCCAGGGCGGCTTCTACGGCTTCGGCACGACCGTCAAGCCGATCCGCCAGGTCGTGGAGGGCGGTCTCCTCGGCAAGGGGCCGCTGAAGTGCACGTTCGGCGCGGGGCAGGGCTTCAGCTGGAAGTTCTTCTGGTCCGGGAACGTCAACCTCACGCCGCAGGAATGCCCCAAGTCGCTGGACTGGGACATGTGGCTCGGCCCGGCGCCGTGGAAGCCGTACAGTCCGCACCGCTGCCACAACACGTTCAGGGGCTACTGGGACTACGACTCGGGCGGGCTCGGCGACATGGCGCAGCACTACCTCGATCCGCTCCAGTACCTCCTCTGCAAGGACGAGACGTCTCCGGTCAAGATCGACTACGTCGGCCCGAAGCAGCACCCGGAGATCGTCGGCCGCTTCGACCGCATCACGCTCACCTACGCCGACGGCACGGAAGTCGTCCTTGACGGCAACGAGTCGCTCAAGGACGAGCCGCTGCTGCGCGGGGCGAACGGCGTCACGGTCTGGCCGGTCGGCAAGCTCGACGGCAAGGTGATCAACGGCGGCTGGACGAATACGGACGTCGCTGAGAAGCAGTTCTTCGGCCTTCAGGACGCGAAGGGCAACCGGATGGACACGCAGAAGATCCTCGCCGGCCTGCCCGAGCCCGCGAAGCAGCAGGACGACTTCATCGACTCCTGCAAGACGCGCCGGAAATTCTGCCTCAACGAGGAGACGGGCTTCCGCTCCTGCACGATGTTCAACCTCGCCATCGCCGCCGAGCGGCTCGGGCGCGGGTTCGCGTTCGACCCCGTCGCGCTGCGCGCGCCGGGCGACGAGGCGGCCAACCGCTTCCTCTACCAGGAAGACCACCTGCGCGAGCCGTGGAAGACCGAGTTCTTCAAGGCCTGAACGGAAACGGACAAGGAGAAAGGAACATGAAGAAGCTTATTCTGGCCCTGTTCGCGTCGTCGCTTCTCGTCGCCTGCACGACGGCGAAGGAAACGGCGAAGAAGAACGAGTATGACATCCGTCCGGACGAAAAGGCCGGGCAGAAGGTCCAGACGGCCGTCGAGTGGCAGAACGCCAACGACGCGAAGCTGGCGGAGCAGACGAAGCCCGAGACGCTCGTGAAGTTCGTCGAGTCGCCGGCGGCGGCGGACGCGCTGCTCGCGCAGGTCGGCACGGCCTACACGGGCGATCCGCTCGTCCTGACGCAGATCGCCTGCGTCTCGCAGCTCGTGATGTGCCCGAAATGCCCCAAGGCGCCGGCCTTCCGCAAGGTCTGGGTCGCCGCGCTGGAACGCGCACGTGACGCCGCGAAGGACGACTACGTGAAGACGTTCTGCGCCCAGCAGCTCTGGTGGTGCGGCTACCGCAAGTGAAGCTGCTCGTCATCGACGTCGGCAACACCTCCACGGCCGTGGGTCTCTGGACCGACGGCCGTGTGAGTCATGTCGGCCATTATGACGAAGGGGTGATGGATCTGGAGAGCCTGGGGGAAAGGGAGAGGAAAGAAGGAAAAAGGAAGAAGGAAGAAGGGAAAAGGAAAAAGGAAGAGGGAAGTGGGAAGACGTGCGGCAGGCTTGATTTTGGGTCATTGAATGGGATTGCCTATGTCTCGGTCGTGCCGAAGAAAGATGCGCGGTGGCGGCGTTCAGCTCGGAAGCTCGGCCTCCCGTTCCATCAGCTTTCCTGCCGCGACTTTACGGCGGTCGGCTTACGGGCGGAGCCGGGACAAAGGAAAAAGGACAGCGGACAAAGGGCGGCCTGCGGTTCGTCTCTCACGTCTCGGTCTTCACGTCTCATCCCCCGTCCGTCATCCCTGACCATCTCCTACCCTCGCCCGGAGACGATTGGCGCGGACCGCCTGGCGGACGCGGCGGGGGCGGTGTCGCGCTACGGCGCGCCCGTTCTCGTGATGGACTTCGGCACGGCGCTGACGGCGGCGGTCGTCACGTCGGATCGCGTCTGGCGCGGCGGCGTGATCGCGCCGGGCTTCCCGCTCATGCGCGACTACCTCTTCGAGCGGACGGCGAAGCTGCCGCGCATGGAGCTGGGGCGCGGACGCGCCCCGCGCATCGGGCGCTCGACGGAAGAGGCCATGCGCTTCGGCGCGCTGGTCGGCTATCGCGGCATGGTGCGCGAGATCGTCACGACCCTGCAGCGCAATTTCCGCGAAGACTTCAAGCTGGTGGCGACCGGCGGCTTCGCCCGCTGGGCCCTGAAGGATCTCGACCTCCCCTTCGTCATCGACCCGACCCTGACCCTCTACGGCGCCGGCCTCGTCTGCGCAGGGGCCGCCGCGTCCGGAACTAAACTTGGATTCCAGAACTAAATCCTAACTTTGGGTGTTGAGCCGTTAGGGCTGTCC
>CAKUGW010000174.1 GCA_934654805.1 uncultured Kiritimatiellota bacterium
TGGCAGTTCAGGTTCGAGGAGGGCAAGGCGCTGGAGGAGACGCCGCGCGCGGCGTTCGAGGCGAACGACGTGATGGCGGTTCCGGGGTGCTGGGACGTCCTGCCGCGCTACCACCTGAAGCGCGGCACGGGCCTCTACTTTCAGGACCACGTAAGGGGAAGGACAGGCAGATGAGAACAAGACGGATGATTCTTGCGGCGGCTTGCGCGGTGACGCTGGAGGCGCTGGCGGCGGGTGGGCGCCTGCCGCCGCTCGCGGGCGACGGCGTCACGGACGACACGGCGGCGATCCAGGCGCGGCTCGATTCCGGGACGCCCTGCGTCTACCTGCCGCCGCCAGCGAAACACTACCGCATCTCGCGGACGCTCCGCATCGGCTCGGACACCGAACTGCGGCTCGACCGCTTCTCGGTCGTCCGCCTCGCGCCGGGGTCGGACTGCCCGATGGTCGAGAACAGGGGCTACGTCGGCGGAAGCGACCGCCGCATCGCGCTCACGGGCGGCGTCTGGGACATGGCGAACCTCGACCAGTCGCCGAACCCCCAGCAGCTCCGGCACTGCACGCCGCCGCGCGCGGGCGGTCTGCCGCCGAGGCACGAGAACGGCTTCTTCTTCGGCATGGCGATGCGCTTCTCGCACGTGGAGGGGATGACGGTGAAGGGCCTGACGGTCCGCAACCCGACGTCCTACGGCCTCGCCTTCTGCCGCACGTCCTATTTCCTCGTGGACGACCTCACGTTCGACTACACGACGTGCAACCCGATCTTCCTCAACATGGACGGCGTGCATCTCGACGGCTGGTGCCACCACGGGAAGATCTCGAACCTGCGCGGCACGTGCTTTGACGACATGGTGGCCCTGAACGCGAACGACGGGCAGTGCGCGCAGGAGGAGGGCGACATCACCGACGTCGACGTCGACGGGCTCTACGCCGGCTACTGCCACAGCGCGGTGCGGATGCTCTCGACGGGCGCAAGCCTGAAGCGCGTGACGGTCCGGAACGTCCACGGGCGCTTCTACACGTACATGGTGGGCCTGACGCACTTCTTCGGGAACCGGAAGACGCGCGGCGTCTTTGACGACATCGTGATCCGCGACGCCTTCGCGGCGAAGACGCTCTCGCCGGAGAACATCGGAACGCACTCGCGCACGAACTTCCCGCTCGTCTGGGTCGAGGGCGCGGTGGACGTCGGGCGGCTCACGGTCGAGGGCCTCAGCCGCGACGAGAAGACGGTGCCCGTCGCGACGCTCCGGATCGACGAGCCGGCGAAGGTACGCAAGCTGACCGTGCGCGACTGCAAGATGTCGAACGCGCTGGAAGCGCCGATTCCGTTCCTGGAGGCGAAGGGGAAGGTCGGGAGGGCGACCGTCGAGAACGTCGACTTCGCGGGCCGCTGGACGCAGACGGGGAGGCCCGAATGACGCGCGCGGGACTCTTCCTGCCGTGGGCGCTGGCCGTGTTCGCCGGCCTTGGCGGGACCGGCGCGGCAAGCGGCGGGCGCCCGCGAAAGACCTCGGAGCGGACTGCTGCCCGCAGCGGGCCGTTCGTCCACACCGACTGTCGCGCAGAGAGAAGATAGCCACGCCCCCTTGCCCTCAACTGCGATTTTTAGGTATAATACCGCGTCAGCTTCAACGAGCCGGGAAAGGGAAACCGTGAAGATCGAGAAAATCATCGACTGGCTGGACGCGACGCTGGATGTCGCGGCGTTTGACGACGTGTCGAACAACGGCGTGCAGATCGCGCGCACGGCGGCGTCGGCGCGCGAGGCGGAGATCCGGCGCGTCGCCTTCGCCGTGGACGCGAGCGCGCGGGCCGTCCGCGCGGCGGCGGACGCGGGCGCGCAGCTGCTCGTCGTCCATCACGGCATCTCGTGGGGCGGCGGCGTCAAGCGCCTCACGGGCGGCGTCTACACCGTCGTCAAGGCCGCGCTCGACGCGAACCTCGCGGTCTACGCCTGCCACCTGCCGCTTGACGCGCACCCGACGCTCGGCAACAGCGCCCAGCTCGCGAAGCGGCTGGGGCTGAAGAAGGCGCGCCCGGCATTTTCGTATCACGGCCACCTCATCGGGCTGGTCGGCGAGGCGAAGGGCCGCACGGTCGGCGTCTGCTCCGGCGGCGCGGGCGCGTTCGCCGAGGAGGCGAAGCGGCTCGGCTGCGACCGCTTCGTCACGGGCGAGGCGGACTGGGGCGAGGTCATCGCGGCGGAGAACTGCGGCCTCAAGATGGACTGTCTCGGCCACTACGAGACGGAGGTCGGCGGCGTCCGGGCCGTCGCGGCGGCGATGGAAAAGGCCATGAAGGTCCGGACGGTCGACCTGACCGGGATGCTGGCGCCCAGTGAGCCGAGGCATTGACGCAGGAGACTTGACATGAAAGACGCGAAACCCGTTGAATACGTCGACCGCGCGACCGGCCAGAAGGTCGTCGAGTCGGTGCTGGGCGACAAGGCGCTGCGCTTTGCCTACGAGACGCTGCTCGGGCGGACGCTCTGGTGCGCGCTGTTCGGCTCGCGGCGCGTCTCGGCCTGGCTGGGCCGCCGCTACGACCGGCCGGCGTCGAAGGAGAAGATCGCGGCGCTGACGTCCCTTCCGGGCTGCCGCTGGGAAGAGGCGGAGAAGCCCGTCGAGGAATACGAGACCTTCAACGCCTTCTTCACGCGCCACCTGAAGCCCGGTGCGCGTCCACTCGGCGAGGGGCTGGTGAGCCCGGCAGACGGACGGCTTCGCCTGTACCTCGATGCGGACGCGGACCGGCCGTTTCCCCTGAAGGGCGCGACGCGCTCCCTGCGCACGGTCTTCGACGGCGCGGCGCCGACGGGCCGCTACGACGTCGCGGTCATCCGCCTGGCGCCCGTCGACTACCACCGCTTCCACTTCCCCTGCGACTGCACGGTGGAAGGGCCGGCGCGCGTCGTGCCGGGCAAGTACCACTCGGTCAACCCGATTGCGATCCTGCGCTGCCCGGACGTCTATGCGGACAACGAGCGGCAGATCGTGAAGGGCCATGCGGCGTTCGGCGACTTCTGGCTCGTGGACGTCGGCGCGTTCGGCGTCGGGACGATCGTCCAGACGTTCGTGGGCACGCGGCACGTGAAGGGCGGCGAGAAGGGGTATTTCAGGTTCGGCGGCTCGACGGTCATCTTCGTCGCGGCGGCGGGCGCCGTGACGTTCGACGCGGATCTCGTCCGCAACTCGGTCGCCGGCCTCGAGACGCGCGTCCTCTGCCGCGAGACGATCGGCCGCTTCGGAGCGGCATAAGCGGCCTGCCGTTCTCCCTTGACGAAAAGGCGCGCAAGCCGCTGTCGCAGCAGGCGGCCGACGGCTTCCGGGCGGCGATCAAGGAGGGCTTCTACGCGGACGGCGCCGTCATTCTCCTGTCGGGGAATCCCCGCCTTCGGCGGATGGTGCGCAAGGGCGCATCGGCCAGCCTTGCCGCGCGGGCGGGGCTGGACGCGCTCGGCGTCCTCGTCTATCCGGGCTGCCTGTCGCCGGACAACCCGTGGCACGACGGCATCCGCCGGCTCTGCGAAGCGGCCGAGATGCATCGCGTGAAGATTGTCTTCGACCTGTGGGGCACGTTCCCGCCGTCGTGGACGCGCACGGCGGAAGCGCTCTACACGGCCGAGCACGGGCGCGCGCTCAAGGCTCTTTTCGACCGCTACCCGGACGCGATCCGCAGCATCCGACCTGGACGAGCGCACCGCTGTGCGACTATGTGCACGTCGTCTCGCTGCTCAAGAGGCCGGGCGACCTCGAGCTGCGTCTCGGCGACGCGACGGTGCGGCTCGCGGGCGTCGGCGCGGGACTGCGCGACTGGCTGGTGCTCGTGCCGCGCACGAAAGATCACGGCGGGAACTGTCCGTTCTGGAACGGCGACGCCTACGAGAGGACGCTGCCGTTCGACACCGACCGCCGCCGGGTGACGGCCGTGGCGACGCTGCCCGCCTGCCGTCCGACGGCGCGGCTTGCGCGTGCGGGTGCGACGGTCCTGGAAGTCACGAGCCGCACGGGAATCGCCGACCGCTTCCGTTTCCACTGCTTCAATGTCGTCGGAAGCGTCTCGGAGTGACCTTGCCGTTGCGTGGCGCACGCAGAAAATGAAAATCCCCTGCGGAAGATTTTCATCCGGAACGTTGTTTGCGAAGAGTAGTCAGAGGGTGCGACGAGATGTTTATGCAGAGTCAAATGGTTTTGTTCGCAGATTGATGGCGCGTGAGGGGTTGCGCGGGGCAAGAAAATTTGGTATCATATCGTCGTGACGCTGAAAAGGACATGTGCGAACGCGGGGTCCAAGGCCCTCGTGAAGCGCGGCAGGAGCCGCGTAGGCGCGTTTGCGCACGGCCCCAATACCCCCCCCCCCCCCATCTATTAGCCAAGGCCGTAGAG
>CAKUGW010000175.1 GCA_934654805.1 uncultured Kiritimatiellota bacterium
ACATCGTCCTGCTGCGCCGCGCCCTGAAGAAGGTCTTCGTCGGCGAAAGGGACGGCGCGGCGCGCGGGCTGACGGACGACTACGTCGGGCGCGTCGGGAAGGTCACGGAGGCGATCGAGCCGCCGAAGGCGGGGCGCGTCCTCCTCGGCGACGCCGAATGGACGGCGACGGCCACGGCGCCGATTCCGGCGGGCGCGGACGTCGCGGTCGTCTCGCAGCAGAACCTCACGATGACGGTGCGTCCGTTGTAAAGGCGGCTTATGGACGAAATCGACTTCAGTTCGGACAGCTTTGCGGACATCGTGGCGAAGGACGGCCGCTTTAACGCGCGGGCCTATGCGCTGCTGATGGACGTCGTTCGTTTCCTGAGCGGCGAGGACGGGCAGCACGTTTCGGGCGAGGACATCCTTGACGAGTTCAAGGAGCGCGCGCTCGACCAGTACGGCCCGCTCACCTACACAGTCCTGACCGAGTGGGGCGTCACCTGCACCGAGGACATCGGCGAGATGATGTTCAACCTCGTCGAGGGCCGCCGAATCGGCCAAGGCAAGAACGATTCGGCCGACGCCTTCGCCGGCGGCTACGACTTCAAGGAGGCTTTTCTGGGCCCCTATCAGGCTTGAGGGCGGGTTTCGGACGGCATGACGCGCATTGAGCAGTTCGGATGGCGGGGCCCGGTCGAGCCGGGCATCGGCCGCATCGTCTCCGCCCACGGCGACTACTACCACCTCGTCTGCAACGAGCAGCCGACGGGCGAGATCCTCGCGCGCAAGAAGAAGAGCGCGTTCACGCGCATGAAGACGGCCGCGCCCGCGAACATGAAGGGGCTGAAGGTCTCGGAAGCGCGCCTCGCCGAGCCGCCGAAGCCGATGACCGGCGACTTCGTGCGCTTCCGCTACAACGACCGGGGCGACTCGCTGATCACCGAGGTGCTGCCGCGCTTCTCGCGCTTCGAGCGCCGCGACCCGACCGCGCGCCGCACGTCGCAGACGCTTGCCGTCAACTTCGACACGCTCTTCGTCATGATGAGCCTCAACGAGAACTTCTCGACCAACCGCATCGCGCGCTACCTCGACCTCGCGGCGGACAGGGGCGAAGCCGAGGCCGTCGTCGTGCTGACGAAGACGGATCTCTGGCAGGACGGCGACGAGGCGTTTCTCGCGGCGCTCGAGGAGACGGTCGCAGACCGCGCGCCGGTCCTCCGCCTCTCGTCCGTGACGGGTGAGGGGATGGACGCGGTGAACGCCTACGTGCGGCCGGGCCGGACGGTCGCGTTCATCGGCTCCTCCGGCGTCGGCAAGTCGACGCTCCTCAACACGCTCGCGGGCGAGGAATGGGCGGCGACGCAGGAAATCCAGGAATGGTCGGGGAAGGGGCGCCACACGACGACGTCGCGCGAGCTCGTGATGCTGCCGTCCGGCGCGATGGTCGTCGACACGCCCGGCATCCGCGAGATCGGCCGCGTCGACGAGGCGGAAGCGCTTCTCCTGCGCGGCGAGTCGACGCATCGGTACCGCAAATGAAGTTCATCACGACGACGTTTGTCATCAACACCTTTCCGCTGGCCTGCGCGGCCCTCGGCTTCCTGGCGTTCGTCCTGCCGTCGCGCCTCGGCGTGCGCGGCAAGGCCCTCTGGACGATGTTCCTTCTGCTGGGCGGGTCGAAGTTCGTCCTCTTCGAGACGCTGGGCGGACACCGCTTCTCGCCCGAACTGCCGGAACTCCTGGTCTGGGGGCTGAACTTCGTCAATTCGATTCTCTATGTGCTGGTTGCGCTGAGCCTCGTCTGGTGGACGCGGCGCGGGCGCCGCTTCCTCCTGCCCGCGCTGGCCGTCGTCCTCGCGGCATGGGGCCAGTACGAGGGCACGAAGGTGCCGCCCGTGAAGGAAATCGAGCTCGCGTTCCCGAACCTGCCCGCCGGGCTGGACGGCTACCGCATCCTGCAGATCTCGGACTTGCACTGCTCCAGCGCGGCGCGCGGCTGGCGGACGCGGGCGGTCGTCGACGCCGCGAACGCGGCGAAGGCCGACCTCGTCTGCCTCACGGGCGACTATGTGGACGGCCGGGTCGCCTACCTGAAGGACGACATGGCGCCGCTGAAGGGCCTGCGGGCGCGCGACGGCGTGTGGTGGGTGACGGGCAACCACGAGTTCTACCAGGACGGCTTCCGCTGGGAGAAGTGGTATCGCGCGAACGGATTCCGATTCCTCGTGAACGACGGTGTGCGTCCGCGTCCCGGCCTCGCGCTGGCGGGCGTGAACGACCCGGTCGTCAGCCACTACGGCGGCTACGGGAATGCGACGCCGGACGTGGCGGCGGCCTTTCGCGCAAGCCGTCCGGGCGACTTCCGCATCCTGCTGGAGCACCGGCCGGAGAACTTCCGCGCGAACGTCGCGCGGCACGGCGTCGACCTGCAGCTGTCGGGCCACACGCACGGCGGCATCGCGCCGCTCATAGATCGCGTCGTTGCGCGCCTGAACAAGGGTTTCGTGCGCGGCCTCTACCGCGAAGGGGATTCGGCCCTCTACGTGAACCCCGGCGTCGGCCTGTGGGCGGGCTTCCCGCTCCGCTTCCTCGACCCCGCCGAGATCACGGTCTTCACGCTTCGACCGTCTCGTCAAACTCAAAAGGACTGACCATCATGACCTGGTTCCTCGGCGGCATCGCGTTTCTCGTCCTCGGCTACTTCACTTACGGGAAGCTCGTGGAGCGGCTCATTCCGCCGGACGACCGCGCGACGCCGTGCGTCGCCCACCCGGACGGCGTGGACTACGTGCCGCTGCCAAAGTGGAAGAACATGCTGATCCAGCTCCTGAACATCGCGGGCGTCGGGCCGGTGATCGGCGTCATCCTCGGCATCAAGTTCGGCAAGGTCGCGCTGCTCATCATCCCCGTCGGCTGCGTGTTCATGGGCGCGGTGCACGACTTCTTCGCCGGCATGATCTCGCTGCGCACGAACGGCGCGAACATGCCGCGCATGATCCGCGACCACCTCGGCTCGGCCTATGCCGCCGTCTTCGGCTGGATCATGATGGCCGCGCTGCTCCTCTGCGTGACGGTCTTCATCAACACGCCGGCGACGCTCATCGACCGCCAGTGGTTCCCGGAGATGCCCGTCTTCTGGTGGTCGGTCGGGATCATCTTCGCCTACTACCTCGCCGCGACGCTCTTCCCGATCGACGCGATCATCGGCCGGTTCTACCCGGTCTTCGGCGCGCTGCTCGTCGTCGGCTCCCTCGCGATCTCCGTCGCGCTCGCCGTCGCCGGGTTCGAGAAGCCGGAGATCCTGAACGACTGCGCGGGCTTCGCCGGCTACCAGGCGACGAATCCGCTTTTCCCGTGCCTCTTCGTGACGATCGCCTGCGGCATCATCTCCGGCTTCCACGCGACGCAGAGCCCGATCGTCGCGCGCACGTGCCGCTCCGAGCGCGAGGCCCGCGCGACGTTCTTCGGCATGATGGTCGCCGAGGGCGTGATCGCGATGATCTGGGCGGCGGCGGCCCTCGCGATCTACAACCTGGAGCCGGAAAACCTGTCGCTCGCCGGACCGCTCGTCCTCGGCAACATCGCCAAGCGCTTCCTCGGGCCGTGGATGGGCGGCGTGACGGTCGCGGCCATCGTCGTCCTCGCCATCACGTCGGGCGACACGGCGCTCCGCTCGGCGCGGCTCTCGCTCGCGGAGGAGCTGAAGGTCGACCAGGTGAACCTGAAGAAGCGCGTCCTCACGTGCCTGCCGCTCGCGGCGGTCGTCGTCGGGCTGCTCGCGTGGTCGAACCGGGACGCGAAGAGCTTCGGCCACCTCTGGAACTACTTCGCGTGGATGAACCAGCTGCTCTCGACGTCGATGCTCTTCGCGGCGACCGTGTGGCTGCTGCGGCTGGGGCGCGGCTGGAAGGCCCTCGTCACGCTGCTGCCGGGCGTCTTCATGTGCCTGGTCATCACGACGTTCATCTTCTGGGCGTGGCCGACGAAGGGGCAGGTCTGGGGGATCGTCCCCGGAGGTCTGCCGCTGCCCGTCGCGTTCGCCGCCGCCGCGCTCGTCACGGCCGTCGCCGTCGTCTGCGTGGTGCGGCGCGGCCGGCGCGCGTAGGGGCTTCACTCCAGCATCAGCTTCCGGACGCCGCGTCCGGAACTAAACTTGGATTCCAGAACTAAATCCTAACTTTGGGTGTTGAGCCGTTAGGGCTGTCCTC
>CAKUGW010000176.1 GCA_934654805.1 uncultured Kiritimatiellota bacterium
GCTGGGGGAGGAAGGAAAAGGGAAGAGGGAAAAAGGAAGAAGTGCGGACGGTCAACTTCTTCCCTCTTCCCTCTTCCCTTTTCCTTTGGGCCCCCATGTCGTGACGTCGCTCTGGGCGCACACGTGGGGCAAGGTGCGTCCGCAGTTGCGGAACGCCTCGAACGAGATCTTTGTCATTGGCGCGCCGATGTTCGCGCGGCACGACCAATCCTACCTCTGGACGGCGGCAACCGCAAACGGCTCGGTGCTGCTGACGTGGGAGAACTTCTTCTTGGGGAATCCGTATGAAGATGGAAAGGTGCCGAGTGGAAAAGTGGAAAGGTGCGAAAGGATGTCCGACGCCTCGCACCATTCAACCGTTCCACCATTCCACTTTTCCACTGTCACCGCCCAGCTCGAACTTTTTCCGAACGGCGACTTCATCGCGCGCTCGAACAGCGTCGAGCGCATCTACCGCCGCGTCAACCCCGACGACTGGGACGACGACGGCATCCCGAACGGCGCGGACGACGCGCCGCTCGCACCGGCGGACGCGCCCCAGTTCGGCCCGCACCAGACGCTGCCGGAGGGCGCGAACGCGGACGCCTACTGCTGGGTCGATCTCATCGTGCGACAGGCCAACGCCCAGGTGACGTTCACGGGCGACGGCGCGTCGAACCTCGCCGATCCCTCATTCATCGCCGAGGCGGACGCGACGAACCGCGTCACGCTCCTCATCGGCAAGACCTACCGCGTGACGTGCCCGATGCCGTTCGAGGTCGCCGGTAAGTCGAGCGACGACATCGAGGATTCGTGGGAGGAAGACGGGGCCGCATTGTGGCTCCATTGGTCCGTTCGGATCGAAGGAAAAAGTGCGAAGGACGAGGGAAGACGTGCTGAGAGGCAACGTCCTGACGTGGCGACAGAGATATCCGGCCAGCACAAGAGACTGGGCACATCCGCACTTCTTCCTTCTTCCCTCTTACTTCTTCCTTCTCGCAGAGGACAGCCTCCCCGGACATTCACCATGCAAGTCACGCCCTTTGGCATTGGCGGGGCGTTCACGTGGACGAACGTCTGCTGCCGTGTCTCCGGGAGCGACTACACGTTCTCAATCACGTGCGGCGACAGCTGCGCCTGCGGCGGATGCAGCGCGACGGGCTACCTCGAATACGAGGGCTACCGGCTTCCGGCCTACGGCGGCTCCTGCGGCTGCAGCGGAAGCGTCGACCACCCCGGCGACGACCAAGACCCCGACAAGGACCCGCCCCTGCCGGGCGCGTCGGCGACGTTCTCGAAGCGCGTCGTCTTCTTCGAGGACGAGTACGAGAACGCGCCGGGCGAGACCGTCCCGTGGCGGTCGACCGAGACGGAGCTCGACTGCTGGGCCTACGGCGGCACGCGCAGCGGGCACGTCCGCATCGAGATCCGGGGCGCGGACGGCCTCGTCCAATACGGCGGAAGCCCCCTGCCGTTCGAGTGCGACCTTGAGCCGGGCGAAGAGGTCACGTTCAAGAACACCTACCGCGCCGTCAGGCCGAGCGGCGGCGAGGACGACATCGTCGTCACGGCGACGTCCACGGAGAACGAGACGGACTGGACGGAAACGACCATCGACAAGGCGACGGCGATTCGATTAGAGTTTGATGTTGTTGCAGAAGCCCCGATGAACAAAAGTCCGGGCAGGCGTAAGCTGGGGGTACGTGAACGATTGAATTGCTTCCAATATCCGTCGTCGCCTTCTGTTGAATGGGTGACTTCAGGTGGTGGCTCAATGTCGGACGGAGGGCGTCAGTTCCAGTGTCCGTTACGTGCCGCAGCCAATCCTTTAATTGCGAGATGTCAGGGAGTGGAATATGTGCCGTCCCTGCATGTGGTTGAGCCGGAGGGCATTGAAGTCCGAAATGTAACGCCCGTCACCTGCGGCGTTGCGACAAACCATGCCGGTGGCATCGGGATGCGCTTTGAACTGTTCCTGAAGCCGTTTGACGTTAGTTTTAGCGAAATTGCAGTTGAAGAGATTCCTTGCGAAAGAGGTGAGCGCACTGGATATTTTGATAGGCTCGAATTTGTCTCGCTGCAAAGCCACACGACATTGAATGGTGCAGGGCGCTGGATGAACGTCAGCGAAGAGGACAATGGCTATGGCCTTGATTATGCGGAAATCGACTCGGAGATTCCACGTGTGAAACCCACTGGCGAATTCACGACCGAACTACAGTACGGATGGACGGATGGAACTGTCTTCTGGCCAATTCCCACAGGATGGGGCGAGAAAGACAGGATTCAGGGGGATTTGCCGGAAGCTGAAATCCCGGAAAGCGTGACAAGCTTGATGACAATTCAAAATTCGGGACGAAGCGGCGTGCGAAAATTCCACCATCAAGTGACGCGAGATATCGACGGAACAGTCTTTCTCGATGGCGTTCAAGCGAAAGGAGAAGACGAATGAAAACAGTGGTGACCATGCTGATGCTGATTCTCGTGAGCGGCTGTGGCAACCCCAAAGAATCCACCAATCCTCGCAATCGGATTGATGACGACATCGCAAGGTTCATGCCGCCAATCGGCGGAACCGACCATTTGCAGAAGAAAACCCTCTCTCTCGTAAAGGAAATCAGCGCCTTGCCGAGTTATGAAGAACGTCACGTGCGCGTCAGTCAATGGGTCGACGGCATGCTGTCTTTTGACATGCGGACACTGGACTTTTACAATCAGGGACGCAACATCCGTGCCGTGCATGATTTGGTTATGTTTGATGTTCGCGAGGCATTGGGCGACGACTCATCCTCGGCAACGGCGGACATGTGGGGCTTTTATCTAAAGATGCTGAAGTGGTTACGAGGCCAAACGGACAGGCTGGGGACGATTGACAGGCCTCCAAGCGGAATGGCGGGGAACTGTGTGACAAATGCCGTGCAAGCAAAGGCATTTAGGGATTGGGCCAACTGTTACAGCCTCTGTACGGGGGCTTACGAGGCGACGGTTCGTCGGCTTGAAAGACGAGAACTGGAAGCCCTGGAGAAAAGAGGCACTCCTTCTTCGACGTGCGCGGCGCTTAGACTGCGATTGGAGGAGTTCCTGAAGAATAGATGAATCTCGCGCTGTTCTTCGAGGGGACTGGGCAAGGCGTTCGCGGCAAGCGGACGAACGTGTCGCTCGTCTACGAGGCGTGCCTTGAAGACGACGCGCAGAGGCGGCATCTTGAGGCCGGGCCGGGCGCGCATATTGGCGCGCTTGTCCTCGGAAAGACGTCCGGCGTCGGTTGGCGCATGATCTTCGCCCGCGCGCGCCGGTGGTACGAGGCGCAAGTCGCGGCGACACCTTCCGGCGCGCCCCCGACGCGCATCTTCCTCTTCGGCTTCTCGCGCGGTGCGCTCCTCGCGCGCCACTTCGCCGCGTGGCTCGACAGGCTCGGCGCCGAGGTCGAATACCTCGGCCTCTGGGACACGGTGGACGCGACGCCGGGGCTCGCCGTCTCGGAGGTCTGCCCGCCAAACGTGCGGTTCGCGCGCCATGCCGTCGCCGAACACGAGGCACGGCGGTTCTACGCCTACGTGCCGCTTCGGGGCGGACAGGTCGAGGAAGCGCTCTTCCCCGGCGTCCACAGCGACGTCGACGGTCTCTACGAGGACGACCACGCGCTCGCGGACGCGGCACGCGCGTGGGTCGCCGCGCCGGCGATCGAACGCGGCCTCCGCTTTCGTCCGGGGACGGATTTCTCGGAGGCGTGCGTTTCTCCGACGGCCGTTCGGCACGACTCGCTCCGGCTCGTCTCGAACCTCTTCGGGCTTCTGCGTCCCGCACGCCGCCTCTTCCCTGCGACGATGCGGAGGCACGTCGCTCCGGCGCGACGGCCGTCCGTCCATTCCGACATGCTCGTCTGGAGCCCGGACGACACGCCCGAAGACGCGGGGCGCGTGATCCTGAACGCGATTTTCGGCGTCCGCGACGCCGGCGAGATCCCGCTGGAGGCGAACGCGCTCTTCCCCGTCTTCAACGAGGACGCGGGCCGGTACGAGAAGCCGGACTGCGCGGCGCTGGCTCTCGACCTGGAGGCATGCGGAATGACGGCGGAATTCCGGGGGCGGGAGGGGCGCGCGCCGTCGCGTCCGCTCAAGACGCCGCTGATGCTGGACGTCAAGCGCATGGCCGTCCACGACGGGCCGGGGCTGCGCACGA
>CAKUGW010000177.1 GCA_934654805.1 uncultured Kiritimatiellota bacterium
TCCGCGTTCAGGCAAAGGACGCCATCGGTCTCCATGTCGTTTACGCAGAGAATTTTCCGCGTCATGTTCTCATTTCATCACGAGACTGTATCACTCGGACTGTATCACTCATGTCTGACCCTTGTTCAACAATCGCACGGCTCGGGCGCGCGGCGTGAAACGGCCCAGGATTTCAGCGAATTGAAATCGCACCCCCATTCGCTCACGACAGCAGTCTGAATCGGCTGTGGTCCACGGCGAGCCGCCCCTCGGCGCAGAGTCGGGAAATCGTCGCCGAAAGCGCGGTGCGGTCGACGCAGAGGAAGTCCGCCAGCGCCTGCCGGTTGAACGGGAGGACGAACTCCCGGCGTCCGAGCCGGCGGGCATGCTGGCGCAAGTAGGTGAGAAGCCGCCCCCGGATCGTGCGCTGGGCCATCATGACCGAGCGAAGCTGGAAGCGGTAGCAATGGTTGGAGAGAACGAAGACGAAATTGCGCAGCAGACGGGCGTGGGCCGGACAGTTCCGGGCACACGGACGCAGCGCTGCCGCCTTGTCCATCATCAGCACCTCGCCGTCGGAAATCGCCTGCACGGACACGGGCAGCACGTCGCCCTCGCGCAGGGTGAAGCCGCCGCCGAAGGACTCGCCCTCGTGATACTCCTGGAGAATCGTGCGACGCCCGCTCGCCGTCTCGCGGATGACGCGCACGGCGCCTCGCAGGACATAGCCGATGCGGTTGGAGGGCTCGCCGGCCCGCAGGACAAACGCACGTTGCGCAATGCGGACGCGCCGGGCGGACAGACAGGCGAGAAGCCGTTCGAGATCGTCCCCGGATATCTCGCGGAAAAACCGCCCGCCGGATTGCACCAGTTCGGAAAGTCGCTTCATGTCGTGACATTGTAGCATCTATTCCGAGATTGCGCAACCCGACGGCGCGCTTCGCCTGCCGCTGCGCCGAGGCCCGTCCCCTCGTGCCCTGTCACGAACGTGCCGCCCTTCTCGATCCAGCGGCGAACAACCGCCGTCTCTTTCGGACGGATGTCCGCCGCTTCACGAGAGCCTGTCAGAGAAAAGCGGGACAAGGGAGGAACGGCTTAATCCGGCACTTCCGCGCATCTCTCGCGGCCTTCAGTATTCGTTGAACGCCTCATGCCCCTCGCGGACGTTCCCGTCCAGGTCCATGAACGGCATGTTGAACCCGTTCCCCTGGCCGGGCTTCTGCGCATGCAGGTCAGCGACGGGCGAGGGCGTCAGGGCGTGCGCAACGAAGCCGATCCGGCGGCGAGCAAGCCCGTCCAGCTCCTTCCGCAGGATCTCGACCCGCCCGGTCTCCGTCGGCGCGCCGATGCAGCATTCCGTCGCCAGAACGGGCTTGCCGTGCTTCGCCGCCTTCTCGACGATCCAGTCCAGGTACCTCTCGCGCGTGCCGAACTCGCGGCCCATCACCAGGTAGGGATGGCAGCTGATCACGTCGACGGACGGCGCGAAGAGGTCGATGTCGCAGTCGACGCCGCACGTCACGCGCTTCCACGGCCCGGCCTGCGACCCGACGGTCACGGGCGCGCAGGAGACCTTATGCAGCCGGTCGGACATCTTCGTCACGAAGTCCCGGATCCGCGCCGTCCCCTCCTCCCAGCACAGGCAGTTGTTCAGCGGCTCGTTGCAGATGTCATGTACAAGCACGACCTGGAGCGGCTCCAGCGCCTGCGCCACCTCCGTCAGGTAGTTGCCGAACGGCACGCGCCAGCCGTCCGCGCCGCTGCCGAGGATCTCGTGCGAGAGCCCGCCGAAGTCGGGGACCGTATGCCAGTTGTTGAAGTAGACGGGAATCATCCAAAGCCCTTCGGACTTGATGATCTCGCCCGCCCTGCGCATGTTCCGGACGGCCCGTTCGCGGTTGTCGTACCAGGCGTCCAGCGAATACCAGACGCGCAGCGTGTTCATCTTCGGGAACGCCTTCTTGCCAAGCCGTATCAGGCGACGGTATTCGTCCGCGTCAAACCGCTCCAGCCAGATGTCCCGTCCGTTCGACCCCCACGGCGGCTGGAAGTCGAAGCCGCGCACGTCCCCCAGCGGCAGTCGCCCCTCGGTCTCCCCCGCGCGCACCGCCGCGGCGGCATCCCGTGCGGCTTCCCGTTTCACCTCGAAGACGGCCGCGTCGTTTGCGCCGAGCGTCAGCTTCGAGCCTTCCAGATCGCCCCGCCAGACCTTGCCGACCGCGCCGTCGATCCTGAGGTCGAAGACGCCGGGCTTCGGCTCGTAGTTGACGGCGACGACCAGCGTCCGCCCGTCCGCGCACGGATGCTCGGTGAGGCCGAGATTCGGCGCCGTGCGCGCCACGCGGCGCCGCACGCCCGCCTCCCGCGCCGCCGCCGCATAGACGGGCCACCCCGTCAGGGCGGCCTTGCGCTCCAGCGCGCCCAGGCACAGCAGGATCTTGCCCTTCCCGTAATCGCGGACGGTCAAGACGGGCGCTCCGTCCGCATCCGTCAGCAGCGCGCGGCAGCCGTCGAGCAACGACACCTCGCGCGTGTGCGTGTCGGCGAGCGCGAACGCGCCGTCCGCACAGCTGACCGTCCGGCTTGACGGCTTCGCGTAATGCCGCTCGGTCTTCACGCCCGTCACTGCGGCAAGATCGGAAAGGACGGCCCCATCCCCCAGCGTGATCAGCACCGTCGCCCCCCGTTCGGCCTTTTCAAGCAGACGCCGCCAGGCGCGGCGCGAATAGGTCGTGTAGCCCGTCCCGGACGGCAGGATGTAGAAGCCTGCGTTCGGGAGCGGATCTTCCGCGCGCGCGTACGCGATGTCAAACCCCGCCATTTTCGAGAGGAGCCACGCGCCCTGCGCCGACTCCCAGCCGAGCTCGCGTTCGGAAACGACGACCGTCGCGTCCACCTGCCGCGCCGGCAGTTTCGGCACCGTCTTCACGAACGCGGCGAAGTCCCGCATCGCAAGCGCCGTCGGCTTCGGACGCCCCGAACCGGCGAACAGCCCCAGCTCGCGCTCGATGGCCGTCCAGTCGTACGGCGCGAAGTCCAGCTTGTCCTGGTCATACGCGCACCACCAGACGAACGCCGGGATGCCGCACGCCCACGAAGAGAACATCTGCACGCGCATCGTCGCCGCCGCGCGTTCCTCCGAGACGATGCCAGGGCCCATCGACCCCGCCTCCTCGACAAAGGCCGGCTTGCCCGTGAGATTGGCGTAGAGCGTCGTCTCGCACGCCGGATGGCAGCCGTTGCGGATCGTGTCGAACGGCTCCAGGTTGCAGTTCGGCGTCCAGAGCGGATACGGGTGCGTCGTCATGACGTCCATGAGCTCCGCCTGCTGGCGCATGTTCGCCTTCTGCTCGCGCGTCGTGCCGAGCGAGTGCATGCCCGAGACGATCGGGCGCGTCGGGTCGTTCACGCGGATTTCGCTCGCGATGTGGTGCATCCAGCGCCAGAGGTCGCCCGCGTTCCCCTTGCCGAGGCAGTTGCACTCGTTGCCGAGGTCCCAGCCGATGACGGCGGGGTGGTCTTTCATCGCGTTGACGAAATAGCGGACGAACCGCACCTGCCAGGAGACCGCCTCGGGGTCCGTCATCACCGCGCGCCCTTCCAGCCCCGGCGGCACGAAACAGCGCGCGCTCATCCAGCCCGTGACCAGCCCCACGACCAGCTTGATGCCGCGCTTCTCCGCCGCGTCGCAGAGGAAGCGGAAGCGCCGCATCATCTCGTCGTCCACCGCGGCGTAGTTGGCGAGCGGCTTGCCGTTCTGCGACCACTCGTAGAACGTCTGCGCGTAGGTGTATTCGGCCGTCAGCGGCTGGAAGTCCGGCCAGAGCGGGAAGACGCGCAGAACCGTCATGCCGCAGGACGCCAGATCGTCCAGGTCCTTCTCGACCTGCTCCGAGCGCCAGTCGCGCCACATGTAGACGCCCGCATGGCTTGCCCAGTAGTTGACGCCGACGTGGAACGCGCCGTCCTTGAACAGCTCGGGCGCCGCGCCGCGCGCGCCTCCGACAAGCCCGGCGGACAGGACAACCGCCGCCGCCAGTTTCAGTAGCCTCTTGTAGAGTAGAGACCCACGCCTCGGCTTCGCCGATGCGACTTCCCCCTCATCAAACCGGACGTGCGGATTTCC
>CAKUGW010000178.1 GCA_934654805.1 uncultured Kiritimatiellota bacterium
TAGAAGACGGCGTGGCGCGCGTTGCGCTCGACGATCGAATGGTCCCATTCGGGATGGCGGCCGAGGCCGTTCTCGCCAGCTGAAATGATGGTCTTTCAATTGTCCGAGCTGTTCTTCGCGACCAACGAACATGATCATACTCAACCAGGTATAAGTGAACGAATTTGCGCAAGTTATACACTCTTTGATCAGTTTCCGCAACTACCCTTCGGGCGAAGAATCGACATCTTGCCTATTCTCCGCCCAAACGAACCGTCGCCGTCACCGAGAATGGGCCGATGGGGTAGAGGCGTGTCTCTGGGCGGAAATCGTCATGTGTCGTAAAGCCATCCACGTGTCATTTTTGATATAATTCGCGTTATCCCTTGGTTCGCCGAGGGGCCTATAGGTCGGGAACTGACACGGCTCGCTGCCGCGCTCCACCCCGCGACCGCATATTTACTGTAGCATCGACGCTACACGCTGTTCCAGCGAAATACTTCCACATTTTTCATTGGTGAACGGCATGTATGTGAAGGTGCGCCCTATTGGGCGCATTTTCTCTTCATGTATTCACCAAAGGCCTGTGGAAGGGCTTCGCTGGAGTGCATGAACAGGAAATGCGCTCTTTTCATGCACGGGGACGGGCCTCGCGGCACGGTTGCGCAACGAGGATAGACTCATGGCCAAGAATGCCGACCTGAACGGGGCTAAAAATGCGAAAAAGGACGAGTTCTACACGCAGCTCGTCGACATCGAGAACGAGGTGAAGCACTACCGCAGACACTTCAGGGGCGCGACGGTGCTGTGCAACTGCGACGACCCCGAATGCAGCAACTTCTATTTCTACTTCCGCGACAACTTCGAGTTCCTCGGACTGAAGAAGCTCATTTCGACCTGCTACAGGAACCAGGACTGGTTTCAGTTCTCGGAGGGAAAGGACGAGAAGGCCGTCTGCTGCATCTACACGGGCAAGGCCAACCCGCCCGAACGGCGCATCCTCGAACAGGGCGGCAGCTTCCGCAGCGAGGAGTGCATCGCGTTCCTGAAAGAAGCGGACATCGTCTGCACAAATCCGCCGTTTTCGAAGTTCAGGGACTTCATCTCGCTGCTGATGCGCCACCACAAGAAGTTCCTCGTCATCGGGCATCAAAACGCCATCAAGTACAAGGAGATATTTCCGTATGTCATGCGGAACGAGATCTGGCTTGGCTATGGGTTCAAGGGCGGCGCGGGCTATTTCATCAACAAGCATTACACGGACTACGCGAAAGCGGGCGAGCACCGCGACGGGATGATCCGCGTTTCGGGCGTCCACTGGTTCACGAACCTTGAACATGACAAACGTCACGAGGACATTCCGCTCTATCGGCACTACACGCCGGAAGAGTATCCGAAATTTGAAAACTACGATGCCATCAACGTTGACAAAACCTCCGAGATCCCTTGTGATTACGATGGTGTGATGGGTGTACCAATCACGTTCATGGACAAATACAACCCAGACCAATTTGAAATCATTGGCGTAGGAATTGCAAATCTTGGGTTGGCCTGTGGTGTCCGCCCATACAGTCCCGAACACAAGAACTATCGCAAAAAAGTGCAGGGGCGCGGCGCTGTTGATGGAGACCTGTACATGATGGTCAATGGCGAAGTTGTTGTGCCGTTCACGCGCGTTCTTGTTAGGAGGAAGAAATGAAGATCGAGATGCATGACGTGACGATATGCGAGCTGGTCGACGGCTACCGCGACGAGGGGGACGACGGCGTGTTCGGCTACGGCGGACGCCTCGACATCCGTCCGCCCTACCAGCGCGAGTTCGTCTACGACGAGAGGGACCGCGTGGCCGTCGTCGACTCAATCATGAACGGATTTCCGCTCAACGTGATGTACTGGGTCGAGCGCGCGGACGGCGGCTACGAGGTGATGGACGGGCAGCAGCGCACGGTCTCCATCGGGCAGTTCTTCTGCGGCGACTTCTCCTACGACATGCGCTACTTTCACAATTTCGGGCCGGAGGAGCGCGAGCGGTTCCTCGGCTACCGGCTCAAGGTCTACTTCTGCAGCGGGACGAACGAGGAGAAGATCCGCTGGTTCGAGCGCATCAACATCGCGGGCAAGGACCTGTCGCGGCAGGAGATCCGCAACGCCGTCTACCACGGCCCGTGGGTGATGGACGCCAAGCGGTGGTTCTCGAAGAGGAACGCACCGGCGCGGAAGGTCGCGAAGAACTACGTCGCCGCTGAGTTCGACCGGCAGGGCTGCCTGGAGACTGCCATCCAGTGGTTCGTCGGGCAACGGACGGACGAGGCCGTGCGCGAGTTCATGGCCATCCACCAGAACGACCCGGACGCGAGCGAGCTGTGGAGCCACTTCAGCGCCGTCGTCACGTGGATCGAGGCCAAGTTCAGGCACACGTCCGACCGCGTGAGGATCCTGAAGGGCCTCGACTGGGGCGCGCTCTACGCGAAGTACGGCAAGGCGAAGCTGGACGTCGCGAAGATCGAGGAGCGGACGCGGCAGCTGCTCATGGACGACGAGGTGGAGAGCAAGAAAGGCATCATCCCCTACCTGCTGACGGGCGAGGAGAAGCACCTTCACCTGCGCGGCTTCTCCGACGCGCAGAGGCTCAAGATGTACGAGCGGCAGGGCGGGGTCTGTCCCCTCTGCGGAAGGAGGTTCGCGCTGGAGGAGATGCACGCCGACCACGTGAAGCCCTGGTGCAGGGGCGGGCAGACGACGCTGGAGAACGGGCAGATGCTCTGCCACGACTGCAACTGGACGAAGGGGAAGAAATGACAAACTTGATGACATGGCAGTCCGGGCGGCTTGTTCGGAACTTTGGTATAATTCATCTCATGAAGGTTCTTTCGGCACTTCTCGTCTTTCCCCTATCGGCGCTTGGCGTGGTCGTCCAGCCGCTGCCGTTTGACGATGCCGCCCTTTCGGAGGCGTCCACGAACATTCCGTTTGCGGTCGACTTCGGGGCGATGAGCCGCATCGAGTTCACGCTTGCGCTCGACGCCTCGCCGACAAACTGCGTCGAGGTGGCGATTGGGACGGACGCGAACGGGGACGGCGTTCTCGGACTTGACGAAGACGACCTGTCCTTTGGCTTTGACTGCGGCAGATGGTTCGGCTTCGCGACGACGGCAGACTGCCAGACGGAAGAGGACGTTCCGACAGATGGGCAAGCAGAACGAACTTTCGTCCTGAAGCGTTCGAAGATGGACGCGACGTGGAATCTCGTCCGCGTCACGCGGCGGGGAGCCGCCAAGGCCGACGAGGTCGTTCTCGTCGAGGGCAGGCGTCCGGGTGTCGTCGTGGAGATTCGGTGATGGTCGCGCCAATCTTTCAAGAATCGGCATTTGTGTGGGCTTGTGTGACCCTCGCGGGCGGTTGCCTCGCCGTGGCGGTTGCCGTGCGGACAAGGCATTTTCTGCACGAATTGTCTGAACAGTTCATCAGGTTGCCGCCGTCCGGCAAGGCTGTGTTTGTGGCAGCGGTCGTTGTCGCGACGGTCTTCGCGCAGAAGCCGACGAACGTGTCCACGAACCAACCTGAATCGGCGCGAGCCGAGGAGGGGGTGTCTGCGACGCTTGCTGAAGGGATGCCTACGGCGTCTGACACATGCGCCGAAGAAACGCAAGGCGTTTCGGAGGGAAGGTCGCAAAGCGACAGTGAGCACAGTGAACTGCCCGCAAGGGCCCGCGAGGAAACGGAGGGAGGAAGACACGGAGAAGGTTTTGAGGGTGGTGACCCAACTGTCGCGTCTACGACACCTGCCAACTCTCCGTGCCTCTCAAACTCCGTCACCTCCGTGTTAAGCGTCGCAGACACCCCACCCCTCTCGTCCAACGATGTGGTGCGCGGCTATCGCCCCGAAACGGTTCGGACGAATGCGGCAATCTCCTACACGCGACCAACGAACGCGCGGCTCGTCGGCACGTGGCACCTCACTGACGCCTACCGGGGAAGAGCATGGGTGTTGCTGGGGGAGGAAGGAAAAGGGAAGAGGGAAAAAGGAAGAAGTGCGGACGG
>CAKUGW010000179.1 GCA_934654805.1 uncultured Kiritimatiellota bacterium
AATCCGCACGTCCGGTTTGATGAGGGGGAAGTCGCATCGGCGAAGCCGAGGCGTGGGTCTCTACTCTACAAGAAGTTTCTGATGACTCTGCTCGTGGCGGCGGGCTGCCTCGCCGCGTTCGCGGGCGACGAGAAGCCGGCGTGGATGGTCACGCTCGGCAAGGTGACGGACATGTGGGCCGACACGGGCCTCTGCTCGTTCGGCAAGCAGGAGGCCCCCGCGTACATCACGGGCAACTTCGCCGCGGCCGACCGCCCCGAGGCGAAGCCGCAGGCGGCGAACCGCAACGGCTACTACGACAGGGACATGAAGTGGCACGGCGGCTACTTCGACGACACCGGGCGGTTCGTCGAGGGCCACGAGGTGCACGTGCTGGGCGGCATGCGCTACGGCGTCGGCCAGCTCATCATGATCCCGATCTGCCTCGTCCTGCTCTACCTCGCGATCGTGAAGGGCTTCGAGCCGCTGCTGCTGCTGCCGATCGGCTTCGGCGGCCTGCTCGCGAACTGCCCGCTCGCGGGCGTGACCGCGCCGGCGATGCTGCATGACGGCGTCATCACCTTCCTCGAGTCGGGCATCCCCGTGATGCAGGGCGGCATCGTCGAGCCGGGCGGCTTCCTCTACTACTTCTTCCGCTTCGGCATCGACACGGGCGTCTTCCCGATCATGATCTTCATGGGCGTCGGCGCGATGACGGACTTCGGGCCGCTGATCGCGAACCCGAAGGCGGCACTCCTCGGCGGCGCGGCGCAGTTCGGCATCTTCTTCGCGCTCTTCGGCGCGCTCGGCATCGCCGCGATCTTCGGACAGGACTTCTTCGGGTGCGACCCGCTGAAGGCGGCCGCGTCGATCGGCATCATCGGCGGCGCGGACGGCCCGACGGCCATCTGGCTCACGTCGCGCCTCGCCCCGGACCTCCTCGGCGCGATCGCGGTGGCGGCCTACTCCTACATGGCGCTCGTGCCGATCATCCAGCCGCCGATCATGAACGCCCTGACGACGAAGGCCGAGCGTCTCATCAAGATGCCGCAGCTCCGTCCCGTCAAGAAGATCGAGAAGATCTGCTTCCCGCTGATCGTGCTGCTCCTCTGCGCGCTCCTGCTGCCGTCGGCCGTGCCGCTCATCGGCGCGCTGATGCTCGGCAACCTCGCGAAGGAGGTCGGCCCGTCGGTCTCGCGCATTGCGGACACGATGTCGAACGCGCTCTGCAACATCGTCACGATCATGCTCGGCCTCTCGGTCGGCTCGAAGCTCGCGTGCGAGAAGTTCCTCTCCGGGACGACCCTCGCGATTCTCGCGCTCGGCCTCGTCGCGTTCTGCGTCGGCACGGCGGGCGGCGTCATCATGGCGAAGGTCATGAACGTCTTCTCGAAGGAGAAGATTAATCCGCTGATCGGCTCGGCGGGCGTCTCGGCCGTGCCGATGGCCGCGCGCGTCTCGAACAAGGTCTCGCTCGGCAACGACCCGACGAACTTCATCCTCATGCAGGCGATGGGCCCGAACGTCTCGGGCGTCATCGGCTCCGCCGTCGTCGCGGGCGTCCTCTACACGCTTTGCCGCTGAAGCTGAAGACGTTCGTCTGCGGGCACCGCAATCCCGACGTGGATTCGGTGATGAGCGCCTACGCGCTCGCGGAACTTCGGCGTCGCACGGGCTCGTGCGACGTCGAGGCCATTTGCGCAGGCCTCCTGCCGGAGAAGGCCCGCTGGGCCTTCGACCACTTCGGGCTGAAGCCCCTCAGGGCGAAGCGCGACGTCTACGTGCGCGTGAAGGACCTGATGGACACGTCGCTGCCGCTGATCGGGGCGTCGCAGCCGCTCGTGGAGGCCCTGAAGGTCCTGGAGGCGAGCGGCGAGTCGTCCCTGCCCGTCCGCGCGGCGGACGGCGGCTTCGCCGGGATGCTCTCGCCCGCGAAGCTCCTCTCGCTCTTCATCTCCAAGGCCGACCTCACGATCCCCGTCGGCGACGCCCCCCTGCACCACTGCGCGCAGGTGCTCGTCGACACGGACCGCATCCACGACATCCGCAAGCCGGTCCTGAAGAACCCGCACAACCACTTCCCGGTCGTGGACGAGAAGGGGCGGCTCGTGGGCACGCTCCTCAAGCGGGCGTTCGCGGAGGAGCCGCCGTTCCGCATGATCCTCGTCGACCACAACGAGACCGAGCAGGGCATTCCCGGCCTGGAGGAGGTCCCCGTCGTCGAGGTCGTCGACCACCACCGCATGGCGTTCTCGGCGACGCGCGACCCGATCAAGTACACGGCGGACGCCGTCGGCTCGACCTGCACGCTCGTCGCGAAGATGTTCCGCGGCATGGGCGAGCGGCCGACGCGTGAGATCGCGGGCGTGCTGATCGCCGGCATCGTCGCGGACACGCTGCTCTTCCAGTCCCCGACGACGACGGAGACCGACCGCACGATGTGCGACTGGCTGGAGAAGATCTGCGGCGAGACGGCCGCGTCGGTCTTCGCGGGGCTCTCGTCCGTCGCCTCGCCGCTCGCGTCGATGTGCGCGGCCGAGGCGATCGCGAGCGACGCGAAGACGTATTCCGAGAACGGCATGAAGTTCGTGCTCGCGCAGATCGAGGAGTCGAACCTCGCGATCTTCCACCGCCACGCGAAGGAGCTGGAGGCCGCGATGGACGCGCGCGTGAAGGGCGAGGGGCTCGACTTCATGGCCCTCATGGTCACCGACCCCGTGCGCGGCAATTCGGAGCTCCTGTTCAGCGGGGCGGATTCCGTCCGCCGCGCGCTGCCCTACCGCCTCGGCGACGCCGGGACCTGGCTCCTGCCGGGCGTCCTCTCGCGCAAGAAGCAGCTCCTGCCCGAAATCCTCGCCGCGCTGGCGTGAGTCCACGCGCGGCGCCTGCGCGGGCCTAACCCGAAACCTGTTTGGAGAATTGAGAAGATGAACCCGATTGCCCGACGAATCCTGACGGCCCTGACGACGGCGGCGCTCGCCGTGTGCGCGATCCTGTACGCGCCTGTCTCGTGCTTCCGTCCCGTCTGCCTCGTCCTCGCGACGCTGGCCGGACTGGAGCTCGTGCTGCTGCTCCAGCGGAAGGTGCGCGCGGAGCGGGCGAAGGCCTTCGGCGCAGCCGCGGTCTTCGGCCTGCTGCTCGCGGTCACGTTCTCGGTGCTGCCGCTGATCGCCCAGCGGTACGGCAACGTGATGCTCCTCTACGTGATCGCCATCGTGAAGATCTCGGACATGGGTGGCTTCGCGTTCGGCGTCGGCGCGCAGAAGCTGCGCGGGTGGACGCACAAGCTGTGCCCGACCGTCTCGCCGAACAAGAGCTGGGAAGGGCTCTTCGGCTCGGTCTTCGGCTCGTGCCTCGTCTCGTGCGCGTTCCTGCCGGTCACGCACTTCGGCGTGCCGAAGGCCCTGGCGTTCGGCGTCACGGCCGCGCTGGTCGGGACGCTCGGCGACCTGGTCGAGTCGAAGCTCAAGCGCTGGGTCGGCGTCAAGGACTCGGCGACCTTCATGCCGGCGGGCCTCGGCGGCCTCCTCGACATGTTCGACTCGCTCCTCCTCGCGCCCGCGCTCCTCCTGCCGTTCATCTGACGCCCAACGTGTTCCTCTGCGCAACGCCCCTTTCAGTCCCGTGAGGCTTCTCTGCCCTGTGCGGTGAAGCAGGGGCCTGTGACTCGGAAACAGGCTAAAATGCATACGCTGATGCGGCATTGCCGCAGTTGACTGGCGAATGGGCTTTATTCAGTCCCACGCCCGCAATTCGGTTTCATTCTTAAGTCTTCCGCATTCCCAAGTCTTCCGCATCCCCCAGTCTTTTTCATCATCGGCTTCGCCGGATCCAAGAACACCCGTTCGGGGTCCAGCCTCTGCGCCAGCCCCTCCTCCAGCGATGAGAACGTCATGCGGAAATCTTTCAGGAGTTCCCGCACGACCTCGTGCATCGTCCCGCTCCCGCTTCCCGCCGG
>CAKUGW010000180.1 GCA_934654805.1 uncultured Kiritimatiellota bacterium
CTACGCCCAGCGCGACGACGGCTACGTCTGGACGCTCTGGGGATCGGACGGCCCCTCGCCGTTCCCCGAGCGTGACGCGAGCGACCCCGTCGGCACGGCGATTGACTACACCTACGTGGTCGACTGGCCCGAGAGCGTGCCGGGGCTGTACGTGAACGACACGCTGCACGGCGCGAAGGACGGGCTTCCGGCGGTGCGCGGGCAGCTCTCCGCGAAGATCCTCTACCAGCAGTCCGCCGCGACGGGCGGCGTCGCGTCCGTGCGCCTCATCGACCCCGAGACGCGCCAGGGCGGCAAGCTCCTCGCGATCCCGGACGACATCCGCACCTACCGCGACCCGAAGACGTCGAAGCGCAGGTTCACCGACCTGCCGCCGATGCTCCGCGACCGCTTCCAGTGGAACCCGACGGCGTTCCACGACATGACGCACAACGACTCGCGCGAGCTGGAGCTGACGGGCCAGTTCATCGACGAGGGCGCGTACCAGTTCGCGCTCCTCAACGCGATGGACGCGCGCTCGAAGGCCGTGATGCTCGACCCCGACCTCCTGCCGGGCGCGGACGCGGCGGCCTGGGTCGCGGGCGTCGAGTCCGTCTCGTCCGAGCCGATCGTCCTCGCCGACGACGTCACGCCGTTCACGGCGATGGCGCTTGCGACGACGGGCAAGGGCGCGGGCTACGTCACGCTCGTCTTCAACGACTCGACGAACCTCTCGATGGTCGCGAAGAGCGAGGTCGTCTCGATGGCGGTCATCAAGGTCGTGCCGGAGCTCTACAACGGCCGCCTGCACGTCTTCCAGAGCGACAACCCGCTCGACAAGCAGCTGAACCTCAAGTACACCTCCGACTTCGGCGCGAAGCCCGAGGCGTGGGAGTTCGACTGGCAGTATTGCGAGCCGCAGGGCGGTTCGGCGGCGCCGGACGGCTCGTCCGCGTGGCTCACGCTCGCGGGCAGCTGCGGCAAGCCGGGCGTGCCGATGCTCGACTGGATCACCGTCGGCGACGCGGGCGTGTTCGGGCTCTCCGACCACTACGTCCGCTGCCGCTACCGGGCGCTTGACCCGGCGGTGCAGGCGGTCGTCGGCGCGGGCTGGTCGACCTGGAGCGCGCCGAAGCTCGCCGAGGGGTGGGTGAAGCGCGTCCTCAAGGCGATCAACCCGTTCGACCAGAAGATCCGCGACTTCCTCAACAACAAGGTGGACCTGTCGCTCTCGGCGATTCAGCAGGCGGGCGCGCCCTACCAGGGCGACATCCCGCTCAACCTGGAGGCGCTGGGCGAGAACGGGCTGATCGCGATCTACGAGACGCTCCTCAACCAGGCGAAGAAGCTCTCGGTCGATGCGGACTACCTCGCGACCGAATCGCTCGCGCTCTCGCTCCAGATGGCGGCGGGCCGGATCGCCGAGCTGTACGCGGTCCTCGGCAACGAGGCGTACGCCGACGCGCTGAACCCGACGGTCGACCTCGGCGCGGACGCGCTCGTGGACGACACGGCGGAGGGCTCCGTCTTCCCGTTCATGAACCAGTGCGAGAGCCTGCTCGACGAGGAGCTCTGCCTCCTGCGCGGCCGCGACCTCTCGAAGGCGTACGCCGAGAGCTGGAACGCGAACGTCGAGCCGTCCGAGTACCCGTACTACAACCGCCTGCCGTGGAACTTCACGGCCGACATCCTCGGCGGCCAGGTCGCCTACGTGGAGAACTACGGCATCCGCGACGTGTGCGGCGCGAGCGACGCCGCCGACCCGTCGGCGAAGGACGGCGTCATCGACGTCTACGACGCGAAGGCGCTCTATCCGCAGGGCCACGGCGACGCCTGGGGCCACTACCTCTCGGCGGAGAAGGGGTACTACGCGCTCCTCCGCCACCCGAACTTCGGCTGGAAGCCGCAGATCGAGGGCATCCTCGCGGGGCAGACGGAGATCACGATCGGCTACCTCCACGAGAAGCGCTTCGCGCAGGTCGCGGAGATGAAGGCCAAGACGGGCGAGCGCGTCGTCGCGGCGACGCAGCGCGCGAACTACGTCGCGGGCGCGTCCGACACGTGGCTCTCGGCCGAGGACGACGACGGGACGCGCGCCTGGGGCACGGACGAGTGGGCGACGCGCGCGCACCTCGGCGCGTACTACGACTGGGCGACGGTGAACGCGCTCCTGCCGGCGCGCAGCGCCGAGGAGGGCCTCGTGCGGATGCTCGACCGCGAGTCGACGAAGGAGCTCGGCGCGATCGCCGCGAGCGCGCGGCGCATCCAGTCGTCGGCCGACGCGGCGGACGTGGGTCTCAACCCGCTCGGCCTCTCCGACCGGGCGATCCCGTTCGACATCTCGCCGACGGAGATCGACGCGGGCAAGACGCACTTCGAGCAGGTCCTCGACCGCGCGAAGAGGGCGACGAAGGTCGCGCGCGAGGTCTTCCTGCGCGCCAAGGCCGCCGCGAACGCGCTGCGCGACCAGAACGCCTCGGCGGACTACGAGCGGCTCGTCTCGGACGAGGAGGCCGCCATCGAGCGCCGCCTCATCGAGATCTACGGCTACCCGTATGACGACGACATCGGCCCCGGCAAGACGTACCCGCAGGGCTACGCGGGACCCGACATCTACCACTACGAGTACGTCGAGACGTACGACCTCGACGGCTCGGGCGGCGTCAACGGCGCGTATCGCGGCGTCGCGGCGGGCGACGGCAGCTACGGGCGCTACATCGACGTCACGGTCGACGACTACCGGCTCGTCACGACGAACGTGACGGGAACCTTCCAGGCCGAGATCGACACGTCGCTCGCGGACAACGGGTTCTTCGGCAACATCATCGTCGGCGCGGTGTCGTGGTACCAGGACAAGCTCGCGGCCGCCAGCGGGTACATCGACCCGTGGTCGAAGTACACGGGCCTCGCGTCCGCCGACTTCCAGCTGCCGGTCGCGGTCGTCGACACGGCGGGCGACGCCCTGGACGGCAAGGTGGACTACACGTTCGCCGTCGCGGCGTGGTCGAACGCGCCGTGGGTCGCGAGCTACTACGTCGGAGAGAACGGCTTCACGCCGAAGCCGAGGGAGTTCCACGGGCAGCGCAAGGCCGAAGGCGAGACGCAGCTCGCCCTGAACGGCTACGCGAAGCTCCTCGCCGAGATCGACGTCAAGGCGAACGCGCTCTTCGCGGCGAACGCGAAGCTCCAGGGCCTCATCGACGAGCTGACGACGCTCGACTACACGACGCAGATGGGCTACGTCACCGACGCGGCGCAGAAGGAGGTCGAGAACTACACGGCCGCCTGCAAGAAGAACGCCGAGACGGTCGAGAAGACCCTGACCGCGCTCAAGGAGCTCAAGGACACGCTCACGGAGTCGGGCGTCGAGGCCTTCCCGAAGCTGACGGGCCTCTCGTTCGACCTCACCTCGGCCGGCCGCGCCGCGCTCCTCGCCGTCAAGAGCGGCGTCAACGACCTCCTCAACGGGCAGATCAACGCCCAGTCGTTCAAGGTCCAGAAGTGCGAGGAGGCGATCGAGGAGCTCGAGGACACACTGTCGAAGCAGTTCTCCGCGTGGATGAGCAACGCCGACCGGCAGAAGAAGATTGCGGCGATCAAGGAGCAGACGGCCAAGGTGAAGGGCGCGCTCGCCGAGCTGGAGATTGCGTTCACCGACGCGAACGAGCGGCGCATGAACTTCGCGAAGGTCGTCGCGGAGGGCGACGCGCTCCAGGCCGAGCGCGAGCGTCTGCGCATCCAGTGGGCGGCGGACCTCTCGCAGAGCCGCTACCGCAACATGACATACCAGATCTTCCGCAACGACGCGCTCCAGCGCTACCACGAGGCGTTCGAGCTCGCGGCGAAGTACGCGTTCCTTGCGGCGAAGGCCTACGACTACGAGACGGGCCTCCTCCAGAGCGACCGCGCGAACACCGCCGGGTCGGCGTTCATGACGTCGATCGTC
>CAKUGW010000181.1 GCA_934654805.1 uncultured Kiritimatiellota bacterium
CGTAGTCCAGCAGCGCCGCGTGGTCGTTCCAGTCGTCCGGATCGCAGATCGTCACGGCAATCAGCCGCCGCCCGTCGCGCCGCAGGCGCGATGCCGTGCGGAGCGTGAAGTCGACGTCCACGCCCAGCCGCGCCGTGAAGGCCGCCGCGACGGGCGCAAGCCGCTGCGCGAACGACGGGAAGGCCGCCTCCGGCGCGTCGAGGAAGACGAAGAGGTCGAGGTCGTTGTAGAGCCGGTGCGCCGCCGTCGCGCCGCCCTCGCCGCGCCCGTAGCCTCCGCCGAGGACGAGCCCCGCGAAGCCGGGCAGCGCGCAGCCGCGCACGGCGGCGACGATCTCCGGCAGCGCCGCGCGGACTGCCGCGTCCGCCGCCGCGTCGCGCGCCGCCGTAAAGGAGACGTCCGCCCACGGGCCCGTCATGCGCGCCCCCCTTCCTCCTCGCCGTCGCGCGGCGGCAGGCCCGCCGGCGCGCAGAGGCGGTTCAGCAGCCCCTTGAGGACGACGACCGTCGCGAACCAGGGCGTGCGGCTGCACCGGTACCAGATGTCGTCGAGGCGCTTCTCCTCCGGCGTGCGCCGCGCCGACAGGACCTCGGACGCGCGGAAGGCGCACGGCCCGTCCGTCTCCGAGAGGCGGATGAGCCGCCCGCGCAGGAAGACGGCGCGCAGGACGGCGGGGAGGCGCGTGACGGAGAGCTTGTAGGCCCACGTCGAGCGGCGCCAGGGCCAGAGGACGAGGGCGAGCGGCAGCAGCCCTGCGGCGGTCCCGACCGCGAGCGCCCATTCCCAGGCGTCGACGAGCCGCACGCGCTCGCGCCGGCGGAAGCGCGTCGAGAGCCCCGGCTCGTCGAGGTCGGCGAACGCGCCCGTCCTCACGTCGATGACGCGCGCGCCGATGACGGCCTTCTCCTCGAACGAGAGCCCGCGCCCGAGGTAGCCGTGCGAGAAGACGACCGCGCGACGGAGGAAGCAGTCGCGCTCGACGAACGTCCCCGCGCCGACGATCACGTCGCCCGCGAGCGTCACGCCGTCCTCGATGCGCACGTTGTCGCCGAGCGCGACCGGGCGGCGCACGTCCGCGCGCGTCTTGATCATCACGTTCTCGCCGATCGAGACGCCCGGCTCCGACGAGTAGCCGGGGAGCGTGCGGTCGGCGGGGTCGGCGAGGACGCGGAAGTTGAGGTCGAACCACGCCCGGAGCGAATCGACGCGCGTCCATTCGCCGCGATGGGGGAAGACGGGACCCCAGACGACGCGCACGTCGCCGTCGCCGGCGGCGAACGCCCGGTTCCGGCGCACGGCGTCCTCCCGCGAGGCGAAGCGCCCCGCGCCCTCGTAGGCGAGGCGGAAGCCCCAGCGCGCTCCGTCCCCGAGATGCCCGCGCACAAGCGCCTCGTCGTGGAAGTGGTCGAGGATCTTGACGGCCGTCGCCCCCTGCGTCTGGCACCAGTCCAGCAGATGCTCGGCCCAGCTCTTGGCGACGACGCCGAGGTGCAGCGGGCTCATGCCGGGGAAGTACGCCTCGGTCCAGGACGTTCCGTCCGGCGCGGGCACGATCAGGAAGGTCATGTCAGTACGCCCCCCTTCCCGACAGGATCGCGGGGACCGTCTTCAGGAGGATCTTCACGTCGTTCCAGAGCGAGTGGCTGCGGATGTAGTCCTTGTCGAGCTGCACCTGGCGGTGGAACGGGATGTCGCTGCGGCCCGAGACCTGCCAGGGCCCGGTGATGCCGGGGATCGCGTTGAGACGCTTGCGGTCCTCAAGCGTGTACGCGCGCACCTCCGCCGGCACGGGCGGGCGCGGCCCCACGAGCGACATGTCGCCGAGCAGCACGTTGAAGAGCTGCGGCAGCTCGTCGAGCGAGCTTCGGCGCAGGAAGCGCCCCACGCGCGTGACGCGCGGGTCGTCCTTCATCTTGAAGATGACGCCGTCCGCCGACTCGTTGCGCGCGAGGAGCGCGGCCTTGCGCGCCTCGGCGTCGACGTGCATCGAGCGGAACTTGTAGAAGCGGAAGTGCCGCCCGTAGCGCCCGACGCGCGTCTGCGCGAAGAAGACCGGCCCCCGGCTCGTGAGCTTGACGGCGAGCGCGACGGCGAAGAAGACGGGCGAGAGGACGACGAGGCCCGCGAGCGCGGCGGCGAAGTCGCCGGCGCGCTTCACGCGGTACGTGCCGGCGACCGTGAGCCGCCAGAGCGCCTGGCGGAAGCGGCGGCGGCCCTCCCCGCGGCGGCGGCCCTCCAGCTCGGCCCGCAGCGCCGCGAGTTCGGCGTCGGAGACGATCGCCCGCTCCCTCATGCGCGGTTCTCCGCATCCAATGCCGCGAGGCGCGCGAGCGCCATGTCCGCGATTGCGCCCTCCGACGCCTTCGCCGTCGCGCGCAGCGCGAGCGCCGCCTCGGCGCTCGCCCGGTCGCCGACCATGAGCGCGTTGCCCTTCAGGGCGTGCGCAAGGCGGTCGAGGAGCGGATAGTCCTCCGCCGCGCGGGCCACGCGCGCCTCCGCGAGCTTCGCGGCCGAAGCGGAAAGATACTCGTCCCAGATGAGGCGGACCGTCACCGCGTCGCCGGGAAACTGCTCCGCCAGCCAGGCCTTCGCGTCTTCCTTCATCATGTCTTCGCTTCTCTTGGCATGGTGAACGTGTTTCTATTGTGATCCAAAATTTTGCATATTATACCAAATATCCGGCCGCGCGCGGGAGGCCGTGTTGGGAGGGCCGCGTTCGGGAGGGCCGCGCGCGGGAGGGCCGTGCGCGGGAGGGCCGTGCTTGTCGCGGCCGTATCCCTTCCCGGTCGCGACAAGCGCGACCCTCCCGTGTGCCGTGTCCGCCGGGTCCCGGTCGCGACAAGCGCGACCCTCCCATGTGCCGTGTCCGCCGGGGTCTCGGTCGCGACAAGCGCGACCCTCCCATGTGTATTCTGTCGCGAGTGTCCTCCGCATCGGGAGGGCCGCGCTTGTCGCGGCCGCGCCCCTTCATGTTCTCTCATGCCATTCAAGAACATTCACCTGCCCTTGATACGGCCACTCGTCCGCATGGGCGACCAACCCCTTTCGGACGGGGTTGTTGCGCACGTATTCCCATTTCTGCGCATAGCTTTCGCCCGTGCGCAGTTGCCTGTCCCAGCAATCGCGCTGAAACAAAGGAGGCGGGCGCGAGAGGGGCACGTTCGGGAGGGCCGCGCTTGTCGCGGCCGCATCGTCCGTCGGCGGGAGGGCCGCATCCGCGCCGTTCCCGGCCGCGACAAGCGCGGCCCTCCCGTGCGCTGTGTCCGCCGGGGTCTCGGTCGCGACAAGCGCGACCCTCCCGTGTGCCCTTCCCGCGCGCAATCCGATCGGGAACGAACGTGAAACTTGCGCCTTCCACTGCTTCATCCACCGATGGAAATCCGGCGGCGGATATGTCGCGGGCGCGCAGAAGAAATGAATGTGGTCAGGCATGATGACATATCGTCCCACAAGCCAATCAGCCGCAGCCTTCCACGCCGCCACGATGCAGTCCTGCACGGCCTTGTCAGCAAGAATCGCGTTTCTCTTCCCCGTCACGACCGTGACATACAGCATGATCGCGCGGTTGTCGAGGTGCGTCATCACGGAGTTTCGGGAAGGATGCCGACGTTGCGGGAGTTGCGGGAGGGCCGCGCTTGGGAGGGCCGTACCGTCCGTCGGCGGGAGGGCCGCGCGTGGGAGGGCCGCGCTTGTCGCGGCCGCATCCGCGCCGTTCCCGGTCGCGACAAGCGCGACCCTCCCGCGTGCCGTGTTCGCGCCGTTCTCGGTCGCGACAAGCGCGACCCTCCCGTGTGCCGCATCCGCGCCGTTCCCGGTCGCGACAAGCGCGACCCTCCCGTGCGCGCGTGGTGCTAGCATGTCACCCCCCCCCCCGC
>CAKUGW010000182.1 GCA_934654805.1 uncultured Kiritimatiellota bacterium
GTCAGTATGCCATTATCCTTACTGAGTAGATTCCTTTCATTCTACAAGTTCAGCCAAGCTTGCTTGGCGCACCATTTACTTTACCTCCATTGAAAACGGTCCGGCCGGAAGGCCCGCCGCATTGACCAGATTGCCAAAGCCCTGCCCGCCCCAGGCGTAGCGCACGGCGTCCGGCCGCGTCACGCCCAGCGCCGAGACGCGCACCGCGTCCGGCGCGATGACGGCCGCATCCGCCCAGTGCCAGGCACCGTCCGCGTCGCGCAGGACAAATCCTTCCAGCTCACTCGTCGGCGACGAACGGCGCGGAAGCGGAAGCTCTTCCGCGTGCTTCGCGTCCCACGGGAACGACATCCGGATTTCCCCGGCGTTCAGCGGCGAGCCCTCCGTCTCGAACGTCACCCGCACGGCCGCGCCGTCGCGCACGGCAGACACGGCCTCCGGCGAGAAGCAGACGACGTCCTTGAGCCCGTACACGCGATTGAGGGCCAGCGCCGCGAGCCGGTCGCCGACGGCGGACTTCCCCCGATTGTGGATCTCCTTCTCGCTCTGGTCGAGCGAAACGGCCATGTGCGCGTTCGGGATGAGGCGGCGGGCGAGACGCTGGGCCTCGCGCAAGTGGGCGCGCGGCTTGTCTTCGCCCGGCGCCGTCGGCGCATCGCCCCATCCGGCGAGCTGCACGTAGAGGAACGGCAAGTCCGGCCTCTCCAGCGCCTGCCGCATCTCGACGACCATGTACGACATCCACTTCGGATAAAGCCGCTCCGCGTCGAGCATCGACGAATCACAGCACCCCTGATACCAGAGGATGCCGCGGCAAGCGATCTTCTCCAGCGGCGCGAACATGTTGTTCCAGCAGACCGAGACGGGCTTCTTGACGGCGCCCGGATCGTCGTTCGCGATGTAGGATTCCTGCGCCAGCCGTTCCGCCCGCAGTTCGGGATGCCGGTCGATGCAGGCGCGCGGCATCCAGCCCCAGCAGCGCGTCCCGCTCCAGGAGATGTCGACGACGCCCACGACGACGCCGATCCGGCGCTGCAGCGTGTCGGCGAAGCAGTAGCCGACCGCCGTGAAGTGCGGCAGCGTCTCGGGCGACGCCAACCGCCATTCGCCGCGCGCATCGCCCTTGAGCGGCATCGGCTGCGTCGCGCGCCTCTCGCGGAAGACGCGGATCGGGCGGTTCGTGCAGGCCTGCAGACGCGCATCGTAGCCCCAGATCGGCCCGGCCCACCCTTTCATCGTCAGCTCCATGTTGCTCTGCCCCGCCGCCAGCCAGACCTCCCCGACAAGCACGTCTCGCGAAACGGCGCGGCCGGACGGCGCGGACACGACAAGGTCGTGCGGCCCGCCACCAAGTCCCGTCGTGTCAAGGCGGGCGAGAAACCAACCGTCCAAGGCCGCAGTCGTCTCGGCGGACGTGCCGCCCAGCGACACCCGCACCCGCTCGCCCGCCGGCGCGCGCCCCCAAACGGCTGCGCGCGCGTCGCGCTGAACGACCGCATGGTCGCCAAAGATCCCCGGCAGGACGACGGCGGACGTCGATTCGAAGACCGACGCGCCCGGGCGCAAACGATCGGCCTCCGCCGCAATGTCGCGCGCGTCCTTCTGCGGCGACGTGCCGTCGTACGAGAGCCCTTCGCGCACCGGCCCCTCCGCGAACGGATCGGCCGGGCAGCCGTCGTGGACGGCCGAGAGGTCGTCCGGCACGACATGCAGGTTGCGGCGCCCGTCGGCGGTCAGGACGAGTTCCGTCTCGACCGCGCGCCAGCCGCCGTCGGGCTCGCGCACCTCGACACGCCAGGCCCCCTCCGCCGCGCCGAACGCAGCCTCCGTCGCGCCGAACGACAGCACAACGCCCATGAGCAGAATGCACCCTCGGACGACCGACAGCCTTCCGTTGAAAGTCTTGCTTGCGTTCTTCATGTCTTCTGATACTGAAATCACGCAGAACAGTATACCATAATCACGCCGCCCCGCGAGCACTTGTTAGACAAGTTTTCAGCTTCTTCAGAGGTTTGTGGGAGAAAAGAAACGTCAGCGCGAAGGGAAGACCGACCGCTCAAACCCTACCTCTGGAATTGGTGGCATTCTCATCCCAATCTTCTTTCAGAGCGCGTACTTCCTCATAAAGGCCGCCATCAGGGGAAGATGGCTACCTTGCCTGAGAATTTTCCGCATACGATTCTCATTTTGTCGATAAATAGCCAGAACATCAGATTTTCTTCACTTTTTAAGAATCAATTCTGGGGACAGGCCCCGCAAACAATGGGGACAGGCCCCGCAAAATCTCCATACTGACGAACAAGAATCTCCCGCATCGAATTTTGAGATATCCGAGCAAATCAACCTGATTCTACAGCCGTCGTAATTGCAATGCGGCGCGAATCAGCGAGCCCTCACCGCCCAGCAGGGCTCACGAAGCGACCACGAGGCGGTAGCCTTCGCCGCGGACGCTCTGGATGTCGATGCCGCGCCCCAGCTTCTTGCGCAGGTTGGCGATGGTCTGGTCGACCGTGCGCGTCGTACCGTAGTAGTCAAGCCCCCATGCCTCGTTCATCAGCGTGTCCCGCGTGACGATCGCGCCCGGATCCGCCGCGAGCAGCCCGAAGATCTTCAGTTCACGCGGCAGAAGCCGCTCCTCCGTGCCGTCCGCCCGCACCACGACGGCGCGCGCCACGTCAATCTGCAGCGGGCCGAGCGTCCAGACCTCGCCGCCCGTCTCCAGGACGGAGAGCCCGCCGCGGCCGTCCCTGACCTCGACCCGGTAGTCCGAAGCCTGCAGGAGGCTCACGAGCCGCGCGCGCGCGCGGCCGTCCGGCCCCACAACGACGACCTTCGGATGGCGTAGCACGCGAACGACACCGAGGGCCGCCAACAGGACGGCCCCCGATGCCGCGCCATAGAGGCAGCAGCACGTCCAGCAGGTGCAGGGGAAGCAGGTGCACGTCCAGGACCCGGACGCGCAACAGCCGCCTGCCGCCGCAAGAAGCACCGCTGCCAGCATGGACGCCCTTTCTTACTTGGCGCACGCGCAACCGGCGTCGCACGCACAGGGATTCTGTCCGCATCCGCAGACGCAGGCCTTGCCCGGCGTGCAGTTCTTGCAGCACGCCTTGGACGGCGCCTTGCAGGAACAGCACCCGGCGAGAACCGCTACGACACCGGCGACGAGAGCCGCCACCATTGCATTCTTCATCATGTTTACCTCCTTTGGGCCTTTAGGCCCTTATGTGCCGCATAGTATAGTCTTTTTTCGTCGCCGAAGTGTCATGCGAACGTAAAACCTAAAAATCGCAGTTGAAGCCAAGGGGGCGTGACCATCCTCTCTCTGCGCGACAGTCGGCATGGACGAACGGCGCGCTGCGGGCAGCAGTCCGCTCCGAGGTCTTTCGCGGGCGCCCGCCGACAGGCCATCCCCGAGGTGAACCGGGCGCGCGTCCTTCGCTTCCGCCCGGAACCGCCGAGGCGAACCGGCGCGTCGCCCGGCCCGTCGGCCCGCGAAAGACTCTCCGCGGCTCTGCCCTCCGCTTGCCGCGCCTGCGGCTTCGCCCGTGCGTTCCCCTTGAAGCGGCCTCATCTGGAGACGCAGATGAATCCGCCCGCCCGTGGCCCGCCGGAGCCGACAGTCGCACGGGAGGAGCGGAGGGATCGCCTGTCGCCTCGGCTTTTTCGCTTGTGGAAGCGCACTCTGCCGAGGGGAATGGCTTGCCACGCCTGATTGACTGACGTGTGGCGACAGGTGCGACTCCCGGAGCGACCCGGATCGAGGCCGCAGGCCGACATAGACGGAG
>CAKUGW010000183.1 GCA_934654805.1 uncultured Kiritimatiellota bacterium
AATCAGGCAACGAAGGTGAAGACACAGGCAACGGTGACGAAGGCGCTTTCGGCGGCCGCGCTCGGACTGGCGCTGGCGGGCTGCGTGACGTGTCCGCAACGCGCGGGCGACGGCTACCGCCCGATTTTCAACGGGCGCGACCTTTCAGGCTGGACAGGCGCGACGCATCTCTTCTTCGTCGAAGACGGCGAGCTTGTCTTCAGGGAGGGACCAAAGAACTTCGGCAATCTCTTCTACGAAAGGGAGCTGTCCGACTTCTCCGCGCGCTTCCAGTTCAAGCTCGTGCCGAACGGCAACAACGGCTTCGCCATCCGCGCGGGCAAGGAATGCCTTGGGGGCGGTGCGCTCGTCGGCGGCAACGCAGTGATGGGCGACGCCGCCTACAATGGCATGGAGATCCAGATCCTTGACGATACGGGTTCGCTCAAGCAGAACAACAAGTCCTGGCAGTACTGCGGCTCGATCTACGGCGTCGTCGCCGCGCAGAAGGGGCATCTCCGTCCGGTCGGCGAATGGAACGACTACGAGGTCACTGCCGTCGGGTCGAACGTCTCTGTCGTTCTCAATGGCGTGACGATCCTCGTGACGAGCGTCAAGGACCTTCCGACGGATGGCAAAACGCCCGATGGCAAGCCGCATCCCGGCCTTCACAACCGGTCCGGCTACATCGGCTTTCTCGGGCACACGATGCCCGTCCGCTTCCGCAACGTCGAAATCAAGGAACTCTAATCCACGAGGAATCCATCAGGAAAAAGCAAAGAGATGAAAGGAACAACCGACATGACCACCCGCAAGAGCTTCATCGGCGGCATGCTCGCCGCCGGCGCGGCCCCGACCATCGTCCCCGCGTCCGTCTTCGGCGCGAACGCCCCCTCGAACCGCATTACCCTCGCCGGCGTCGGTGTGGGCGGCATTGGCTTCAGCCAGCTTCCGGACTGCCGCAAGGCCGGCTTTGAGGTCATTGCGCTCTGCGACCTCGACTGGACGTATGCGAAGCGCACGTTCGACAAGTTTCCGGATGCGCGTCTCTACAAGGACTACCGCGAGATGTTGCGGACGGAATCTGACAAGGCGGACGCCGTCTACTGCGGCTGTCCCGACCACTTGCACACGCTCGTCACGCTTGACGCGCTTGCGGCGAAGAAGCACGTTTGCTGCGTGAAGCCCTTGACGCGCAAGGTGGACGAGTGCCGCGCCGTCGTCACGGCGGCGAAGAAGGCCGGCACGGCGACGCAGGTCACGGCCTGCACGTCAAACGACGAGGCGAGCGTTCGCCTCTACGAAATCCTCGATTCGGGTCTCTTGGGCGAGATTCGGGACGTTGCGGCGTGGAGTCGTCGTCCCGTCTGGCCGCAGGGCATGGCCGAGCTTCCCGACTGGGAGGATCCGATTCCGGATGGCTTCGACTGGAACATGTGGTGCGGCCCTGCGAAACGCGTGCCGTTCGCCTCGAGGTGGGGCAAGCACGCGCCCTATGAGAAGCTTTCGAAGGAGGCGTGGTGCGGCGATGCGGTGTACCATCCGTTCAACTTTCGCGGCTGGTTCGAGTACGGCGCGGGCGCGCTCGGCGACATGGGCTGCCATCGCGCGAACACGATCTACCGTGCTCTCGATCTCAAGTGGCCGACGCGCATCGAGGCGAGCTCGTCGCGCGTGAGCGAAGTCGCCTTCCCGCTGTCGAGCATCGTCACCTACGACTATGCGACGTGCAAGTACGGGAATCCCGTGCGCCTCACGTGGTACGACGGCGGACTCCTGCCGCCGACGCCGAAGGAGGCTGTCGCGTACCGTCTCCCGGCGGAGGGCGTCCTCTATTACGGCACGAAGGGCGTCCTGCTCTTTGACGCGATGAAGCCGCTGGACTGCAAGCTCGTTTTCTTCGACAAGGCGCTGGAAGCGCAGGCGAACGCATTGCCGCGCACGAAGCCGCGCCGTCCGGGCTGGATCTACGGCGAGTGGCTGGAAGCCTGCAAGGGAGGCGAGGCCGCGAGCTGCAACTTCGACTTCGCGCAGTACATCACGGAGTTCGTCCAGCTCGGGAACCTCGCTCTCCAGACGCAGAAGCCGGTCGAGTTCGATCCTGCGGCGATGAAGGTGACGAACGGAAACGACGCGGCGGACGCGCTCCTGCACAGTCACTACGAGAACGGCTACAGGTTCTGAGGGAGGGCGGAATCCCTAACCCTAAAAATCGCAGTTGAGGCCAAGGGGGCGTGGCTCTCCTCTCTCTGCGCGACAGTCGGTGCGGGCGAATGGCGCGCAGAGAGCTACCCGCAGCGCGCCGTTCGTCCACATCGACTGTCGCGCAGAGGCCCAAATCCCGCCGAAGCCGCGCTTCGCCCGGATGGTGAAGCCATCGCCACGCTCAAATCCCTGCAAACAAAGGCTGAAGCCGCATTTTGGCGGCTTCAACTGCGACAGTTAGGCTAACGGGAAACGTGCGTTGACGATGCGCGGACGACGAGCGGGGCGTCGAGGAGGATCTGGCGCGGCGGCGTCTGGGGATTGCGCAGGCGCTGGAGCATCGCGGCCATCGCGGTCTGCGCGAGTTCCCTGTAGGGCTGCCGCACGGTCGTGAGCGGCGGCCGGGCGCGGGCGGCGCGGCCGATGTCGTCGACGCCCGTCACGCGGACATCGCGCGGAATCCGCAGGCCGAGCCGCTTGAGCGTGTCCATCAGCGCGATGGCGGTGATGTCGTTGGCGCACAGGAAGGCGTCCGGCGCGTGCGCGCGGCGCAGGAGGGCGGCGAGCGCATCGGCGTCCTCCGGGTCGGCGTGGCGCACGGAGATGTCCGCAAGCTTCCGCCCTGCGTCGAGCCAGGCCGCGCGGGCGCCCAGGAAGCGAAGCGCGACGGTGGGGGCGGAGTCCGGGCGGGCGAAGAGGCAGAGGCGCGACGCGCCGGCTTCGGCAAGGTGCGCCGCGAGGCGGTAGCCGACCTGGACGTTGTCGAGCGTGACGAGGTCGTAGCCGCTGCGCTGTGGCGGCGGGACGATGTCGCGGTCGAGCAGGACGACGGCGACATTGTGCTGGCCGAGGAAGTCGAGGACGCGCCGCGTCACCGCCTCGGCGTCGCGAACGCGCTCGATCGGCTCGATGAAGACGCCGGCGACGCCCTGTGCCGCGTAGTCCCACGCGAGCGAGAGGTAGCGGTGCGCGCGGTCGTCCGCGTCGCGGAACGAGGCGTTGCCGAAGAGGAACGAGTAGCCTTCGGCGGCTGCCGCGCGCGCGAGCTCGGCGGCGATCGGCGGCGTGAGCTCGCCGCCGGCGACGAACGGGCTGACGAGGCCGAGCTTCCCGGAGGCGCGGCAGGCCAGCGCGCTGAGGTAGGTGCCCGAGCCGTTGCGCGTCTCCAGCATGCCGCTGGCCTTGAGCCGGGCGAGCGCGAGGCGGACGGTCGAGCGCGAGAAGCCGAATCGGCGCATGAGCAGCTGCTCGCTCGGGAACTTCGCGGACGGCGCGTACTTGCCGCCGAGAATTTCCGCGCGCAGGGTCGTGAAGATGTCTGTCGCCGCGCTGGGCCGGGCTGTGGGGCTGTCTCTCATGTTGGGTGGTATTATAGCACATGCGCGCCCGCCGCCCGCCGTCTCTCGCGCAAAGCGGTCTATACGGCTTTTTGCGCCGCGTCCGGAACTAAACTTGGATTCCAGAACTAAATCCTAACTTTGGGTGTTGAGCCGTTAGGGCCGTCCTCA
>CAKUGW010000184.1 GCA_934654805.1 uncultured Kiritimatiellota bacterium
GACCGGATCAAGGTCGCGACGGAAGGGGCGACGGCGGTCTTCTCGGTGATGGACGTCGAGCTCGACACGAACGACCGGGGCCGCAACGCGGAGCCGCTGGTCGAGGAGCTGACGATGCTGCTCCGGGAGGAGCTGACGAACAGCGGCAAGGCGGTCGTGAAGAACCGCCTCATCGGCATGGGCGGCTACGCCGAGCAGAACGTCAAGGTCGACTACGTCCTCCTGAGCAAGCTCATGGTGCGCGACGTGCCGGCCGTGAGCGGCACGGTCGCGAAGTCCTACACGCTGAACCTGACGCTGGTCGATGCGCGGAGCGGGCTTGAGTTCTGGCAGAAGCGCGTCGCCGTCAAGGACCTGAACGCCTCGCGCGCCAATTCGCTTTGATTCCGGAATCAAGAACAGACACAGGCAGGAAAACAACGATCCGAAAGGAACAGGAAAATGAACATGAAGAAACTGATTGCCGTCGGGGCTCTGCTCCCGTTTGCGGCACTGGCCGAGGAGCCGGCCGCCGTGACCGAAGCGCAGGCGCAGGAGGTCAACGCGGACGTCACCGTCGAGCTCACGGCGCGCGAGTCGATGCAGCAGATGTTCGACGAGTTCGCGCAGTCGAAAGGCGACTTCGCCTACGGCCTGCGCGACAGGAAGACCGGCAAGGTCTACTTCTGCGCCCAGGCGACGGTCTCGGCCTCGCCGACGAGCAACATGTTCATCCAGCAGCGGCAGGTCGCCTTTGACAAGGCGTTCGACGAGATCCTCGGCAAGTTCGTCGCCTACCGCACGGGCGAGAACGTCACGGAGACGGCGACCCGCCTGTTCTCCGACGACTCGAGCGACGTGCTGGACGCGCCGAAGAGCCTGGAGGAGGCGTCCAAGGGCGTGCTGAAGAAGATCAAGGTGGCGGGAGAGGCCGCCCTTGACAAGGGGCTGCGGTCGCTGGGCGTCGATCCGGGCAAGTACGACGGCAAGCCGCTGGAGGCGAAGCGCGTCACCTACGCCGAGTCGCTGATGAAGGAGAGCGCCGTGCGCGCGCTCGGCTCGGCGGTCGGCGTCTCGGTCGTGAAGACGATGGAGGCCCACTCGCCGGACGGCGTCTACGTCATCGGCGTCATCGCGAAGTACGATCCCGTGATCGAGGACGTCGCCCGCTGCATCGCCCGCGAGGTGCGCCCCAGCGTCGCGCCCAGGAAGGGCATCTCGGCCGCGTCGCTCGTCAACGGGCCGGCGGAAGTCCTGGCCCAGAACTTCGGCGTGCGCTTCTACTACAACGAGGCGGGCGAGCCGGAGGTCATCGCGTTCGGGCAGTGGGCGTCCGGCTACACCGGCAAGGACGTGCGCAAGGCCGACCGGAAGCAGGCGGTCGCGGCGTCCCATGCGGAGAGCGCGGCGCTCCAGATGCTGACGGAGTTCATCGGCGGCTGCTACTCGTATGAGGACAGCAGCTCGCGCGGCAGCCAGGTCGAGGAGGCCAACGTCTTCGACGAGAACGGCGGCATCCGCGAGGGGAGCTTCGACAAGCTCGCGGCGGTCTACCGCCGGGCGAGCGCGACCAGGGGGCGCGCGCGGATGCGCGGCCGCGACAAGGTCCTGGCGAAGGACATCAGGCATCCGGCCGGACAGAAGATCGCCTTCTGCGCCGTCCGCTACTCCTTCGACGTCCTGGACGCCGCAAAGGACGACGGCCGCCAGAAGGCCCCGGAGAAGAAGGCGGCCGCGCCCAGGGACGAGGCCCAGGGCACGGCGGGCACGGCCGAAGGCGACACCTACGACTTTTAAGCAACGGATGCCGCGCGCAAGACAAACACAAGAAAAGGAACCTTGACATGAAGAGCCTGCGAACCCTGTTTGCCCTCCTGATGGCCGCGTGTGCGGCAGCCCTGACGGGCGCGGGCAGTGATCTGGTCCGGACCGCGACGGGGGTCGCAGGTTCCGAACGGGAGGCCGTGAACGACGCGCTCGCCCTCGCGCTCGAGCAGCAGTACGGCGGCCAGCTCGTGACGTCCACCAAGCGCACCCTGAACAGCGTCGAGGTGTCCAGGGACGCGGACGGGCGCGCGGAGTCGGTGGCGGAGCTGAACGCGGCGCTGGACAAGTACATCTCCCGGAACGCGAACGGGAAGATCCTGGGCTATGAAGTCGAGTCCTCGGCTTACGACGCGACGACGCGGAAGCACACGGTCACCCTGTCCGTCCGCTTCCCGGGGCCGTATGTCGTCGGGCGCAATCCCCACAACCTCCGCAAGATAGCCGTGGCGACGTTCCGTCCGACGGGGATGACGTTCCTGCGGAGCGGGCATGCCATCGGCACGACGGACTGGGCGCGGGCCCTGGGGCAGAAGCTGAACGAGCAGCTGACGCAGACGCGCAAGTTCTCGATGCTCGACCGCGACTTCGACGTGGAGGTCGCGGCGGAAATGGCGCGGATCTCCGCGAGCGACGCCGCGCCGGGCGAGGCGGCCAAGCTCAACCGGAAGCTGGGCGCGGACTACCTCGTCGTCGGCACGGTCGCGTTCAGCGACGTGGCCGCGCCGACGGTGAACCCGTTCACGGGCGAGACGCGCATGCCCGCGCCGGCGACGTTCGCCGAGGTGTCCTACCGCGTCCTTCTGGCGGCGACGGGCCAGCTCAAGTGGGCGGACACCGTCCGCCTCGACGCCTCGGCCTTCGCGGCGCTTGACGCGACGCAGTTCGTGTCCGCCTCGGCGGAGCAGGCGGCCACGGAGATCTGCGCGTCGATCCTCTCGGCGATCCTGCCGTTCGAGGTCGTCGGCAAGACCGGTTCGGGCCTTCTCGTGATCGGCCAGGGCGGCAAGACGGTCTTCGTCGGCGAGCGCCTGACGGCGTTCGCGCTGGGCGAAGCCGTCCGCGATTCGCGCACGGGCGAGGTCATCGACCGCATCGAGGACGAAGTCGGGACGGTCGAGATCGTGCGCGTGCAGGAGAAGCTCAGCTATGCCAAGGTGCTGTCGGGCGATGCGTCGAGGATGGGCAAGGGCTGTCGCGTCCGCCGCGAGTTCACGGCGCAAGAAGGAGCGGCTTCCGCGTTGCCGGCGAGCGATCCGATGGTCAAGCCCGTCGAGGGCGGCGTGTTCCTTCCGTTTGGAAACTGAAAGAGGGAGAGGAGCCAGTCAGATGAAGCGTTGCCTTTTCATGGTGGTCGTGGGACTTGCGGCGGTTTGTTCGGCCGCGCCGTTCCGGGCGGGCGAGGGGATCGCGAACGACCGTGCGACGGGGACGCACGACCGCGACGTCACCTACGTCTCGCGCGGCCAGCAGGATTACTACGGCTATCGCGGGTATGACCTCGCGATTGGCGGCTCGATCCTCGCGTGGGCGGTGCCGAACGAGGAGAGTACCGTCACGGGACTGCGCCTGAACCTCGGCTGGGGCTCGTACCGCGCGACGCGCGGCCTCGACGTCGGCGCGTTCTCCGCCGGCGACGCGGCGTCTGCCCTTCAGGCGAATCTGCTCGGACAGTTCGTCACGGGGGATGCGCGCGGGCTCCAGGTCGGCGGCGTCAACGTCGTCGGCGGGGAGATGTGCGGCGTGCAGGTCGGGTTCGTGAACGTCGCCGAACGGCTGTCGGGCGTGCAGGTCGGGCTCCTGAACTTCGCCGTCTCGCAGCGCTTCTTCCCGATCCTCAACGTTGCTTTCTGACGTCTAACGCCGAT
>CAKUGW010000185.1 GCA_934654805.1 uncultured Kiritimatiellota bacterium
CACTGAAGCGGGAGGTTAAGTATGGCAGAAGAAGTTGAGATGACACCGGTCGCGGCGGAGCCGCCGAAGGCCGATCCGCTGGCGAAGCCGGCCGCGCCGCTGGCGTCGACGCTGAAGCTGAGCCCGATTGCGCGCAAGCCCGTGCCGGGCGGCGCGACGGTCTCGGCCTTGCGCCCGGGCCTGAAGCTGCCGCCGAAGCCGGGCGCGACCGTGTCCGCCCTGAAGCCGGGGCTGAAGCTGCCGCCGAAGCCGGGCGCGACGGTCTCGGCCCTGAAGCCGGGCGCGACCGTGTCCGCCCTGAAGCCGGGGCTCAAGCTCCCGCCGAAGCCGGGCGCGACGGTCTCGGCCCTGAAGCCGGGGCTCAAGCTCCCGCCGAAGCCTGTCATCCACAAGCCGGGCGCGACGATTGCCGCCGCGCCGCTGCCGAAGCCCGTGACGCCCGTGGCCGCGTCGGCGGCTCCTGCCGCCCCCGCAGCAGAGGCTCCGAAGCCCGTGCCGCCTGTGGCGGTTGACGCGCAGGGCGTCGGGAAGCTCCCGACGGTCGAGGCGAAGGCGATTGCGCGTGAGGCCGTGACGCCGCCGACCGCAGCGCAGCCGAAGCCGCTGGAGCAGCTGAAGTCGGTCACGCAGAAGCTCAAGGGCATCACCCAGCAGATTCCGCAGCAGGCGATCCTGCGCAAGACGGGCATCATCGCCGACGCGGCGATGAGCGACGCGCAGAAGGAGGCCGCGAAGCACAAGACGGCCCGCATCTCGCTGTCGGACGCGATGGGCGTCGCGCCCGTCAAGGACGAGCACGCGCCGATGAAGACGATTCGCATCAAGCGCCCGATTGACATCCCGACGGCGGCGACCGCCCCCAAGGCCGGGCCGGCGTCCGCGTCGGCGGCATCCGAGCCGGCGGCTGCGGCGACTGGTGCGGAGACTCCCGTGGCCGCAACGATTACGCAGCGCAAGACGCTGCGCATCGCCCGTCCGGGCAGCGCCGTGCGTCCGGCCGGCAAGTTCGGCATCAAGCGGCCGGGCCTGGCGACGGCGGGCGCAAAGCCTGCGCCGACGGCTGTCATGCCGACGGCAGAGGGCACACCGGCCGAACCGGTCATGACGGACATCGCGGACATCCCGGAGATGCCGCTCGCGGCAGCCGCGTCGCCGGCTGCGGCAACGGCTGCGCCGAGTGACGGCCCCGTGTGGCTCTGGACCCTCTCCGCGCTCGTGCAGGTCGCGGCGTGCGTCGTCATCGGCGCGCTCGCGTGGTTCCTCTACGAAAACACGACCGTCCAGTACTTTTGAGAAAGTCCCTCTCAATTCTGAAGGCGACGGCTCTGGAAATCCTTTCGGAGCCGTTGTCTTTGCTCGTCCTGCTCGCGGCGCTTGCGCTGACGGTGTTCGCGCCGGCCTTTCACTACCACCAGTTCGGCGAGCCGACGCGGATGGCGCGTGACGCCGGGTTTTCCGCGCTGTTCACCTGCGGGAGTGTCCTCGCGGTCTTCGGCACGATCGGCGCATTCCGCCGCGAAGTCGAGTCGGGGACGCTGGAGATGGCGCTTGCGCATCCCGTGTCGCGCGGTGGCTTCTTTCTCGCGAAGACGGCGGGGGCGTTCGTCGCCTATCTCGTGTTTGCGGCGGTCGTCTTCGGCACGGAGCTGACGATTGTCTGGGGGGCCGCCGTCGGCGGCCGTCTCGCCGCACGGACGGGAGACGTGGCGCGGCTTTTCGGCCCTGCGCTTGCGGCAGGCGTCTCGGTCATCCTGCTGCCGCTCGTGATTGCGGCGGCCCTGAACCGCTTTGCGCGCTGCCGCTTCGTCCTCACGTCGTTTGCTCTCGCGCTCCTGCTCGCGCTCGCGTTCGGCGGCACGGCACTCGCGCTCGCGCCGCGCCTTCTCCTGCGATTCCTGCCGGTCGCGCTGCTCTTGGCGTTCCCCGCGCTCGTCCTGCTCGCCGCATCGGCCGCGTTCGCCCTGCGCTTCAAGGCGAACGCTTCGGCTTCGGCGGTTGGCCTCGTCTTCGTCGCGCTCTTGCCGGCGGTCGGGAACTATTTCCTGTCCGATGCGCTCGCGAAGGGCGGCGCCGTGTCCTGGTCATACGTCGGGCTGGCGGCTTTGGTCGCGCTCCCCGCCGTCGCGGCGTTCCTCCTGCTGGGCGTCGTGTTCGGCACGGCGAAGGCCTGATCGGAACGCGCGCATCGTGGTGCCGACGTGGCGCATGAAGATGTTCTTGAGGTGATTGGCGCTTGAGAGGCCGACGGCGCCGGCGATGTTCGCGATGGGCGTGTCCGTCTCGGCCAGCAGCCGCTTGGCCTCGCGGAGACGGTGGCTGCGGATGCAGTCCGCGATCGTGCTGCCGAGCGCCTCGCGGAAGCGCAGGTCGGCCAGCCGCCGCGAGACGCCGAGATGGCGGACGACGTCGTCGACGCCGATCCCGGAGCAGGCGCGTTCGTCGATGAACGCCAGGGCGCTCCGGACCAGCTCGAACGACGCGCCGACCCGGACGGACGAGCCGCGCGCGCCGATGCCCGTGATGCCGTAGTAGTTCACCGCCGGACGGATCGGAAGCCGCTTCCGCAGGATGCGCTCCAGCAGCTCGGCCGCCAGCCGCCCGCCGGCGCGGAAGTCGATGGCGATCGAGTCGAGGGCGAGCGGCTCGCAGAACGCCGTGTTGTCGTCGATGCCGAGAACGGCGATGTCCCGGGGCGTCTCAAGGCCCTCGCGGCGCGCCGTGCGGAGGACGCGCGCGGCCGTCTCGTCGTTGGCGGCCAGGAGGGCGGCGGGCTTCGCGAGCGACTTGAGCCAGTCGCCCAGGCCTTGGCTCGTGACCGCAACCGTCCGGCAGGCTTGCCCCCGCGCCTTCAGCTGCCGCACGAACGCCCGCTGGCGATCGGCCGACCAGAAGGAGTCGTCCTTGTCGCCGACGTAGCCGAAGTCGTGGAAGACGTGCTGCGCGATGAAGTGCTTGGCGGCGGCTTTCGCGAGCGCCTCCGTGTCGAGCGAGATGGCGGCGGCCTGGCGCGGCAGGCCGTCCAGCAGACGGTTGTCCGTCTCGACGACGAACGGGATGCCGCTCCGGACGATGCTGTGCAGCTGTTCCGTCGTCGGGAAGCAGAGCAGGATGCAGCCGTCGATCCCGTCGCGCCGCGCCTGGCGGAGGCGCTCCGCCGACAGCCCCTCGTCGGCGCACATGAGCTGGATCTCCCAGATCCGGCCTTTGCCCCGGAAGTCAAGGATGCCGGAAAGCTTCTCCTTCCCGGCAAAGGCGGACATGTCCATCACGACGATGACGCGATATCTCTGATGGGGGGTAGACTCCTTCTTGCGGTCAGAAAATCGCATCTACAGCTCCTCTTCACCGCTTTGCACGGCTGATTCTGGAATAGTCGTTTCAAAACGAGGCGGAGTATAGCATTTATGTCCACGCGAAGTAAAGGGGTTGGATGCGCCGCGTCCGGAACTAAACTTGGATTCCAGAACTAAATCCTAACTTTGGGTGTTGAGCCGTTAGGGCTGTCCTCA
>CAKUGW010000186.1 GCA_934654805.1 uncultured Kiritimatiellota bacterium
ACAACGACCTGTGGCTCAAGAGCAGCGCGGACATCGACTTCGACTGCGACAATCTCTATTTCTCCGATTCGGGAAGCTTCAACAAGCCGATCAAGATTCGGCAGGTAAACGTCACGATTCCGGCGGGGCAGAAAGTCGCCTACTACACGCTTGACGAGAGCGTCTACACGTGGATGGTCGGAGGCTGGGCTCAGGCGTCCGCCAATCCCGTCCCGGCGGGCAACTCGCTTGTCGGCGTCGCGTGCATGTCTGCCGGCAACAGCAGAAAGCTGATTCTGGAACTCAACAAGTCCCACGGGGCGGCGACCGTCGTCTACGTGACTCTCGTCGGCTTCCACGCGAAGATGGTGCGTGACGAACGCTGACAGGACGAAAGGAAGCGGACCTTGGGAAAAGGGAAAGGGGGCTTATCATGCGCAAGCGAACCATCGGGCGGTTGCTACTGACCGCGGCTGCGCTGGGCGGCGCGTTTGCCGTCCGCGCGGCCGGGCCGACGGACAACCTGCGGGCAGACTACCGTAACGCGGTGCACGGCGCGCCGTGGACGAACGGGGCGGAGCAGGTCGCCGTGCAGCTCGGCGCCGGCAGCGGCTACCACTTCACGACGAACCGGACGATCCGCTACCTGCGCTTCGGCCAGTACAACCAGACGACCTATCCGACGCTGGAGACGCTCCAGGTCGGCCTTCGGAGCGTCTTTCCGACGCCCGTCCTGCGCTCGACGCTCGGCCAGCCCATCGCGGGCGCGAGCGCGAACAGGTTCCTCGGCGAGGCCCTGACGCCGCCCGCGGACTGGGACGGGACGGAGCCGGAGATCGAGGAGGGGACGGGCGGCAATGCCGTCTGGATCGACTTCGCGAAGGAGGTCATCGCCTGCGAGGCGGGCCCCGTGCGCATCACCTGGCCGCTCACGGGCGGCGGGACGAAGCTCGAGACGGCCGTCGTCGCGGCGTCGCCGAACAAGCGGCCCGTGCGCCTCTACTGGACGCACGAGCGTCCGGCCTACGCGGGCGACTCCGCGTACACGGCCCTCCAGAACGCGGGCCCCACGGTCACGTTCGGGCAAAACTACAAGGTGCATCTCTATCCGACGTCGCGGATCGGCGTCTATGACCCGAAGGCCGGGAAGGACTCCTATGATGCGAACGACGGCCGCGGCTACGTCTGCCTGAACGGCAACGAGCTTCAGGCCTTCGCGGGCAGCTACGGCACGTTCCTCATCGTCTACTCGCGTCTCGACGAGGCCCTGAACGAGCGCAGGATGCTCGCCTACGAGCTTGTCGAGGTCCTGGAGCCCAAGCAGACGCAGATTGACGTGAAGATCGGCGACCAGCTCAAGCCCCAGACGCGCGACTTCTCGACGAACGAGCTCTTCCCGCGCGTGACGCGCGGCCTCACGGACGAGTCGGAGAACGGCGAGGTCTACGTCTACCAGCATGGCACGGGCGCGCAGAAGAACTACCTCTGGGCGATCCGCGACTCGAGCGCGAACCCGTGGAAGATCGAGGTCTTCTGGCGCGCGAAGGAGGAGCTGGACGTCGTCTGGCCCTTCGAGGTGGACATCTACGGCGCGTCGTGGGACACGGCGGGCGCGCAGCCCTATGTGCGCGACACCGAGAATGCGGAGGGCGGCCCGGCGAAGGCCGAGCCGGTCGTCTACTACCCCTCCGGCCTGACGGTCGAGGCGATGGACTACCAGGTCGTCGCCGCCGGCAGCGGCATGAAGGAGCAGAAGCACCTCCACGTCTCGGACGGCCTGTTCTACTCGGACTGGGCGGACGCGGCGACCTACGCGCTTCTCAAGTACACGAGCGGCGACGCGGTCTGGTTCCAGACGGTCCGCTCGCTGCCGGCGAAGGCTTCCGCGCGTCTCGCGGAGCTCGCGCTCGACTACGCGGGGGCCTGCACGAACGTCGCCTACCGCACGGGCGCCGCGACGAACGCCGTCGGCGCGCTCGACGTCGCGACGAACGTCGCCCTCGCCGCCGAGATCCGCGCCCCGTTCGCGGGGGCGGACGGCTTCTTCTACCCGGGCTGGATCCGCCGCGACCACGAGCCGTCGGCGGGGGCCTATCCGGTGAGGAACCCCTACAACGCGAGCCTCTACGCCTACCCGACGGGCTACCGTCCGCCCGACGAGCTCTTCTCGCCGATCTATCCCGTCAACCTGGGCGAGCTGGAGGTCTGGTGGTCGCTCCCGTCGAAGCTGATGGGCGCGGCTCGCCCGAACGGCGGCAGCGCGGAGCCGCTGGCCTCGCCGGTCTACTTCCCGTCCATCCCGCTCGTCTACACGGTCCACACGCCCGAGCAGATCGCCGTCCTCGCGGGGGACTACGCGGCGAAGCCTCAGATCGTGATCGCCTCGGGGCTCGGCTCGGCCGGCTTCGCGCTGAACGACCACCTGACGGGCCACGCGCAGGAGACGGCCCCGGCGCTTGTCTGGAACCCGACGGCCCCCTATCCGGACCTGTTCGCCGCGTCCGTCTCGCTCGGCGGCCTCGACAACCCGGCGGGCGTGACGTCGAACTTCACGTTCGAGGCCCGCATCGTCTGCGACACGGGCGCGGACGGCGGCGAGAAGTACATGGCGTTCGAGCGCCCGCTCATCTCTTTCTACGCGTCGTCTGGCGACGGGGAGGCGTCCGCGCAGGCGCCCTACCTGAGACTCGGGGTCTCCGCCGACGGGCGCGTCTTCGTCAACGGCGAGGAGGCCGTTCCGGGGATGCACCAGGAGACGCACCAGGGGAGCGTCTCGGCCATCTGGGGCTTCCCGTACAGGTTCGCCGAGTTCGGCGCGCAGATGGGCAAGTCCGGCGAGGCGCGCGGCCCGCAGGGCGCGCACGTGGTCTTCCGGCACGAGGGGACGACCTGGACGTTCTACCTGAACGGGCACTGCCTCGGCACGTGCGAGGGCGAGGCGGCGGTTGACGTCGCCCGCGACACGGCCAGGGTCTTCGAATGCAATAGAGGCCCCGGCGTCTGCTATCGCGGCCCCGTCCACTACCTGCGCCTCTGGAGCGAGGCCCGCACGGCGAAGCAGCTCGACCGGAACCGCTACGCGGCGTGTCCGGCCTCCGCAGACCTCGTCTTCCAGTACGACGGGCCCTCGCAGACGTTCGAGACCTACGGCGACGAGAGCGCCGTCGCTGGCCCCGTGAAGGACGGCTTCCTCTCCGACTCCTCTGGCCACGGCGCGCACGCCTACCTCGGCTATCCGGCGGAGACCAACGGCACGGACACGACGATGTGGCTGTCGGCCGGCACGATGACTGGCGTCGCGCTGCGCCAGCCGCAGCCGGGGCGGACGTTCCCCGCCGACGCGACGATCTACCGCCAGCCGGATTCTGGGCTCGACGGCTACAACCCGAACGAGGAGCACGCGCTTCTCGTCGGCGGCGTCGCGCATGCGCTGCGCTGCGACCTGAACCGCATGGAGAGGGACGGCACGGGCGAGGAGGCGTTCACGTCGCTTCC
>CAKUGW010000187.1 GCA_934654805.1 uncultured Kiritimatiellota bacterium
TGAGGACAGCCCTAACGGCTCAACACCCAAAGTTAGGATTTAGTTCTGGAATCCAAGTTTAGTTCCGGACGCGGCGTGGTTTGTGCTAAGGAGGCCTTGTGCGCGTATTAAATCATAAACCCCAAAAATCCGTCAACCTGAATGATGATAAACCGCGAATGAATATTATGATATTTTGCGACTTGCGTTCCTATCGCGAAAGATGGTATACTTCCTCGCATGTCAAACTCTCATCGTCAGATTCAGCGCAAAAAGAACGTCTTTGTCGTCATCGACATGAGCGCCGGAATCTCCGCGCGCGAAGTGCTTTCAGGCATCTTCAAGTTCGCCAACACGGGCCGCCCCTGGTCGCTGCACCTCATCCAGCTGCCGGGCGAATCGCTCGCCGCGACCGTCGCGGACTCCATCGAGGCGAACGTCGACGGCCTGATCGTGACGTGCGAATCTGACGACCTCTCCAACCGCATGATCGCCGCCGCGACAAGCGTTCCGACCGTCTTCGTGGACGTCCGCAACGACCTCTTCGAGCGGCGGCGCGACAAGGTGGCCTTCGTCCGCAACGACAACGAGGGCGTCGGCGAGGCCGGGGCCCGCTACCTCGCCACGCTCGGCGACTTCAACGCCTACGGCTTCGTGCCGGACATCGACGGCCGCCCATGGTCGACGCTGCGGGAGCGGACGTTCCGCCGGACGGTCGAGGCGCGCGGACGCACTGTCCACACGTTCGCCGGCGGCTCGAGGCATCCGTCCGAAGACCAGGCCGCGCTGGTCGCCTGGCTCCGGGCATTGACCAAGCCCGCCGCGCTGATGGCCGCCTACGACTTCCGCGCCACGCAGGTCGCCGAGGCCTGCACGGAGGCAGGTCTGTCGATCCCCGAACAGGTCACCCTGATCGGCGTCGACAACGACGAGCTCCTCTGCACCTCGGTGACGCCCGCGCTTTCGAGCGTCAAGCCCGACCACGTGCACGAGGGCTACTTGGCGGCCGTGGAGCTTGACCGACTCTTCCGGCGGGGACGGCGCGCAACGCGGCGCGAGGTGTTCTGCCGCATCAGCGGCATCGTCGAACGGGAGTCGACGCGCCCCGGCCCGCCGGCCGCCGCGCTCATCCGCCGTGCGCTCGCGTTCATCGACGCCAACGTCCTCACGAACCTGCGCGTCGGCGACGTCGCCGCCGGGCTCGGCGTCTCGCGCCGTCTGCTCGAACGGCGGTTCCGCGAAATTCGCGGCGAATCGATCAATGACTGTGTCCTCAAACGACGGCTCGCCGTCGTCCGGCGCCTCCTGAAGACGACGAAACGGAGCTGCGCGAAGATTGCCGCCGAATGCGGCTTCCCCAGCGCCAACTACCTCTCGCACCTCTTCGTGCGCAAGACCGGGATGTCCATGCGCGACTACCGCGCCCGCGACGGCAAGCGCGCCTGAACGTCGAGGGGCGGCTCGTCCGCCCGCCTACAGGTCGATGGCGTCGAGGTCTGCGTCTTCCCGCTTCGCGTCGTCCATCGCCTTGACGAGCTTCAAGACCTCCGCGACGGGCTCGACCAGCTCGACGGGGATGAACTCCTCGATCTTCACCTGCGCGTAGAGCGCGCGGGCGAGTTCGACGTTCTCCATGAGCGGCACGCCTTCGCGGACGGCCGCCGCGCGGATCTCCTTCGCGACGTCGTCCATCCCCGCGCAGACGACCTTGGGCAGCGGCGCCTCATCCGCCCGGTAGCGGACGCCGTTCCTCGACACGCGCCTTCTGGCGGACGCCGACGCGCCGAACTGGCTCGCGGCAACGCATGCGGCATTGCTCGCCGGAGCCGCCCCGAAGACGTTTGTCGTCCCCGCGCATTTCCGCCGCATCACGGTGTCGGAAGCCGCCGCGCTTCAGGGCTTTTCGTCGGACTTCGCGTTCTGCGGCTCACGGTGCGACCAGTACCGCCAGATTGGCAATTCCGTTCCGCCGCCGTTTGCCGAGCGAATCGCGAAAGCCGTCAGGGCGCAGATGCTCGCCGTCGCTGCGGGAAAGATGGTATAATCCACCTCATGAGCCCATGAAAACCCTCGCTTTCTCACTCCTTCTCCCTTTGGTGGCTCTTGGCGTCGCCGTCTCGCCGCTGCCATTTGACGCATCCGCTCTTTCGGAGGCGTCCACAAACATTCCATTTGATGTCAACTTCGGGACGATGAGCCGCATCGAGTTCACGCTTGTGCTTGACGCCTCGCCGACGAACTGCATCGAGGTGGCAATCGGGACGGACGCGAACGGGGACGGCGTTCTCGGACTTGACGAGGACGATCGGGCCTTTGGCTTTGACTGCGGCAGGTGGTTCGGCTGCGCGGCAGCGGCCGACAGCCAGACGGACGAGGACGCACCGACAGCCGGACAGACAGAGAGGACGTTTGTTCTGAAGCGTCCGAAGATGGACGAGGCGTGGAATCTCGTCCGCGTCACGCGGCGGGGGGGCGGCGGGGTCGACGAGGTCGCTCTCGTCGAGGGCAAGCGTCCTGGCGTCGTCATGGAGATCCGGTGATGGTCGCGCCTGTCTTTCGAGAACCGGCGTTCGTCTGGGCTTGCGTCGCCCTCATGGGCGGATGCGCGCTTGTGGCTCTTGTGGTTCGGCAGAGAAAGTTTCTGCTGGGGATTTCGGAACAGTTCGCCAGATTGCCGCCGTCCACCAAGGCCGTCATCGTGACGGCGGTCGTCTTCGCGACGGTCTTCGCGCAGAAGCCGACGAACGTGCCCACGAATCAGCATGAATCGGCACGAGTCGAGGAGGTGTCATCTGCGACGCCAGCAGAAACTCCGCGCCTCCCTTCCTCTGCTACCTCGCGCCCGCTTGCGCGCACCGCCCATAGCGGCCCCTGTGGGGCGACCCTCGGTCGGCGGATAGCTTCGGGTTCGCCTTCGGCGAAGGTCCCCCCCGAAACGCTTTGCGCTTCTGCGGCGCATGTGTTCAGCGACAGCAATCTCCCCACCCTCTCGTCCAACGACGTGGTGCGTGGCTACCGCCTCGAAACGGTGCGGACGACCGCAGCCGACTTCAGCAAGAGGCCACCGAACGCGCGGCTCGTCGGCACGTGGCACCTCACAGACGCCTACCGGGGGCGAGCACGGGTGATGCTGGGGGGGGGGAAGGAAAAGGGAAGAGGGAAAAAGGAAGAAGTGCGGACGGTCAACTTCTTCCCTCTTCCCTCTTCCTTTTTCCTT
>CAKUGW010000188.1 GCA_934654805.1 uncultured Kiritimatiellota bacterium
CTCCCCGGGGAGGGTAGGAGAGGTGGAGAATCCCTGCCTCCATCAATTTCCTGTCCAACCTCTACATTTGACCAACTGAACAAAATCTAAAATTGCTTTTACTCTGGCAAAGCACCCTCCCTGTGGACCATTGACAGTCAGCACAACATTTTGATATTATTCCAAACAACGGAAGGATGATCAGGTGGATCGGTTTGATCGAAAGATGTGGGAGAGCCCCGCGAAGAGGTTCAAGGCGCTCGGGCATCCGGTGCGCATGTGGATTGCTGCGCAGCTGATGGACGGCGAGAAGTGCGTTCACGAGTTCGTCGATCGCGTCGATCTCGATTTTTCAACTGTCTCCCAGCATCTTTCGGGACTCAAGGTCGCTGGTGTGGTCGAGGCCGACAAGCGCGGCAAGGAGGTCTTCTACCGGCTGAAATGCAGCTGCGTGCGCAGCTTTCTCAGGTGCGTCGAGGCGAAAAGAAGATCCGGCGCGTGCTGACAGGTTGCTTTTTTGCTGAACATTTTCACATTTGGAAAATCGAGAAAACGAAAGGAAAGGAAAAGAAGAATGAAGATTGCGGTCTGCGAGGAGAAGGGCGAGGTGTTTCAGCATTTCGGCCATACGCCGGAGTTCCTTGTCTGTGACGTGAAAGATGGGCGGATTGTTTCGGAAGCGGTTGTTCCGTGTGGCGAATCGGGTCATGGCGCGCTTGTCGATCTGCTGTCCAAGGAGAAGGTCGAGGTGCTTCTGTGCGGCGGAATCGGGGGCGGCGCACTGTCGGCTCTCGCCGAGGCGGGAATCAAGGTCGTCGGGGGCGCGCAAGGAGGGGCGGTTCGCACGGTGATGGCGTATCTTGCGGGAACGCTTGAGACGGAAGCGAATTTTCGGTGCAACCATCACCATGACGAGGGGCACGACTGTTCCGGCGGCGAGCATCGCTGCGGTGGACATTGCGGCAGGTGATTACCGAATCCGGAACACAGGAAGGCAAGGCATGAAATACGTCATCATCGGCGGCGTGGCCGCAGGGGCAAGCGCCGCGGCGCGGCTGCGGCGGCTCGACGAACAGGCGGAGATCGTCCTTCTCGAGAAGGGAAGCGACATCTCCTATGCCAACTGCGGGCTGCCGTACCACGTCGGCGGCGTGATCGCCGCCCGCGCGCGGCTCTCGGTGATGCCGCCCGCCAAGTTCGCCTCCTGGTTCAACGTCGACGTCCGCACGAACTGCGAGGCGACCGCGATCGACCGCGCGAAGAAGGAAGTCGAGATCCGCACGGCGGACGGATCCTCGCGCCTCGCCTACGACAAGCTGCTGATCGCGACCGGCGCGACGCCCGTCGGCGACGCCTACACGGACGCGACCCATCCGCACGTGGCGCACCTCTGGACGCTCGCCGACATGGACCGCGTCATGGCGAAGCTCAGGGTGGCGAAGCGCGTCCTCGTGGTCGGGGCGGGGTTCGTCGGCCTCGAACTCGCCGAGAATCTGCGTCATCGCGGTCTCGCCGTCACCGTCGTCCAGCGCGGCGGACACGTCCTGCCGACGATGGACGCCGAGATGGCCGAGCCGCTGGCGGACGAGCTCCGCAGCGTGGGGATCGACCTCCGGTTCGGATGCGTCGTCTCCGATTTCGTGGAGAAGCCGGACGGCGTGGAGGCGGTGCTGGACGATGGCACACGCCTCGCCGTTGACCTCGCCGTGGTCTCGACCGGGGTCCGTCCGCGCGCCGAACTCGCCAAGTCCGCCGGACTCGAGATCGGCCCGCGCGGGCACATCGTCGTCGACGAAGGACTCCACACGAGCGATCCGGACATCTTCGCCGCGGGCGACGTGATCGAGGTGCGCGATCCCGTGTTCGGCGGCAAGACGGCAATCGCGCTGGCGGGACCGGCCAACAAGCAGGGCCGCATCGCCGCGGACAACATGGCCGGAGGCGCGAGCGTCTACCGGGGTACCTTTGGGGCGAACGTCGTCAAGGTCGGCGAACTGACTGCGGCAGGCGTCGGCTGGACCGAGGCACGGCTCAAGGCCGAGAACCACGACTACCGGAAGATCTACATCCATCCGTCGTCCGGCGCGGGCTACTATCCCGGCGCGGCGCGGCTCAGCATGAAGCTCCTCTTCGGCGCGGACGGCACGATCTACGGGGCGCAGATTGTCGGCGCGAAAGGCGTCGACAAGCGGATCGACACGATCGCCGAGGCGATGCGCGTGAAGCTCAAGGCCCCGCAGCTCGGCGAACTCGAACTCGCCTACGCGCCGCCGTACAGCTCGGCGAAGGATCCGGTGAACTTCCTCGGCTTCGTCGCGGAGAACGTCCTCACCGACAAGAGCGACGTCGTCGCGCCGGACACGATCCCGGCGGACGCGCAGGTCATCGACGTGCGCGAACCGTCCGAACACGAGATGGGGGCGGTTCCCGGCGCGATCAACATCCCGCTCGGGAGCCTGCGGGCGAGGCTGAACGAACTCGACCGGGCGAAGACCTACGTGACGTGCTGCGCGGTGGGGCTGCGCGGTTACCTCGCCGAGCGCATCCTCAAGCAGAACGGCTTCAGGGTGTACAACCTTTCCGGCGGCTGGGCGACCTGGCGGCTGTTCCATCCGGAGCGGGAAGGGGTGAAGGGGTCAGGTGAAGGTGAACAGGGGAAAGAAGATTCGTCCGCCGTTCAACCTTCAACCTCCGACCGTCAACCTTCTTCGACCCTCGATCTCCGCCAGCTGCCGTGTCCGGGGCCGGTCGTCCAGCTCAAGGCGGCGTTTGCCAAGGCGGCGGACGGCGCGGCGTTCAAGGTGCTGGCCGACGCGACGTTCGAGGGCGATCTCCGGCGCTGGTGCGCGGCGAACGGCTGCACGGCGTCCGGACTCGCGAAGCACGGCGGCGAGCTGGAGGCGATGCTGGTCAAGGGCGGCCCTCGGCCTTCAACCTCGACCTCCAGCCGCCCGGCGGAACATTCCGCCGCAATCGTCCTCTTCAGCAACGACCTCGACAAGGCGCTGGCGGCGATGATCCTCGCGAACGGGCTCGCGGCGTCCGAGGCGAAGGTCGGGATCTTCTTCACGTTCTGGGGGCTCTCGGTGCTTCGGAAGAATCCCGCACCGGTCCTGCGGCGGAGCTTCGTCTCGCGGATGTTCGGCTGGTTGCTGCCCAGGGGGGCGGAGAAGCTGGCTCTCTCGAAGATGAACATGCTCGGCCTTGGCA
>CAKUGW010000189.1 GCA_934654805.1 uncultured Kiritimatiellota bacterium
GGACGAGAGCCCAATGGACGCCTCTTGCATCTCCAGGAACTTCGCCGCGTTCCAGATCTTCGTCGTGAAGTTGCGGCCGATCTCGAACTTCTCCTTGTTCACCTTCGTGTCGCATTCGAGCGAGGTGATGAGCGCAATCGAGAAGCGGAGCGCGTCCGCCGAATACTGGGCGATGAGCTCCAGCGGATCGAGCGAGTTGCCCTTCGACTTCGACATCTTCGAGCCGTCCGCCGCGCGGACGATGCCGTGGATGACGATGTTCCTGAACGGCGGCTTCTTCATGAAGTGGATGCCCGCCATCATCATGCGCGCGACCCAGAAGAAGATGATGTCCTGCGCCGTCACGAGATCGCACGTCGGGTAGTAGTACGCGAGATCCTTCGTCTGCTCCGGCCAGCCCAGCGTCGAGAACGGCCAGAGCCACGAGCTGAACCACGTGTCGAGGACGTCCTCGTCCTGCACGAGGTCGTCCAGGGACAGGTTCGCGTCGCCCGTCTTCGCCCGGGCCTGCTCCAGCGCCGCTTCGGGCGTCTCCGCGACGAAGACGAGCTCCTCCTCGCCTCTTCCCTCTTCCTTCTTCCCTCTTCCCTCTTCCTTCTTCAGGTACCACGCCGGGATCCGATGGCCCCACCAGAGCTGGCGCGAGATGCACCAGTCCTGGATGTTCTCCATCCAGTTGAAGTAGATCTTCGACCAGCGCTCCGGCACGAACTTGACCTCGCCCGACTTCACGGCGGCGATGGCGGGCTCGGCCAGCGGCTTCATCTTCACGAACCACTGCTTCGAGAGGCGCGACTCGACGACCTCGTGGCAGCGGTAGCAGTGGCCGACCTGGTTGTCGATGTCTTCGATGTGGTCGAGGTAGCCGCCCGCCTCCAGGTCGGCGACAATCGCCTTGCGGCATTCCCAGCGATCCATCCCCTCGTACTTGCCGGCAAGCGCGTTCATGTGCGCGTCGTCGGTCATGATGTTGATCTCTTCGAGGTTGTGACGCTTGCCGACGAGGAAGTCGTTCGGATCGTGCGCGGGCGTGATCTTCACGATGCCCGTGCCGAATTCGCGATCCACGTAGTCGTCGCTGATGACGGGAATCTCGCGGCCCGTGAGCGGCAGAATGACGTTCTTGCCGATCAGGTGCGCATAGCGGTCGTCCTTCGGGTTGACCGCGACGGCCGTGTCGCCCGGCAGTGTCTCGGGGCGCGTCGTCGCGATCACGACAAAATCTTTATAAGCCTCCATGGGCCCGGGTGCGGGAGCGCCAGAGCCCCCGTCCATTGCGCCCCCGTCCGTTGGCCGCCAGTTCCCGCCGACGACAGGATACTTGATGTACCAGAAGTGCCCGTGGTTCGGCTCATGCTCGACCTCGTCGTTCGCGAGCGCCGTGCCGCAGCGCGGACACCAGTTGACGATGTAGTTGCCCTTGTAGACGAGGCCCTCGTCAAAGAGCTGCTTGAAGACCTTCGTCACCGCGCGCGAGCAGCCCGCGTCGAACGTGAAGCGCTCGCGCCGCCAGTCCGTCGAGTTGCCGAGCATGCGCTGCTGGTGGACGATCGTGCCGCCGTACTGCCTCTTCCACTCCCAGACGCGCTCGAGGAACTTCTCGCGGCCGAGGTCCTGACGGCGCTTGCCCTCTTTCTTCAGGGCCTTCTCGACGACGTTCTGCGTCGCGATGCCGGCGTGGTCCGTGCCGGGCAGCCAGAGGACGTTGCGCCCCTGCATGCGGCGCCAGCGCACGAGAATGTCCTGGATCGTCTGGTTGAGCGCATGGCCCATGTGGAGAATGCCCGTCACGTTCGGCGGCGGAATGACGACCGAATAGGGCTCACGCCCGTCCGGTTCCTGATGGAAGCACCCGTTCTCTTCCCAGAACTTGTACCATTTCGCCTCTGCGGCCTTCGCGTCGTACTGCTTGTCCATTTTCTTCTTTTGTCTGTTTGCCCTTTTCTAGGGCGATATTATAGCATAATCTTGCCTGTTCAAAGGCTGGCGATCCTGTTTCCCGGCAGAAACCGGATGAAGCCTTTCAGCCGCAGCTGCATCGCCAGCGAATTCACGCGCGCGACCGGCAGCTTCGTCTCGCGCACCAGCTCGTCGAGCGACACGCCCTCCTCGGTCACGTGCAGCATGACAAGCGCCTCCTCGACGGAATAGGGCGGCTGCTCGGGATCCTGCTCCGCCGCCGCGTCCGACGGCTTCTTCGCCGCGCCCTTCGGGACGAGCTCGCTCATCGCCTCCAGCACGTCGTCCGCGTGCCGCACGAGAACCGCCCCGTCGCGGATCAGCTGTAGGCACCCGGCGGACATCCGGCTGTCGACGCGCGCGGGGACGGCCATCACCGTGCGGCCGAGGTCGGCGGCGATCGACGTCGTGATGAGCGTGCCGGAGCGGACGGGCGCCTCGACGGCGACGACGCCGCGCGCGAGCGCCGCGACGACATGGTTGCGGATCGGGAACGTCTCGCGGTCCGGCGGGCGCCCGAACGGGAACTCGCTCACGACCGCGCCGCCCTTCTGGGCGATCTCGCGCGCGAGTTCTCGGTTCGCCTCCGGATAGAAGCGGTCAAGGCCGGAGCCCAGCACGCCGACCGTCACGCCGTCCGCCGCGAGCGCGCCGCGATGCGCCTCGGCGTCGATGCCAAGCGCGAGCCCGGAGACGACCGACCACCCGGCTTTCGCGAGGTCGAAGGCCAGCCGGTTCGCGAGATCCCTTCCGTACGCCGTCGCCCGGCGCGTGCCGATGAGCGCGATCGCCGGCTTCGCGAGCGCGGCCGCGTCGCCCTTCACGTAAAGCGCAAGCGGACGCCCCGGCGCGGCGAGCAGCGGCTTCGGATAGCCCGCATCCGCCGGCGTGAGAATCGTCACGCCGAACTTCTTCGCCCGGTCGAGCTCGCCCTGCCAGTCGACGTCGCCGCCCGCGCGGGAGATCTTCTTCGGATACGCCTCCCACGCCGCGACGACCGAGCCGGCCGTCTTCGACAGCTCCTCGACGGTCGCGAACCCGACGTGTTCCGTCAGGTTGAAGGCGATGTAGGCCTCACGGTCGGTCATGGGAGATCTGCGCGCCACAAAGTGGCAGCCCCAAGGAGAGTCGAACTCCTCTACCAAGCATGAAAAGCTCGTGTCCTAGCCGATAGACGATGGGGC
>CAKUGW010000190.1 GCA_934654805.1 uncultured Kiritimatiellota bacterium
GGAACATTGATTTTATTGAGGTTTCTTATCGCGGGCAATTCCGCGAAGCGTCAACGAAGTGGCAAAGTCGGGTTATAGCATTTTCTTCACGTTCGCGCGCGCGTGTGCGCGTGGCGCGTCGCGCATGTCCAGTGCCGCAGCCTCCGCGATTCGCGAAGAGATGTTCGGTTTGCGCAGCAAGCCAATAGAAATGGTATAATTCAACGGATCTCCCTTGGAAGGGAATGACAACGGAGAAGACGCCATGCTGTTTGAACTCGACAAGACGAAATGCGTCCGTTGCGGCGCGTGTGTGCGCGACTGCTCGTTCGGTGCGCCGAAGACCGATGCGGCCGGCCACCCCTACATCCGGGACGAGAAACGTTGCATGCGCTGCCAGCACTGCTTCGCCGTCTGCCCCAAGGGCGCCATCACCTTCGACGGCTACCGCCCCGAGAACGCGGTTCAGGCGAACGGCCTTTCGCTGCCGTCGGCGGAGGCGGTCGAGAACTGGCTTCAGCTCCGGCGCTCCGTCCGGCGCTTCCGGGACGCCGACGTCGATCCGGCGACGCTCGACCGCATCCTCCACGTCCTCGGCAACGTGCCGACCGGCTGCAACGCCCGTGCGCTCACGTTCACCTGCCATCCGACGCGGGCCTCGACGGATGCCTTTCGGCAGCGGTTCCTCCACGTCCTTGAGGAGCATCGCGACGGCACGAAGCTCCTGCCGCGATGGCTGGCGGTTCCGGCGATCAAGCTGCGGAATGGCAAGGCGGACATCTTCTTCCGGGGGGCGCCGGGTCTGCTGATCATCACATCCGACGAGACGGACAAGGCCGTGACGACGCCCCGCGAAGACCTTGCGGCGGCCTGCACCTATTTCGAGATGCTGGCCCACGCGCACGGTCTCGCCACCTGCTGGTGCGGATTCCTCCAGCTCGCGCAGAAGGAGATCCCCGAGCTGCTCGAGAAGACGTCGGGCATCCGGCGGACGACGCCGTTCTGCGCCATGCTCTTCGGCCTCCCGGCGGTCACGTACCCGCGCGGCGTCCAGCGAGCGGACTACGCGAAGGTCGTCTACGCCTGACGTCACGCTTGCGCAACGCCCCAAAAGCGCGACGCGTTCGCGTCCGTGACCGCCTCCAGTTCCTCTGGGGACAGGCCCCGGATCTCCGCCGTCTTCGCGAGCACGTCGCGGACGGACAGCAGCGCGCCGGTCTGCGGGTTGAGGAGCGACGCCGGGTCGCAATCGCGATCCGTCTCGACGAGCAGACGGTCGAGCGGGATCTTCTTCACGAGCGCACGGTAGTTGACGGCATGGTCGTTCAGGACGGCCGGGCCGACGGACACGTAGCCATTGAGCGCCACGATGTCCGGCAGCAGCCCGTCGCTCCGCGAAAAGCCATGGAAAAGGAATGTGGACGTCAGATTTTCATCTTCCTTTCTCCTCTTCCTTTTTACTTCTTCCTTTTCCCTTCTTACTTCCGCAACGACCTGTCCCCAGCACTTGGCGCCGTGCAGGACGACTGGGCGGCCGACTCCCAGGGCGACGCGCAGCTGCGTCTCGAAGACAGCGCGCACCGTCGGCGAGAGGTCGCGCGTCTTCAGGCGGTCGAGGCCGATCTCGCCCACGCCGAGGCGCGGGTTCGCCGCAAGCTGTTCGCGAAGCCTTCCCTCTATTTCAGACAACCACGGACGAACACGGATTGGCGCGGATTGGGCAGCGTGGCCGCAATCCGTGCCAAGCTGTGACAATCCGCAGTTGCCCGCGCCCACCGACTCGGCATCCCACGGGTGGATGCCGACGAAGTCGCGTCCGATCAGGAGCTCGCGGATGGACGGATCGCCGCCGCTGACATGGCAGTGCGCGTCCGTCACAGGCGAATGCGCGCGGCGAGGGCCTTCAGCTCGTCCATGTTGCCGACATGGTTCTCGAAGGCGATCGGCTCCTTGCCGTAGCGCGGCACGATGTGGAAATGGACGTGCTTCACGGTCTGTCCGGCCGCCTCGCCGTTGTTCTGGAGGATGTTGAACCCATCGCAGGGAAGCGCCGCCTTGAGGTGCGCGGCGACCTTCTTCACGCGCGCGACGATCGCCGCGAGCGTCTCGTCGGGCGTGTCGAGCAGGCCCTCGGAATGCGCTTTCGGGATGACGAGCGTATGGCCCTTCGTGAAGGGGTTGATGTCGAGGTAGGCGACCACGAGCTCGTCCTCGTAGACCTTGAAGCTCGGGATTTCGTTCGCCGCGATGGCGCAGAAGATGCAGTCGTTCTTCACTTCGTCAGTTTCCTTTCTTTCCAAAGCGCAGTTCAAGCGCGATCCGGATTGATTCGGTCGCGATGCCGGGCGTGATCTTCGAGTAACCCTGCACGCGGTCGGTGAAGACGATCGGGATTTCCCGGATCGAGCAGCCTGCCCGCCAGGTGCGGTGGTTCATCTCCAGCTGGAACGAGTAGCCCTTCGAGGCGACCGTCTCGAAGTCGATCGTGCGCAGCGTCGCGGCCTTCCAGCACTTGAAGCCGCCGGTCGGGTCGCGGAGCGGCATGCCCGTCACGGTGCGGATGAAGAGGCCGCCCGCGCGCGAGATGAGCCGCCGCCTGAACGGCCAGCCCGGCGTCGCGCCGCCCGGCACGTAGCGCGAGCCGATCACGAGGTCGGCGTCTTCCGCCAGGAGACGCGGCACGTCCTTCGGATCGTGCGAGAAGTCGCAGTCCATCTGGACGATGCGGTCGGCGCCCAGCTCCAGCGCGCGCCGGAAGCCCGCGACATAGGCGCGCCCCAGCCCTTCCTTCTGCGCACGGTGCAGGACGTGGACGCGCGGATTCGCCGCCGCGAGCGCGTCCAGCGCCGCGCCCGTCCCGTCCGGCGAATTGTCGTCGACGAACAGGAGATCGACGTCCGCCGTCGCCAGAACGGCCTCGGCCATCGTCTTCACGTTCTCGCGCTCGTCATACGTCGGTATGACAACGATTTCTCTTTTCTTAGCAGAACTCATCGGCGAACATTATACCAAAACCGCGTTTCGATCGGCATGGCGTTTCTGCGCGTCGCCGTCGATGCCGCTTCCAGAGGTAAAGTTGATTTCGTTGATGGTTTACCCCCTGTAAAGATTGGCTGTTGTTGAAGGATGGA
>CAKUGW010000191.1 GCA_934654805.1 uncultured Kiritimatiellota bacterium
GTTCTTCACCCAGTGCCAGGCCGCGCGTTCGTTCGCGCCGCGCAGCGACGTGCCCATCACGAAGTCGTTGTCTTCAAAATGGCCCTTCATCGCCATCGGCTTCCCGGTCAGCACGTCCGTGACGTCCCGCGCCTTCCCGTCGCGGAAGGTGACCGCGTAGTCGCCGCCCCTCTCCGTGTCGGCGTACCACATGTCGTACAGCCCGTCCGTCGTCACGTAGTGTCGCGCGAAGCCGCGTCCGCCCGTCATCGCGATCGGCTTCTCGCGCACGCCGAGTTCCTTCAGCAGCTGACGCAGCGCCCGCCACTCGACCCCTTCGTAGAGGCTGTGCGGGCGGATGCCGAACGACACGAAGCGGCCCTTGCCGACGCGGCGGACCGTGATGGCGGGCGCGCCGTCCTCCCAGCGCCAGACCGTCTCGACCGCCGGATCCGTCACCCGATAGCGGACGCCGTCCGCCCGGAAGCTGTCCGGCACGTCGTCCGCGCCCGTTCCCTTCTCGCAGCGCACCTGCGCGAACGGCCCCTTGCAGACGATGCGCGGGATGCCGTCCGCGTCCGCCTCCGTCGCGTAGACGGACATCCCGTCCGGCTCGACGCCGGCCAGGCCCTTGAGCGCCCAGCGGTCGGGGGCGCGCGGCGTGTGGCGGCCCGACTGGAACATCGCGACATACGTGCCGCCGCCGCGCACGTAGCGTTCGATGCCCGCAACCTGTGCGGCGTCCATCAGCGTGTTGTTCGCATCGACGAGGCACCTGTAGCGGGACGCATTCCCGTCCGCGAAGTCACACGGCGTCACCGCGTCCAGCTGGAAGCTGTCGCCAAGCGTCGCGGCGAACCGCCAGGCCATGTAGCCGGATGGATACGCGCTCGCGACGTCCGTGCGCCACGGGAAGCCCATCGCGTGGTTGACGCCGGAATCGACGACCATCGCGAGATCCGCCTCGGGCGGCGTCATCCGCCCCAGCATCTTCAGCGCGGGCAGGCGCCGGACGTACTCGGCGGCGATTTCGGGGTGCCACGACACGCATCCTACGTGGATGAAGTAGTGGATCGCGTTCACGCCCTCCGCCATGTAGAAGTTCGTCATGCGCCGGAATCCCTCGCGGTCGTGGGCGGGGCCGCCCGGCTCCAGCGAGAACGGCAGCCCCTTCGAGCGCATCAGCATCGGCAGCAGCTCCCACCAGAACGCCGCCATGCTGCCCGTGTCGTGGAAGCGCGCGCCGTACGCCGCCGCGATCTCGCGCAGCGGCGTCAGGTAGGTCATCGGCGCCATCGAGACGATGCCCTTGTCCGGCTCGACTGCGCGCAGGCGGTCAAGCCCCCGGCGCACCGTCTGCACACGCGACCACTCCTGCCAGCCGCAGAAGTCGATCCAGCGCGCGTTCCCCCCTTCGCCGAAGTACGGGTACGCTTTCGGCTCCTCGTGTGTGAGGTAGACCTTGTAGCAGCACTTTCCGTCCGGCAGCGTCAGCTCGACGCCGTTGCGCCCCGGCCGCAGCGCGTCCGTCACCTCGCGCACCATCCAGTGGACGCTGCCGTGCGGCACGAAGCTCTCGAACGACGTGCCGTTGACTCGGACGCCGACGCGCGCGAACGCCGTCTGCGACAGGTCCCACACGTACAGCCACGTGCGCGCGCCGGCCTTCGCCTGCGCCGGAAGATCGAACGCCCGGCGATAGACAGCGGCCTCCTTCGACAGGAACGCCGCGAGCTGGTGACCCGGCATCTCGACCCGGCTCCACACGCCTGTCGCGCCGACGGGACGGCGCAGCCATGTGCCCTTCAGATCGATCGCGTCCGGGCCGAACCCCGCGAATTCCGCGATTTCGGGCAGCCGCACGTCCGCCCAAGACTTCACCGACGCGTCCTTCCACCGCGCGGCGACGGCCGCCGCCGTGCCGTATTTCCCCTTCAGGTACTTTCGGTAGGAGGCGTCGGCCAGCGGCCCGTACTCGATGAACGGCGTGAACGCGCCGTGGCTCAGCTCGCCGCATGGCTCGAGGAAGTCGACCACGTTGGACGAGTTGCATTCGCGCAGGCCGTTCGCCAGCGTCGCGAGCAAGTCCTCCCGCCCCCGTTCGCTCGCCCAGCTGAGGAAGGGCTCGCCAACCGAATGCTCCGACCCGACGCCGTGATAGCCGCCAAGGTAGTCCGGCGCGCCCGTCTCCTGATCCTCGCGGAAGTCGTCCAGTACGCCCGCCGGCGTCGAGCCGTTCGTGTTGAGCACGACGGGCAGCCCATGCGACTCGGCCAGCCGCTTCGCCCACAGCCAGCCGTTTCGGTCATCCAGCCCCTTCGCCGTGTCGCAGAAGTGGCCGTTCATCCAGAAGACCAGCCCGGCCGCGCCATTCGTCTCGGCGAAGCCGAACTCCGGCAGCGGATCGTACGTCTCCCACGGCAGCCCATAGCGCTCGGCCGGATTCGCGCTCGGCGGCGTCATCCGCTCGCGGTAGTAGAAGCGGAAGGCATGGTCGTCCCAGGCGTTCAGGTAGAACGGCACGCCGGGAAGCGTCCCCGCGAAGGCGCCCTTCGGCTCGCCGTCCGAATACGCGACGCGGAACTCGCGCCCCTCGACGCCAATCTTCGTCCACCCGCCGCCCGGCAGGCGGTAGACGCCGGGGCGGGCGCGGTGCGCCGCGTAGACGTGGTCGTAGCGCGCCGCCCACAGGAGGGCCTTCTCGGGCGTCTCCGCCGTGACGACGGTCACGTTCCCGTGCCGCGACGCCCGTGTCAGGCCATAGCCGCGCAAGTCCCGCGCCGCCAGCGCCTCCTCGTCTGCCGCGCCGCACGGCGCCCACGCGCAGGCGGCCAGCGCACAGGCCGCGCCCATAACGCGGACAGCTCTCATTCTTCTCATTTGCCAGTGCATCCTTTCTTCAAGTCCTCGTCCCTGCCCAGGCCCTCGACCCGGAACGGCCCGGCCGGAAGCCCGGTCTCGCCGAAGATCGCGGCGCCCGGCTCCGGGAAGTTCCGCCACAGGTAGCGCACGCCGGTAATCCCGAACGGCGCCGTCACGCGGACGCGCCCGCCG
>CAKUGW010000192.1 GCA_934654805.1 uncultured Kiritimatiellota bacterium
GGGCGATTGCCTACTCGTCCGGATGTCGCTCGACGCGGGGACGACGAACGCGCTTTCGGTCGCCTTCGGGACGGATGTGATGTCACATGCGCTGTTTCAGCCCAGTTTGTCAAATAGAACGTGTACCCGCGCGTTTCGCTGTGGTTCTTCGTCACCTTGCAGGGAATTATGATATACTACCGCACAGAAATATTATGAACCAGGAGGTGAACATGAAGTACGTCATCATCGGCGGCGTGGCCGCGGGGGCGAGCGCCGCGGCGCGGCTGCGGCGGCTCGACGAGCGGGCGGAGATCGTCCTTCTCGAGAAGGGAAGCGACATCTCCTACGCCAACTGCGGGCTTCCGTACCACGTCGGCGGCGTGATTGCCGCCCGTGCGCGGCTTTCGGTGATGCCGCCCGCCAAGTTCGCCTCCTGGTTCAACATCGACGTCCGCACGAACTGCGAGGCGACGGTGATCGACCGCGCGAAGAAGGAAGTCGAGGTCCGCACGGCGGACGGGACCTCGCGCCTCGCCTACGACAAGCTACTGATCGCGACCGGCGCGACGCCCGTCGGCGACTCCTACACGGACGCGACGCATCCGCACGTGGCGCACCTCTGGACGCTCGCCGACATGGACCGCGTCATGGCGAAGCTCGGGGCGGCAAGGCGTGTCCTCGTGGTCGGCGCGGGGTTCGTGGGCCTCGAACTCGCCGAGAACCTGCGTCATCGCGGCCTCGCCGTCACCGTCGTCCAGCGCGGCGGACACGTCCTGCCGACGATGGACGCCGAGATGGCCGAGCCGCTGGCGGACGAGCTCCGCGGCGCAGGGATCGATCTCCGGTTCGGACATGTCGTCTCCGATTTCGTGGAGAAGCCGGACGGCGTGGAGGCGGTCCTCGACGACGGCGCACGCCTCGCCGTCGACCTCGCCGTGGTCTCGACGGGCGTTCGTCCGCGCTCCGAGCTCGCCAAGTCCGCCGGGCTTGAGATCGGTCCGCGCGGGCACATCGTCGTCGACGAAGGGCTCCGCACGAGCGATCCGGACATCTACGCTGCGGGCGACGTGATTGAGGTGTACGATCCCGTGTTCGGCGGCAAGACGGCGATCGCGCTGGCGGGACCGGCCAACAAGCAAGGCCGCATTGCCGCGGACAACATGGCGGGCGGCGCAAGCGTCTACCGTGGCACCTTCGGGACGAGCGTCGTCAAGGTCGGCGAACTGACTGCGGCAGGCGTCGGCTGGACCGAGGCACGGCTCAAGGCCGAGAATCGCGACTACCGGAAGATCTACATCCATCCGTCGTCCGGCGCGGGCTACTATCCCGGTGCGGCGCGGCTCAGCATGAAGCTCCTCTTCGGCTCGGACGGCACGATCTACGGGGCGCAGATCGTCGGCGCGAAAGGCGTCGACAAACGGATCGACACGATCGCCGAGGCGATGCGCTGCAAGCTCAAGGCCCCGCAGCTCGGCGAACTCGAACTTGCCTACGCGCCGCCGTACAGTTCGGCGAAGGATCCGGTGAACTTCCTCGGCTTCGTCGCGGAGAACGTCCTCGTCGGCAAGAGCGACGTCGTCGCGCCGGACACGATCCCGGCGGACGCGCAGGTCATCGACGTGCGCGAACCGTCCGAACACGAGATGGGGGCGGTTCCCGGCGCGATCAACATCCCGCTCGGGAGCCTGCGGACGCGCCTCGCCGAACTCGACCGGGCGAAGACCTACGTGACGTGCTGCGCGGTGGGGCTGCGCGGCTATCTTGCCGAGCGCATCCTCAAGCAGAACGGCCTCAAGGCGTACAACCTCTCCGGCGGCTGGGCGACCTGGCGGCTGTTCCATCCGGAGCGGGAAGAGGTGAGGGGCTCGGGTGAAGGTGAACAGGGGAAAGAAGATCCGTCCGCCGTTCAGCCTTCACCTTCCGACCTTCAACCTTCTTCGACCCTCGATCTCCGCCAGCTGCCGTGTCCGGGACCGATCGTCCAGCTCAAGGCGGCGTTCGCGAAGGCGGCGGACGGCGCGGCGTTCAAGGTGCTGGCCGATGCGACGTTCGAGGGCGATCTCCGGCGCTGGTGCGCGGCGAACGGCTGCACGGAGTCCGGACTCGCGAAGCACGGAGGCGAGCTGGAGGCGATGCTGGTCAAGGGCGGTCCCCAGCCTTCAGCCTCGACCTCCAGCCGCCCGGCGGAGCATTCCGCCGCGATCGTCCTCTTCAGCAACGACCTCGACAAGGCGCTGGCGGCGATGATCCTCGCGAACGGGCTCGCGGCGTCCGGGGCGAAGGTCGGGATCTTCTTCACGTTCTGGGGGCTCTCGGTGCTGCGGAGGGATCCCGCACCGACCCTGCGGCGGAGCCTCGTCTCGCGGATGTTCGGCTGGATGCTGCCCAGGGGGGCGGAGAAGCTGGCGCTCTCGAAGCTGAACATGCTCGGGCTCGGCACGGCGATGATGAAGGACGTCATGCGCAGGCAGAACATCATGACGCTTCCGGCGCTCATCAAGTCCGCGAAGGCGGCGGGCGTGAAGTTCATCGCCTGCGACATGGCGATGGGGGTGATGGGGCTCACGCGCGAGGACCTGATCGATGAGGTCGATGAGGTCGCGGGCGTTGCCGCCTTCGCGGAGCTCGCGAAGAGGAGCGCCAACACGCTGTTCATCTGAACTTGGCGACAGCGCATCGGAAATGGCTTGTCTGGGACATCGCCCAAAGATTCCTGGGGACAGGCCCCCCGATCGTGTGCCCTGCGCGAAGCTGCGGCTCGCGGCTGACGCCTCGGTGCAGACCCTGCGCTCGCCCGTCGCCTTTCATGGTCTGCTCATGCCGTGAGGCCTGTCAGTTCCCGGCGCGGAAGGGCGATCTGTCGTTTCGCAAAATATAAGCACATCGTGCGGATAAGATGAGGGCCGTTTTGGTACAATACGCACATTGGGCGAATTGGAGAAAAACGAAATGGTGCGCCAAGCAAGCTTGGCTGAACTTGTAGAATGAAAGGAATCTACTCAGTAAGGATAATGGCATACTG
>CAKUGW010000193.1 GCA_934654805.1 uncultured Kiritimatiellota bacterium
GTCCTCGACGGTCAGCGTCCGCTGTCCGAACGGATCGTGTCGGAAGAGCGTCGCGCCGAGCGGCGAGCCGTCCGCGTTGCCGCGGGCGTCGGCCGTAAGAGACTGAGCAACGAACGACGTGGTAAGGCCCGTCACGCGGCTCGCACGGGACTGCGCAAGGAGCGCGATCGTCACATCGGAACAGGAGACGATGTTGGTCCGGACAGCCCAGACATCGGCACTGCGGAGCGCGTAGGAGGAATATGATTCGGATTTGCGGCACCACCAGCCCCGCGGCAAAAACGCCGCGAGAAAGCATGGCAAAACAAACCGCGGTCCTCGCATAACAAGTACCTTATGAGAACATGAAATTATTTTTCCGCTTTCCCTTGCACCTTAGACTGCAGGAATCGCTTTCGTTCCTGATCGATATACCTTGTATACTCCGTAACCCTCGGCTTCAAAACCTCTCCATCAAGTAAAGCATAAGCGATAACGACGGGAAATCCACGTGCCGCAACAACCGCCCAATCCGAGCTCTGCTTTGAGAACTCAACTTTTGCGTAATATACATCGTTTGTTCCAGCCTTTCTTGACATAATCTCTACCGAAACAAACTTATAATCATTCGTCTCGCTGGAAGTCAACCTCTCCTGCCGAATATAGTCAGCGCAATTTTTCACAATTCGGCGCAAATCGACCTTTTCAGAATCCTCATCCACGCCCAAATGAAGCGATTGCAACTGAGCCAATTTCTCTTTAGGGATTGTGTATGCACGGGTAAGACCATCTCTTTCATCTTCCACCGCAAATAGCATGACCTCAGGATCACGTGCTATTAATTTCTCCAACTCCTCCAACTCCGAACCGAGACCTATTTCGGTTCCATCGCAGCAACCGAAGGTCAAACAAATTAATCCGATTACGGTAAGACTTACAACACTTCTTTTCATAACATTCATGATATTCCTTTCATTATTGTCGTTACCGTGGTTTCGGGGTTCCCAATAAACATGTAGTATGGCAATCGGCCGTGCCATCACCTCGTGTAAGAGGCTTCTTGAACACTGAAGTTAACCCAAGCGATCTTGCCTTAGGCTCAATTTCAATTGGCCTATGAAACCAGCCAAGATCGTCTTCATATGTCATATAAGTTTTAGGACAACCAAACACACAATACATCTTCTGCTTTTTATGTTCTGAAATCTGCTTCCGTCTTTCACTCAACTCGTAATACCGATAAACACACTCACATGTAGTCACGGTTATCGTCAATAATCCTAAACTTGGAACCCAGAAAGGGTAAACAGATTCATGTGGAATTGCATTAACAAACTGGACTTTATTCTTCCATGGCGACCAATCACCGATATCATTTTTTGTTTCAACCACATAAGGACCACCTATCTTAAAACATTCGTTGCCCAGAACATCGAATCGTTGGATAGAAACATTATCAGAAAACAAGAGAAGGTTCTTATCTTCGCTATCCCCGTTTTTATCCCTCTGCAGCCACCGCCCCGTCACCGGCTCGTAATGGCGGTAGTTGTAGTAGTCCAGTCCCAGCTCCGTGTCCTCGTACTCGCAGGAAAACCGCCAGGGGTTCGCCTCGGCGCAGTCGCCCTTCTGCGCGACGACCGCGCCGAACGCCGCGTAGTCGTAATGGGCAACGACCTCGACAGTCGCGTTCGTGCCGGAGGCCGCCGCCACGGCCTCGCTCACGTTCTTGTTCCCGTCATGCGTGTAGAGGCGCGGCGGCGCATTCGAGTCGAACCACGCGAGCGGGCGCGTCGCGACGGGCTCCGTCGGGTCCCAGACGAAGGACTGGCGCACGACCGCGTTGGAGACCGTCCGCTCGTTCGCGACCTGCAGGTAGCCGTCGTAGAAGAACCGCTGGCCGTCCTTCGTCCGCCGCCGCCCCATGTGGTCGAAGGACATCGCGACCGTCTTCCCGTCGCCTTCGCGCGTCCACCTGACCGGGCGGTTCTCGCCGTTGTACTCGACGCGCCAGCGGCCCGTCCGCGTCGTGACGCGCGTCTGGTTGCCGTCCGCGTCGTACGCGAACGCCTCCGGCGACTGTGCGACGTAGACCTGTCCCGTCACGGACGAGACGAGGTCGTCGGCGTCGTTGCCGTCGGCATCCGCCTGCGCAAGCGCCGCGTACGTCTCAAGGCGCGCGAAGCCGCCCGACGCGGAGTTGTCGAAGACGTCGCCGCCGAAGAAGTACGCGCCGAGGCGGTACGCCGGGCGCTCGTTCACCGTGACCGCCGCGTCCGGGTCGGCCTCGCCGCGAACCGCCGCGAAGCCCGGCGTCGTGCGCGAGACGTACTGGTTCAGGGCGTTGGCGACATACGTCGAGACCTGCGCCTCGCCCGTCTCGTCGTACGTCGCCGACGACGTGCGGTTGCCGATCGGGTCGTAGGCGAAGTCCTCGGAGAAGCCCTGCACGGGCTGTCCGTCCCTCGTGCGGCGCGCACCCGTCACCTCGCCGCGCACGTTGTAGGCGTAGCGGTCTGTCGCGCCGGAGAGGTCGCCGAACGCCGTGCCGCTCCGCGTGACCGCGATGCGGCGTCCGGCCGCGTCATACGCGTAGTCGAACTGGGAAATGACGGCGGACGGCATCGCGTTACGGACTTGCGCGAGCCGGTTCTCCGCGTCGTAGGCCCACGAGGCGACAAGCCCGTTCGGATAGGCGAGCGACGCCTTGAGGGAGGTGCCGGCATGATACGTCCAGGCGAACTGTCCGAGCGACGGTGGGCTCGCACGGAGCCACGGAGTCACGGAGATCTGCCAAGCCGGAACCCCACTCCGTGCCTCTGATTCTCCGTGTGAGAATATCTCCATCGTCGCGAGGCGGCCGCAGTCGTCGTACGCGAGGGCCGTCCGGCGTTCGCCGTCGGCCGCGTAGCCCGCCGGGCGTCCGAAGCTGTCGTGGAAGCGCGCGATCTCGAAGCCAT
>CAKUGW010000194.1 GCA_934654805.1 uncultured Kiritimatiellota bacterium
CGGCCCTCGCGCCGGAGCTGCGCATCCCCGTCGAGCTCGTCTACGAGTCCTTCTCCGAGGCCTCCGGCGCGTTCGGCTTCGCCTGGCGCTGCCCGCAGCTGGAGTCGTCCGTGAAGTGGGAGAAGGACGGCCTCCTCTGGACGACGCCGTGGGGCGAGCGCATCCGGTTCTATCCGAAGCGGGAGAAGACGCCGAAGGACGCGATCCGGCTCGACCCCATCGAGGACGCGAAGAGGGGGCGCGGCCTCTTCGCGCCCTACGCGGACTGGGAGTCCGACACGGAGTCGCCGGACTGGGCGAAGTGCCGCCGCTTCTCGATCCTCGGCAAGGGCGGGCTCAAGGGCTGGCGGCTCGCCTACGAGGACGGCCGCCTCGCGTCCGTCGAGACGCCCTTCGGCGCGTCCGCTCGGTTCGACTACGGCCCGTCGGGCGAGCTTCTCGCCGTCTCGTCGCAGGGCGTCCGCTTCGTCGAGCTGTCCCACGCGGGCGGCCTCGTCGCGTCCCTCAAGGTGAACGGCGTCCCCGTCGCGCTCGCCTACGGCGCGACGGACGTCACGCTCCTCCCGAAGACCGCCGACGGGCAGCCCATGCGGAAAAGCGTCCGCGCCCTCGCGTCCGTCCGCGTCGCCGCGCTCGACCCGGAGGCCTTCGCCTACGCGAACGGCTACCTCGCCTCGGCATCGCGCGGCGCGTTCGGGGAGAGGTTCGACGTCCAGGCCGAGACGCCCGCCGACCGCCGGCGGAACATCCTCAGCAAGGACAGGAAGAACGGCGTCACGCACACGGGCAGGGTCGCCGGCCGCCTCCTCGCGGACGGCGACTGCCGCTACTCCTACCCGAAGGAGACGGCGGTCCGCCTCACGGACGCGCTCGGCAACGCGGCCACGCACGACTACGACGCGAAGACCGGCGTCCACGCCGTCACCGGCTTCGACGGGCGGACGCGGAAGACCTACTACTTCATGCGCCCCGACGTCGCCTACCTCGGCAAGGTGCGCACGGTCCTGGACGGCCGCGACCGCACGCTCGTCTCGTTCCGCTACGACAGGAAGACGGGCAAGCCCGTCCGGGTCACCGACCGCCTCGGCAACCACCGCCTCCTCGACTACGATGCGGACGGTCGATGCACGAAACTCTCCCGCCGCGCGGGAGGCCTCCTCTCGTCCGCCGAGCCCGTGCGGTCGTTCGCCTATGACCGGGCGGGCCGCCTCACGGCCGTCTCGGAGCTGGACGCGGACGGGAAGGCCGTGCGCACGACGTCCCTCGCCTACGACCGGGCGGGGCGCCCCGCCCGCGTCTCGGACGGCTGCCGGACGCTCAGCGTGTCCTGCGCGCCCTCCGGCTTCCCGTCCTCGCTCAGGGACGACTTCGCCGCCGTCTCGTTCTCCTACGACCGCTACAACCGCCTCGTCGAGACGGCCGACCCCTGCGGCATCGTGACGCGCCGGACGTACGCCGACCACGGCGGGCTCGCGAAGGTCGAGCGGCTGGACGGGCGAGACGTCCTCTCGTCGGCCGCCGTCGCCTACGACGGGAGCGGACGCCCCGTGTCCGTCACCGACCAAGACGGGCGCGTGACGGCCTGCGACCGCGACGCGCTCGGCCGCATCGTGAAGGAGCGCTACGCGGACGGCGCGGAGGTCGCCTACGGCTACGACGCGCTCGGCCGTCTCGAGAGGGTCGTGGACGAGAACGGGCACGAGATCGCGTTCGGGTGGGACCGGTTCGGGCTTTCCTCGCGGCTCACGGCGGCGGGCCAGCTCACGTCCGCGAAACGCGGCGCGGACGGCCTCGTCGCCGAGGTCACGGCTTCCGTCACGTGCCGCGTCGACCGCACCGTCCGCCGCGAGCATGACGCGCACGACCGCGTGACGCGCGTCGCCTACGCGAAGGGAGAGGTCGAGACCTTCGCCTACGACCGCTGGGGGCGCCTTTCGGCGCGCACGCGCGGCATGCTGAAGGAGACGTACCGCTACGACCACTTCGGGCGGCTCGTCGAGAAGGACGAGAACGGCACCGTGTTCTCCTACGCCTACGACGCCTGGGGGCGGCGCACGTCGCGCACGGTCCGCTTCGCGGACGGCGGGGAGGCGCTGGAGGAGCGGCGCGCGTACGACAAATACGGGCGCCTCGTCGAGATCGCCGCGTTCGGGACGTCGGTGAAGTGGCGCTATGACGCGAAGGGGCGCGTCGCGCGGCAGGTCGTGGACGGAAGCCCCATCGACTTCGCCTACACGAAAGACGGGCGGCTCGCGGGCAAGTGGCTCGGCGGGCGCGAGAGCCCCGACGCGTCGGTCGAGTACGAGTACTCGCGGGACGGGCGGATCGCCGCGCGCACGGCGAACGGCGTCCGCCAGGCGTTCGCGTACGACGCGCGCGGCCAGCTTGTCGCGGTGCGGGAGAACGGCGCGGACGCCGAGCGCTACGCCTACGACCGGGCGGGGAACATGGTGCGGAAGACGATTCGCGGCAAGACGACGACCTTCACCTTCGACGGGGCGAACCAGCTCGTCTCGTCCACCTGCGACGGCGTGACGACGCGCTACGCCTACGACGCGGCGGGGCGGCTCGTGAGGGAAGGGGTGCGGACCTACCGCTACGGCTACCTCGACAAGGTGCTGTCCGTGACGGACGGCAAGCGGTCGTACCGCTACGCCTACCACGTCGACGGGCAGCTCGCGCGCGCGGACTACGGCGACGGCGGTAGGGCGGGCGTCGGCGAGGACGGTAGGGCGGGCAGCCCCCTGCCCGCCGGGTCCGAGGCCTTCCTCTGGGACGGCCTCGCGCTCGTGCGGCGCGGCGACGAGTCGTTCGTGAACGAGCCGCACGTCGG
>CAKUGW010000195.1 GCA_934654805.1 uncultured Kiritimatiellota bacterium
GCGGAGTTCGCCTGGGAACTGGGCGCGGGCACGTTCGCGTGGTGCGGGGTCGAACTGCGCGAGAAGGGCGGCGCGGCGGTCGAGACGACCCTCGGCCTCATCCCTTCCGGCGAGCGAAAGGACGAGACGATCGCCGGCCTGACGCCTGGCATGGCCTATGAGTGGAACGTCGTCGCGAGCAACGGGCTGGGGGTCGTCCGCAGCGAGGTCAAGGAGTTCACGACGCTGACGGCGACGGTTGCGAAGCGGAGCGTGAAAGGCGGCAGCTGGGGCGAGTCGGACACGTGGGAACCGGCGGGCGTACCGGTTTTCGGCGAGGCCGTGACGGTCTCCGCCGGAACGGCCGTCACGAACGTCGCGGCGACGGCGCAACTGGCTTCCTTGACGGTCGAGGAGGGCGGCGAGCTGTTCGTCGACGGCTGGGATTCGGCGATCCGTGCAGTCGGCGCGGTCACGGTCGCCGGACGGCTTGTCCATGCGGTAAACGAGGTTCTGGTGCCGAACGAGGAGGGCGAATGGGTTCCGACCGCCCGCGTGTGGGTGGAATGCGGCTCGTTCGCTCTGACGGAAACGGGCGTCGTGGACGGGCGCGGACGCGGCTATCCCGGCGCGCGCCAGGGCGACGGCGACGCAAATAAAGATCCTGCCGCGGGCGGCTCCTATGGCCGTGGCCCGGCGGGCGGACGCTTTCATGCGTCCGGCGGCAGTCATGGCGGCACGGGCGGCTGGCTTGAAGCTGGCAACGGCGCCTATCTCCCCGAACGCCGCCGTCCCGCCTACGATTCCGTCACCGCGCCGACCCAGCCGGGCAGCGGCGCGAACAAGTCGGACGACAAAGACGCGGGGTGCGGCGGCGGCGTGGTGCGCATCGTGGCGACGGGCGACGTCCGCATTGACGGAACCGTGGACGTGGACGGGACGATGAAGGAGGAGATTCCGGGACTGAACCACTATATTGGCGGCGCCGGCGGCTCGGTCTGGATTTCCTGTGCGCGGATTCTCGGCTCGGGTCGGGTGAGCGCCAACGGCGGCCCTGGCGTCTACTACGGCGGCGGCGGAGGAGGCGGACGCATCGCCGTCAATTACGATCCGGCGGCGCAATCCGCCGTCGACCTGCCGGGCGTGCGCTTCCTCGCCCTCGGCGGCTCCGCCGACTTTGAGGATGGCGACAATGTCGGTGGAAAGCGGCGGCCTGCCTTCAGGCGGTACGTCAACGTCAAGGCGGGCGGTCTCGGCACGCTCTGGTTCCCCGACAGCCAGTTCCTCGTCCGTTCCCTCGCGGCGGGCGCGTTCCGCCACGGCGGACTCTGGATGGCGCCCGGCGTTCCGGCAGACCTCGTGGTCAATGGCGATTTCCTCATCGACGGCGGTGCGCTCGCCCTCCCGGCGGCGGCGAACCTCACCGTTACGGGGAACCTTTCCGTCAAGGGCAGCACCTACCCCGAAAAGAAACCGGGCGGGCTTCTGCGGACGATGGTCCAGCCGTCGAGCCGCCTGATGCTGACGAACGGCACGCTTGCGGTCGGCGGAACGTTTGCCGCGACGAATACGTTCGTCGAGCTTCTCAATTCGACGCTTTCCGTTGCGGGCGACGTCGATTTCTCCTGCGTGCGCGGCGTGGCCGGGTCGGACGGCGAGTTCCGTCCGGTCTGGACGTTCGACGGTTCGGCGCGGTTCTCCGGCGGGACGGCGGTCATCGTCGAGTCCGGCGCGGACGGTGCGCGGCCGACGTCGATCCAGGAGATTCCCGCGTCCGGCGGCGCGCTGCTCTCCGTCGCGAAGGAGCTCTCGCTCGTGAAAAGCTCCGTCTGGCCGAAGTCCCATCCGACGAACGGCGGCTCGCCGTGGTTCCATGTCGGCAGCCTCGTCATCGACGAGGATTCCTCGTTCGACGCCGACCGGTTTGGCTTCGCGGGTTACGTGCATGCAAAAGGCGTGGGCCACGGGCCGGGCGGGGGCTATGGCGGGAGCGGGCAAGCCGCGAAGGCGGGCGGCGGCGGATACGGCGGACGCGGCGCGAACGCCGCGACGATAGGCGACAAGGACTATGGCGTGACGTATGGCTCGGCCTCTGCGCCGTACCTGCCGGGCTCGTCCGGCGGCTGCGTGGAAAATCACGCGCCGGACGCGGGCGGCGCGATTCGCATTCTCTGCGACGGCGTGGTGACGATGGACGGTGCGCTGACGGCGGGCGGTTCGCCTTATACCCCGCTCGGAAACTGGGGGTGCGGCGCGTCCGGCGGCGCCGTCTGGGTCATCTGCCGCGCCTTCAAGGGGACGAACCCTGACGCGAAGCTGAAGGCGGTCGGCAGCGACGGCGTCAACGCCAACTACATCGCCGGCGGCGGCGGCCGCATCGCCGTGTGGATGGGCGTCCGCCCCAGGACGACGGGAACGCATGTCGCCAAGCTGCTTGCCGAGAAGTCCGGCGAAGCCTTCGTGACGGAACAGCCGGCTTCGTGGGCCGGAACGACGAGCGCGGCGGCGGGCAGCAAGGTGAATGACGCGCCCACGTACCAGCATTCGGACGCGGAGGACGGCACGGTGACGTGGCTGTCGATTCCCTCGGGAGGGCTGATGTTCTTCATTCGCTGACAGTTTGCCCCGGACTTCATGATGTCTCAGATAGAGACATCATGAAGTCTACCCCTGCTACACCATGGTGTTAGACCCCTTGGCACTATGGTGTAGCCTTTTTACGGACGCTTCTGACAAAAACAAGAAGTGCGTCAAGTATGCGGGCGGCGCAGTCAGCGGAC
>CAKUGW010000196.1 GCA_934654805.1 uncultured Kiritimatiellota bacterium
CCCGCCGAGTAGCCGTAGAGGAAGACGGGCAGCGGGCGGATGCCGTGGCGGCGGCGCAGGGCCTCGACCGAGAGCCGCAAGACCTCCGCCGAGCCGCGCGCGGGCTCCCGCCAGCCGACCTCGGCGAACGAGGGCGCGACGAGGCACCAGCCACGCGCGACCGCCCATTTCGCGAAGCCGAGCTCGCGGACGGCCCTCGCGCCGCGCCAGCCGCGACCGCCGAGGAGGACGAGGACGCGGGCGTCGGCCCGCACGGCGGCGGGGACGACGAGGACGACCTCGACGCCCCGGATTGTCTCGAACGAGATGCGGGGCTTGCGCCTCCTCTCGGCGCGCCCGGGCGCGCCCCACGCGGCGGCGACGGCGGCGGACGGCAGCTCGACGCGGTCCTCCGGCATGACGTCGGCGGCCTCCGGCGAGCCCGACGGGTGATAGGTGCCGTCCGCGTCGTCGCCGACGAAGGTCGGGGCAGACGATGCGAGCGGTGCGCCGCCGAGGTCTTCGGGATGCGTCCAGTGGTGGTGCGCAAGGAACTCCTTCGCGAGGCGGACGGAGCCCTCCGGCACGTCGTGCGGACGGTTCGGGAACGACTTCCAGACGACGGGGACGCCGAGCGCGCGGCAGCCGTCCGCGAAGCGGCGGCTCAGGACGTAGCGGGCGGTGTCCGCGTCGCCGCAGGTGACGAGGCCCGCGACGCCGCGCATCTTCGGGGACGGCTCGTGGAAGACGCCGCAGGCGTGGCTCACGTAGGCGCGGCAGAGGTCGGGCCGCCACGCGGGGAAGAGGTTCGCGGCCTGGCTGCCCGCCGAGTAGCCGTAGAAGAGGAGGCCGCGCGTCGCGACGCGGAACTTCGCGGCGAGGGCGTCGAACGCGTCGAGGAGCGCGCGGCCCGACCACGCCTTCGGCTCCCAGTAGGCGTCGTCCCTCAGCGTCGGCGCGACGAGGAAGACGCCGTTGAGGTCGGCCCACGCCGTCCAGCCGAGCTTGCCGGAGACTTCCGGGCGACCGTCGGCGTTGCGTCCGCCGAAGAGGACGAGGACGCGGTGCCGCTCGCGGCGGGACGGGTCGTAGGAGGACGGCACGCGATACCAGAACTTCACAACCGGGTTGTTCGGCGCGCGCGTCGGAATCTCGACGCAGCCGATCTCCGGCTCCGCCGCGCGGGCGGGGACAGGCCCCGCCGCGAGCAGGGCGAGGGCGAGAACGGGGGCTGTCAGTCTTCCATGCACGTGACGGAGATTCCCTTCGGGACGAGATAGGCCCACTCGCGGCAGTCGCCAAAGAGCAGGACGCAGCGGACGGACGAGAGGTCGAGACCGCGCGGGAAGCGCGTGACGGGGCGGACGGGAAGGAGCGCGTCCGCGCCGGCGCGCGCGCGGACGGCGCGGAGGCTCCAGCTGCCGTCGTAGAGCGCGAGCGCGCGGGGCGCGGCGCCGGAAGCGGCGTAGCCGCCCCGGACGCGCGGCGCGTCCCCCGGCGGCACGCACCGCGCCGCGAGCACGAGCGCCCCCGCGAACAGGACAGGCATGCCTATGGCGTTCAACGCGGAGGCAACGGAGGAGGGAAGGCACGGAGTCTTTCTGACAGGATTTACAGGATTCACAGGATTTGAGAGGCGCGGCGCGCCACCCTCCACAATCCTGTCAATCTTGTCAATCCTGTCTAAACCATCCTCTCCCCCTCCACGCCTCCCAGTCTGCGTCGCAGACTTCACAACCAGCCACACGCCAAAGGCGACGAACAGCGCAAGCGTCAGCCACGACAGGATCCAGTTCGCCGCGCCGAGCCCGCCCTGCTCGGCGAAATCGAACAGCACGGGCCAGTCAAAGACGGTCGAGGCGCACGCCGAGAGGACGAGACCCGCGAACGCGAGGCCGACGCGCGGGCTCCGGCGGACGCCGCACAGCGCGAGCGCGAGGAACGCGAAATGCGCCCAGCCGACGAGCCATCCGCCCTCGGCGAGGAGCGTCAGGTGGGAGCTGACAAGCGTGCGGACGTCGGGCACGTCGCCCGGCAGGAGGAACGCCGACGCGAGCGCGCCCGAATTGCCGAGGCCCACGCCGTCCGGGTTCGCCGCGAAGAGCCGCAGCCCCGCGAGCCAGATCTTCGGGCGGTTCAGGATCGAGCCGTCGAGCGCAAGGCGCGGCCACAGCCACCACAGAGAGAGGGCGACCGCCAGCGCAGCGACCGCCGCCTTGCCGAGGCGCACGACAAGCCACCTTCCACTCCCGACTTTCAATCGCCAACTTCTGAAATCCGAGATTTGAGATCCACATTTACCCCTTCTCATCGCCCACCACGCCGCCCATTCGAGTGCCGCGACAATCAGCCCCGTCCGCGACTGCGTCAGGAGCAGAGCCGCGAACAGCCCCACCGCGAGGCCACGTCCGGCCCACGCCGCCCGCCGCCACCCAAGGCACAGCGGCAGCATCGCACAGGCGAGCGCCGCCGCGTGGTTTGGGTTGTGAAAGCCGAAGGCGAGGCGGTCCAAATAGAGGGAAAACTCCAATTCCACTTTAATTCGTCTGCTTGTTAATTGACATCTTCATAATTTCGAGAGACTATTTCTTTCAATTCTGACAATCGCCGTGATGACAGCGTAAGCACCTTCTCCCACCCGTCTCTTCCACAGTAGACAACAAAGTCTCGCCTCTGATCAAAGTAGGCATGGACATAGATGAAATCTTCCTGTCCAAAGCGATGCGACATGAGTTCTCTCATGCCGTCAATGTCAAAATTCACGGCATAAAGCGG
>CAKUGW010000197.1 GCA_934654805.1 uncultured Kiritimatiellota bacterium
CCGCCACGACACGGACTGCGATGAACTCGTCCGCTACTTCACGAGCGTCATCGACTGGGCGGATTCGGTTTTCACGGAAACGCACGGCGAGATGTGCGGACTGGACTGGGGGCGGCTCTACGAGATGTTCCACCGTACGCCGTACAACGCGGCGAAGGTGTCCGAGCGGGTCGCGGCGCTGCTCGCGGACGATGCGGTGACGGATCGGCGCGGCATCTTCGAGTATGTCCTCGGCGGCGAGAAGGACGCGCGGCTTCTCAACGTGCGGATGTTCGACGAGCGGACGAAGAACGCCGTCTACGCGAAGCAGACGGCCGCCGCCGAGAGGAAGGGCGTCTCGAACTGTCCGCTCTGCGCGCTCGGCCATGAGGCGAACGCGAAGCGGATCTGGCGGCTCAACGAGATGGACGCGGATCATGTCGCGGCGTGGTCGAAGGGCGGCGCGACGGACGCGGCGAACTGCCAGATGCTCTGCCGGACGCACAACCGCGCGAAGGGAAACCGGTGAGGGATTCGCTACCCATGGTTTCCGTTCTTGTGCGGTGCCGGAACGATGCGGCGTTCCTGGTGCGGACGCTGGATGCCATTTCCGCGCAGGAATGTCCGTTCGCGCATGAGGTGCTGGTGTGCGACGACGGCTCGGCCGACGGGACGGACGCCATTCTCCGCGCCCGCCCGGAGGTGCGGATCGTGCCGCGTCCGGCGGGCGCGTACCGTCCGGGGCGGACGCTGAACGCGCTCGTGCGCGCGGCGCGGGGCGAGATCGTCGTCTTCAACAACGCGGATGCCGTGCCGCTCGACTGTCATTGGCTCGCGAACCTCGTCGCGCCGCTCGCGGACGGTTCGGCGGACGCGACGTTCGCCAACCAGCAGCCGCGCCCGGATGCGATGCCGCTTGTGCGCAAGGATTCCGAGCGCGCCTTTGGGGACGGTTCCGTTTCCACCCAGTGGCCGCGCTTCTTCTCGCTTGCGTCGTCCGCCGCGTGGCGGGACGGCCTGCTGGGGCATCCCTTCGACGAAGACCTCCTCTACAGCGAGGATGTGGAATGGGCCAACCGCCGTGCGGACTTCCGCCGCCGCTACGTCCCCACGGCGCGTGTCGAGCATTCCCACAACTACACGTCCGCGCAGCTGGCGCGGCGGTTCTACGGCGAAGGCTATGCCGAAGCGCAGATCTTCGGCGAATCCGTGCCTGGCCTCCTGCGCGTCCTGGGCGGGGCGTGTGCGGAGGCCCTTCGGGATGGCGCGTATCTCCGCCGTGCACGGGCGTTGTCGCTGCGCGCGTTCGGCGCAGCCCTGCATCGTCGGCTCGTCCAGCGCGTCGCCGCGTGGCGCGGCCTGCGTGACGCAACGGCCGGACGTCCGCCGCGCACCGTCTCGACGGACGCTCGGGCGGCGATGGAGGATGCGGCGTCGCCCGTGCCGCCGACGGAATCGCCGCGTCCGCGCCGCATCCTCTTCACGGGCGTCTCGCCTGACCGTCACGGCGGCCTCGAACGCTTTGCCGCTCGGGCGGCGGACACCCTGCGGGCGGCGGGCTGCACGCTCGATTGCGTAGACGACGTGCCGCGTCGGCTTGGCTTCTACGATCGCGTCGTGATGCAGAAGGCGCCGCGCCGTCTCGCCGACCTGCGGCGGCTGAAACTGCGCTACGGTGCGCGCCTGCGCTTCTATGCGCACGACCACGAACTCACATGCCTGCGCCGCCACGGCTACGATCCGCTCCGCCGTCCCTGCGCCCGGACGTTCGCGCCGTTTCCCTGCCGGCTCTGCGCGTTCGCCACGCGGCCTTCGGGAATGCTCCGTGCGCTGACGCGCGACCAGGCGGGCTTCCTGCGCGAGATGCGCGGCGTGACGACGTTCGTGCAGGGTGCCTACATGCGCGGGCGTCTGCGGGCGAACGGCTTCGCGGCGGAACGGCTCGTGTGCGTTGCGCCGTTCTGGACGGATCGCGTGCGTGTGCGGACGGACTTCCTGCCCGTCGCTGCCGACGGGATGCGGCCTCTGCGCCTCCTCTACGTCGGACAGCTTGTCGCGGGGAAGGGCGTGCGCGTTTTGCTTGAAGCCGCCGCCCGTCTGCGCGTTCCCTTCACGCTGACAATCGTCGGGGCGGGCCGCGATGAGCGACTTCTGCGTCGCCGCGCCGCGTCATGCCCGCCGGGCGTCGTCCGCTTCACTGGCTGGCAGGCGGACGTTGCGCCGTTCTTCGCGGCGGCGGATGTCGTCGTCGTGCCGTCCCTCTGGAACGAGCCGTTCTGCCTCTCGGGCGTGGAGGCGCTGGCGGCGGGCGTACCCGTCGTCGCGTTCGACCGGGGTGGCATCGGCGACTGGCTCAAGCCGGACGAGACGGGCGTCTTCGCGCCGCCGACGGCGGAGGGCCTTGCGCGGGCGCTGGAGGGGCTGGCCGCCGATCCGGCCCGGCTCGCGCGCCTTTCGCGGACGGGTGTGGCGTTCGTTCGTGCCCACTATTCGACCGCCGCATTCGTGGAGGGCATCTTGTCATGACGATTCTCGTACCCTGCATCCCGTTCGATGGCGGCAAGTCCGGCATCTCGGTCTACATCCGCGAAGTCGTGCGCGCCCTGCGGGCGGACGGACATCGCGTTCTCTGCGTGTTCGAGGGAGAGCCGTCTGCCGGGGACTGGTTTGGGGAAGCGGTTGTCGTGCCCCGGCGTGGTGCGCTCTTCTCGATGCTGTATCAC
>CAKUGW010000198.1 GCA_934654805.1 uncultured Kiritimatiellota bacterium
GCGGGAAATCCGCACGTCCGGTTTGATGAGGGGGAAGTCGCATCGGCGAAGCCGAGGCGTGGGTCTCTACTCTACACCTCTACAGGCACGTGCGTTTGGCGCACAGGAGGACACGATGGCATTTGACGACCTGATGAACGAGGCGGGGCGGAAGCTCGGCGTCGAGCTTGTGGCGCATGATGGAATGACGCGGCTGACGATTGACGACATGGAGGTTTCCGTTCTGGAAATCGTCGCGCTCGACGCGGTCGCCTTGAGCGGCGTCATCGGCGAGCCGCCGCCGCAGGGGCTCGCGCCGCTCTACCGCGCGATGCTGGAGGCGAACTTCAACTTCGCGGGGACGGCGGGCGCGACGCTGTCCGTCAGCCCGGAAGACGGCGCGCTGACGCTCGCGCGCCTTGTGCCGCTCGCGTGCCTTGACGCCGATGCGTTCCTGTCGATCCTTGAAGGATTCGTCAACGTTCTGGAGGCGTGGCGGAAGATCGTCGCCGACTACCGCCCGGACGCGCCGGGCGAAGCGCCGCCTGCGCCGTCCGCCGGCGCGCCGCAGGTCAGCGACGGGTTTCTGCCTGTCTGAGGCTGAAGGGGGGGGCATGCGCGGCAAGGAGAGGACGCATCGCTGTAACCGAATGACGGCGAATCCGTAGCCGAAGTGCGCCGAGGCGACGAGGGCCTTGTCGCGCGGTCCGAAACGGGAATTCCCGGACAAACACGAACAGAGAAGACGCAGGAGGAAAAGAGCATGGCAATCGACATCAGGGGACTCGGCGACCAGGAGGCGCTGGCGCAGATCGCGAAGCTGGCGTACGGGTCGGGACGGACGGAGAAGACGTCCGGCGGCAAGGGCAACATCGGCATCCTGGACGGGCGCGTCGTGAAGTTCAACACGCACTGGCGCGAGCGCGGCGGCACGCCCTCCGCCGAGATGCGGGCGAGCTGCGACGCCCTGCGCGCGCAGCTGTCGGGCATTGCGACGGCGATGCTCGCCGCCCAGCCCGATGCGGACGCGGCGGCGCGGGCGAAGCTGGACAAGGCGCTCGCGTCCGTCCGCCGCGAACTCGGCATGGACGCGGAAGGGCAGCAGGTCGCGACGCCCAGGCTTCTTGACCGCAAGGTCGTCGCGAAGGTCATCAACACGATCGGCCAGGCGACGGGCTTCGACGCTTGGGAGCAGCTCCGGGCCGGCGATGCGCGCGCCTTCTCCTCGCACGGGGTCGACACGTCGTTCGGCGTCGTCGACTACGGCGTGCGCGTCTCGGACGCGATCGCGGCCGCCGTCCAGGACATCGCGCATCCGGCGGACGGCAAGCCGGGCGTCGCGCTGAACGCGCGGCAGACGGCGTTCCTGCAGGATCTCGTCCGCCGAGACCTGGACGCGCGGCGCGCCGACGGGCGGCCGCTGCCGTCTGCGGACGGGTTTGCGGCCTCCATCCGTGATTTCACGTCGAAGCACCTGATCGTCACGCTGCAGGCGTTTGGCCTCGACTCGAATCGCCTGACGACGCAGCGACAGGAGATCAGCCGGTGGGATCAGGGCGCGGTCTTCATTGCGGGTGCGCCGGCGCAGGAGCGGGCGGACCGCGCGGACGTCGCCGTCGGGCTTCTGGAAAATGCCGGCTCTGGTTCGTCGTGGTACATGGGCGTCGCCCTGTCTCTCGTCTCCGAGAAGATGCCCGCGATGCGCGCACGACAGCCGGAAGGTCGCCTGACGGGCGCGACGGTGTGGCACGGCTGCTTTGGCGAGCGCGCGCCGAAGGGCGAGGCCGGCGTCCTGGGGACGCGGGCGTTCTCGGACGCCTTTGTCGCGCGCCTGAAGCGGCGGGTGGAGGAGATCCGGGACCGGCAGGGCGCGCCGGAGATGCGTCGGCAGACGCTCGACTCCCTGCTCGCCGCCGGGCTGGCGGCGGACCTCATGAACGGCGCGGCCTTCACGTCGGCCATGCGCCGTGTGTTGAAGGATCCGACGTTCGTCCCGGACGTGCGGCGCGACTACGTGGCGGAAATGTCGCTCTACAACGTCGAGGACGCCTGCCTGAAGACGGAGCAGGATCTCGTCAAGCAGCTGACGGCCGACTTCCGGCGGCAGTTCCCTGTCATCCGCGCGCGGAACGGGGCAGCGGCCCACGAGACCGACTTCCGGCCGCTTCAGGGGCATCTTGACCGGGCGGAGCCGATGACGCGCGACTTCATCGGGCAGATGGACGCGCTCTTCGGGCAGCAGATCACGCCCGCCCAGCGCAAGGTGATGTTCATGGGCCTCACGCAGGGCGGCTTCATGCCGTTCGTCGCGCTCGTCGGCGTGGGCGGCGAGCACCTGCAGGCGCAGGTCGACATCCGTCGCGAAGACGACGGCGCGCTCGTCATGACCTACAGCAGCATGCCGGACGCCGCCATCGAGGCGCGGTACAGCTACCGCGTCGAGCCGGACGGCACAAGCCGCCGCGTCGGCGACCTCGTCAGCCGCGTCCGCGAACAGCCGGTCGCAGGGTGAAAACTCCAGGAGAAAAGAAAGGAAAACGACCATGACACACGAACTGGATCTTCCCTTTGATGCCGAAGGCAACGCCCAGCTGCTCGTCGACGGGACGCTGGCCGTCAACGTCTCGCGCAACGACGAGGAGGGGCGGCTCACGCTCGCCGCGCC
>CAKUGW010000199.1 GCA_934654805.1 uncultured Kiritimatiellota bacterium
ACAGCCGGCTTTTCTGCCTTCGGCTCGGTCTTTACCGGCTTCGGAGCCGGCTTTTCCGCCTTCGGCGCCGGCTTCTGCGCCGCGCCCCTCTCCTGTTCGGCGGGACGGCTCGCGCCCTCGCCGCCCTTCCCGCGCCCACGGCCGCCGCGACGGCGCCTCTTGCCGTTGCCGCCGCCGTTTCCGCCGTTGCTGCCGGGCTTCGCCGCCTTCGCCTGCGGCTTCTTGCCCGTCAGCGCGGCGGCGATCTTCTTCAGAAATCCAAATGCCATATTCGATACCTTCTAAGCGTTGGAAGCCCTTGTCGGAAGCTTGACGGGAGTGACGCGAGAGCCACGAGGGGCACCAAACGTTCCAGACCTCCCAAACCTTCTGAACTTCCCAAACCTTCTGAACAAAACGAAAACGGCGGCGAACGCGCCGCCGTTCCGTTTTTCGCGATTAGCGCTTCGAGAACTGGAAGCGCTTGCGAGCGCCGGGCTGGCCGGGTTTCTTGCGCTCCTTCATGCGGCTGTCGCGCGTCATGCAGCCGGCCTTCTTGAGCGCGGCGCGCGTCGTCTCGTCGGCCGCGACGAGCGCACGGGCGAGACCGTGGCGGATCGCGCCCGCCTGGCCGGAGATGCCGCCGCCCTTGGCGTAGCACACGACATCGACCTTCTCCATGTCATAGCCGGAGATCGCGACGGGCTGCTTGAGGTAGTCGCGCAGCGCCTCGGACGGGATGTACTTCGCGAGCTCCTCGCCGTTCACCGTCCACTTGCCCGAGCCCTCGACGAGGTTCACGCGGGCGGTTGCGGTCTTGCGACGGCCGGTTCCGGCGGAAATTGCCTTCTTGGTAGCCATTTTCAGATTCTCCCTTAGAGCTTGATTTCAACCGGCTTCTGCGCGGCGTGGTCGTGTTCGGCGCCCGCGAAGACCTTTACGCGCGTCATCATCTTGCGCGCGATGTTGTTCTTCGGGAGCATGCCCCAGACGGCTTCCTTGATCATGCGGTCGGGATGCTTCGCGCGCATCTCGGCGGCCGTGAAGCGCTTCAGGCCGTTCCGGTAGCCGGAGTAGCGCTGGTATTCCTTCTGCTCCTCCTTCTTGCCCGTGAGCTTGACGAGCGCGGCATTCGTCACGATGACGAACGCGCCCGCATCGACGGAAGGATCGAACGTCGGCAGATCCTTCGCACGGAGCTTGTTGGCGATGACGACGGCGAGGCGGCCAAGCGGCTGGTCCTTCGCGTCGATGAGGAACCACGCGCGGTTGTCGCCCGGGTTCGGAGCACGGTAGCTCTTCTGCATCTTTGTTTCTTCTCTTTCTTCTTTTGCGCGGATTTGTGCCCCTTGTCCAGGGTTTTGTCCGCAGTTTACCTGTCGCCGCCGGTTAGCCCCCGACGACGAATGAGCGCGTATTATAGCAAAAACCGCCGCTTGGGGGCAAGTGGGCCACCTGGGCGGAGGAACTCGCGCGCGCCAAGACTTGGGGGAAGTGCCGGAGACGGGACTCGAACCCGTACGCCAAATACTTGACAAGGGATTTTAAGTCCCTGGTGTCTGCCATTCCACCACTCCGGCGCAAAACGCGGATATTATAGCAAATCCGCGGGCCGCAGATGCGACTGCCCCATGGCATGGGCAGGGGACAGTCGCCGTGATCCGCCTACCGCGAGCCGCGTTCAGCCGCCATCTCGAAGACGAGTTCGCCGCCCTTCACGATGTCCGCGTGGCGGATCTTCCAGTCCGTGACCGGCCGGCCGTTGAGCGTCACGGCCTTCACGTACTTGCCCGCCTTCGAGAGGCCCTTCGCCGTCACCGTGAACGTCTTGCCGTCCGCGAGGCGCAGCGTCGCCTGCGGCACCTGCGGCGCGCCGAGGACGTACTCGCCCCCGCACGGGTCGAACGGGTAGAAGCCCATCGCCGAGAAGACGTACCACGCGCTCATCTGCCCGCAGTCGTCGTTGCCGCAGAGGCCCTCCGGCCCGACGTGGTACTGAGTGTCGAAGACCTCGCGGATCCGCTCCGCCGCCCTCTCCGGGCGCCCGACCTGCGGGTAGAGGTAGATGACGTGGTGGCTCGGCTCGTTGCCGTGCACGTACTGCCCGATCATCCCGGAGATGTCCTTCGTCGCCCTGTCCATCCGCGCCGGGCTCGTGAAGAGCGCGTCCAGCGTCTCGACGAACGCCACGCGCCCGCCCATCGCCGCGACGAGGCCGGGGACGTCCTGCATGACGTGCCACGTGTACTGGAAGGCGTTGCCCTCCGTGAAGTCGTTGTCGCGGTTGTCGCCGTGGCCGAAGGCGTAGGGATCGAACGGCTCGCGCCATTTCCCCTTCGTGTCCTTGCCGCGCGCGAAGCGGATCGACGGGTCGAAGACGTTCTTCCAGTTCTGCGCGCGCTTCGCGAAGAACGCCGCCGCCTCGGGCTTGCCGAGCGCCGCCGCGAACCGCGCCACGCAGGCGTCGTCGTAGGCGCACTCCAGCGTCCGCGAGACGGACTCGCGGATGAGGTCGTGCGGGAAGTAGCCGTAGCGGTCGTAGAGGTCCCAGTTCTCCTTCGGCTTGCCGGGGTGCGCGACCGTGAGCGTGTTCGTGATCGCCTCGAACGCGAGCGCCGCGTCGAAGCCCCGGAAGCCCTTCAGCCAGGCGTC
>CAKUGW010000200.1 GCA_934654805.1 uncultured Kiritimatiellota bacterium
GCGCGGCACTCTGCGCCGCAGTAGGGTTCGGCGACGGGATCACGTCGGCGAATGTCGTGGGGTATCAGACGAAGGCGCTTACGGATGCGTATGCCTACAACTTGACGGTTGCGACATTCAGGGCGGCGGGCAAGGACGCCGACAAGATGATCCTCGGCGACATTGCCGCGAGCGCGGACTGGATGGCGGGTTCTGACGAGGTGAAGACCCTGCTCGCCAACGGCGCGGTCGACAAGGCGTACACGTATGTTGGCGCAACGGACGCGGCCGAATGGGGTTGCCCGGCTGGCTGGTACCTGACGGCAGACGTCAAGGACGACTCGATCGAAGACCTCACCCCCTACTGCAAGAACAATGATCCGCTGCCGCTCGGCAACGGCCTCCTCGTCCTCGTCGGCTCGGCCTCGACGACGCTGACCTACGCGGGCGAAGTCCTCGCCGCCGACCAGCCGATTGCGCTGAAAGATGCCTATGCCTACAACATCACGGGCAACGTCTCGCCCGTGGACATCACGCTCAGCGACATCACGGCGAGTGCGGAATGGATGACGGGTTCAGACGAGCTGAAGACGCTCAAGGCCAACGGCGCGGTCGACCAGGCGTACACCTATGTCGGCGTAACGGACGCGACCGAATGGGGTTGCCCGGCCGGCTGGTACCTGACGGCGGACGTCAAGGACGACTCGATTGAAGACCTCACCCCGTACTGCAAGAACGCGATTCCCGTCAAGGCGGGCGAGGCGTTCATCGTCCTCGTGGGCAAAGCCACGACGACGATCACGATTCCCTCGGCGCTGTAAGGGAAAGAAGGCCTGCGGCGCTGAACGCGGAGATGACGGAGAAAGGGAGACGCGACGGAAGCCAGAGTCACCCCTCTTCAGACTCTCCGCGAGCGACAAGACAATTTCGTGTGGCGCAGCGTGTGCCATGCAACACAAGAAAGGAAACAAGACAATGAAGAAACTCATTCTGGCAGCCGCCGTCATCGGCGCGGCTGTCGCAACCCAGGCGGCGTCCGTCAATTGGGACTCCGCCAAGCTGTTCACGGCGGCAACCGCCGAAGGCGGCTTCTCGGCCACGGCCATCAAGGGCGCGGCGACGGGCTACCTGTTCACGCTCACGGCAAGCGAGTACGACAGCTTCCTCGCGGACTACACCGCCAACGGGAACATGAAGTCGGTCTATGAGGCCTACACAAAAGGAACGCTCGGGACGGCGGCGGGGACGGCGTCATCGGGCAGCCGCACAAGTGCGGTGTCCTTCGGCACAGAGGCCTCCGTCGGCGACACGGTCTACGGGGCGATCGTCTACACCTACCACGACGCGACGCTCGACAAGGACTTCTACATCGCGAACATCGCGACGGGCACGGTCGGCGCGGAGTCGGGGCTGACGCTTGGCAACCTTGGCACGGTCTTCCTCGGCGAAGGTGCTTCGGGAACGGCGACCGGCGGCTGGTCGGCCGTCCCGGAGCCGACGAGCGGGCTTCTCCTCCTCCTCGGCGTGGCGGGCCTCGCCCTCCGCCGCAAGCAGAGGTAAGCGGCTGGATATCCAATCGGATCAGAAGACCCGTTCCGCGTCTGCGGGCGGGTCTTCGTGTCAGGCAAAGGAGCGGAAATGAGCTGGAACGGTTCTTCGGGGCAAGCCGCAGGCGGAACGCCGCCTTCGCAGGGGGGCCTGTCCCCGCATCGCCGGGGCCTGTCCCCGGCGGCGGTTCGCGTGGCCGCCGCGCTCGCCCTTGTCGCCGCGCTCGCGCTCGTCGCCTGCCTTTCGCGCCGCGCGGACAGGGGGCCTGTCCCCGCGTCCGCCCCGAAGGGGCCTGTCCCCAAGGCGGGGCCTGTCCCCGTCGCGAAGCGTCCCGCCGTGGGGACAGGCCTCGCGACGACGCCCGCCAGACAGGCCGAAACGGACGGAAATCCGAAGCTTCCGAAGACCTATCGCGACGAGCGCGGCATCCTCCGCTACGAGGGCGGGGCGCGCGTGCCGGGGCAGCGTCCGCTTGCGAAGCCCATCGAGCTCGGGACGCACCAGCCGAGGATCTTCCGCTATGCCGCCGAGGAGCACATCTCGTGGCTCCTGGACATGAAGATCGGCGAGCCGGTCATCGGCGACTACACCTACGGCGACGCCTTCGTGAAGAGCTTCAGGGAGTCGCTCGACGAGCCCGTGGAGATCCTCGAGACGGATGACGCGCGGACGCGCGAGCTGAAGGCCGCCGTGCAGGAGACGAAGGAGGACTTGCGCAAGCGCATGGCGGCGGGCGAGGACGTCGCGAAGGTCATGAACGACACGATGGACGAGTTCCGCCAGCTCGCCCGCTACCGCCACGAGCTGCAGGCGCAGCTGTGCGAGATCCGCGCGGACAAGGAGAAGTACACGGTGGAGGACGTCGAGGACTTCACGAAGGCGGCGAACGAGATGCTGAAGCGCGAGGGCCTGCCGCCGCTGTCGATGCCGCGCGCCGTCATGCGCGGGCTCCGCCGCCAATAGCGGAGAAAAGTGGTCAGGATGCGAAGATTTCAAGCGTAGAAAGAAGGAGAGAAACGACATGGTGCGCCAAGCAAGCTTGGCTGAACTTGTAGAATGAAAGGAATCTACTCAGTAAGGATAATGGCATACTGA
>CAKUGW010000201.1 GCA_934654805.1 uncultured Kiritimatiellota bacterium
TGTCAGTATGCCATTATCCTTACTGAGTAGATTCCTTTCATTCTACAAGTTCAGCCAAGCTTGCTTGGCGCACCACGGCCAGCCCCTTCTCGATCATGCGCTGTTCCCACGTCAGGCCGTCATCCCCGCTGACCAGGACGCCCCAAGAGTTCCCGCCGCCGGCGTAGGAGCCCGCAAACCAGGGCGAGACGAGCCCGAGGCCCGGGACGCGCACGATGTCCGTGACCTGCATGGGCATCGGGTCGAGACTCGGCACGGCGAGCCGCTCGAACGTGACGCCATCCACCGTGCGGTAGAGCTCGTGCCGGCGCCGCTCCGGCGCGCCCCAGCAGCGCACCCAAGCGAGGACGGCGCCCGTCGAGTCGAGGCCGATGCCCTCGTTCACCTCCCCGACGACAGGGTCCGCCGCGACGACGCGCTCCACCGACCAGGTGCGTCCGCCGTCTGCGGAAACACGCGCATACGAGTCGCGGCTGCCGGGGTCGATGTAGTGTCCGTCCGCCGGAAGCCGGCTGTCGCGGCTGTAGACGCAGACGAGATTCGTGCCGAACGCCTGGATCATGGGCCAGGCGTTGTAGCCCGGCGCGTCCTGCACGACGACGGCGTTCACCGGCGGCAACACGGCCGCCATCTCGAAGACGAGTTCGCCGCCCTTCACGATGTCCGCGTGGCGGATCTTCCAGTCCGTGACGGGCCGGCCATTCAGCGAGACGGACTTCACGTACTTGCGCGCCGCCGAGAGGCCCTTCGCGACGACCGTGAACGTCTTGCCGTCCGCGAGACGCAGCGTCGCGCGCGGCACCTGCGGCGCGCCGAGGACGTACTCGCCCCCGCACGGGTCGAACGGGTAGAAGCCCATCGCCGAGAAGACGTACCACGCGCTCATCTGCCCGCAGTCGTCGTTGCCGCAGAGCCCCTCCGGCCCGACGTGGTACTGCGTGTCGAAGACCTCGCGGATGCGCTCCGCCGCCTTTTCCGGGCGTCCGACCTGCGGGTAGAAGTAGATGACGTGGTGGCTCGGCTCGTTGCCGTGCACGTACTGCCCGATCATCCCGGAGATGTCCGACGTCGCCCTGTCCATCCGCGCCGGGCTCGTGAAGAGCGCGTCCAGCGTCTCGACGAACCTTTCGCGCCCGCCCATCGCCGCGACGAGTCCGGGGACGTCCTGCATGACGTGCCACGTGTACTGGAAGGCGTTGCCCTCCGTGAAGTCGTTGTCGCGGTTGTCTCCGTGGCCGAAGGCGTAGGGGTCGAACGGCGTGCGCCACGCCCCCTTGGTCGTCTTGCCGCGCGCGAAGCGGATCGACGGGTCGAAGACGTTCTTCCAGTAGCCCGCGCGCTTCGCGAAGAACGCCGCCGCCTCGGGCTTGCCGAGCGCCGCCGCGAACCGCGCCGCGCAGGCGTCGTCGTAGGCGCACTCCAGCGTGCGCGAGACGGACTCGCCCTTGATGACGTCGCACGGGAAGTAGCCGTAGCGGTCGTAGAGGTTCCAGTTCTCCTTCGGCTTGCCGAGGTGGGCGACCGTGAGCGTGTTCGTGATCGCCTCGAACGCGAGCGCCGCGTCGAAGCCCCGGAAGCCCTTCAGCCAGGCGTCGGCGATGACGGGCACGGCGTGGTTGCCGACCATGCAGTCGACGTTCTTTCCGCCGTAGCTCATGACGGGGAGGCGCCCGAACGTCCGGTAGTGCGAGAGGAACGAGTTGACGATCGGCGTGACGATCTCCGGCGCCGCGAGCGTGTACCACGGCTGGGCGGCGCGGAACGTGTCCCAGAGCGAGAGCGTCGTCATGTACGTGCCGTCGGGCGAGGCGCAGACCTTGCCGTCCGCCGCCGAGAAGCGCCCGTCGGCGTCCGCGTAGTCGTTCGGCTGGCCGTAGAGGTGGTAGAGGGCGGTGTACCAGTTCCGCTTCTGGTCGTCCGTGCCCTCGCACGTCGTGCGGGCGAGAAGCCCGTTCCACCGGGCGCGGGCGGCCGCGCGCACGGCGCCGAAGTCCCAGCCGGGGATGTCGGCTGCGAGGTTCCGCTTCGCGCCGTCCGCGCCGGTCATGGAGAGGGCGACCTTCACCAGCAGCGCCTCGCCCGCCGCGACGTCGAACGTCGCCACGTAGCGCGACGCCTCGTCGGGGGCCTTGCGCGGCAGCTCGCGGATCGACTTCCACGGGCGGGCGAACGCGAAGGCGTAGGCGAGGAGGCGGTCCTGGATCCACCCCTTGCGGAAGTGCGAGCCCGAGACACCGTCCGCCCCCTCGACGGCGGACTTCGCGCCGTAGGTCTTCGGGCAGTTCTGCCCGAACGGCAGGTTCAGGAGGACGTGCGCCTCGCCGGCGTTCGCCCACGTGAGGCGGTAGATCGCCGCGCGCTTCGCCGCCGCGATCTCGACGCGGACGCCGTCGTCGGGCTGGACGACCGCGTAATAGCCCGGCTCCGCCCGCTCGGTCGCCTTGTCGATCGCGCGCCGCGCCGGGAGTTCGCCAAGCTC
>CAKUGW010000202.1 GCA_934654805.1 uncultured Kiritimatiellota bacterium
ACTCGTCCCCGCCGGCGAGCGCCAGACGCAGGCGGTCGGCAATCTGACCCCCGGCGCGGCGTACGAGTGGAACGTCGTGGCGAGCAACGGTCAGGGCGTCGTCCGCAGCGAAGTCAAGGAGTTCACGACTCTGACGCAGGTCGTTTCGCGGCGGAGCGTGCGAAGCGGCAGTTGGGGCGACGCCGCGACGTGGGATCCGGCGGGCGTTCCCTTCATTGGCGACATCGTGACGGTTTCCGCCGGCACGGTCGTCACGAACGCGGCGGCGACGGAGAGTTTGGCGTCCCTCACGGTCGAGGAGGGCGGCGAACTCTACGTCACCGGCTGGGATTCGGCGATTCGCGCGGCGGGCGCGGTCACCGTCGCCGGACGGCTCGTCCACGCGACGAACGAGGTGCTGACGGCGAATGCCGCGGGCGAATGGGTCCCGATTGCCCGCGTGTGGGTGGTCTGCGGCTCGTTCGACCTGACGGCGACCGGCGTCATCGACGGTCGCGGCCGCGGCTATCCGGGCGCGCGCAAGGACGAGGGCGATCCGGGTAAAAGTCCTGCCAAGGGCGGCTCCTTCGGCCGCGGCCCTGGTGGCGGCCGTTATCTGGGTACGGGCGGGACTTACGGCGGAACGGGCGGCTATTTTGCGAGCGACAGGGGCGCCATCACCCCCGAGCGGCGCAGTCCAACCTATGGTTCGGCCTCCGAGCCGACCCAGCCCGGCAGCGGCGCGAACAAGGTGAACGATACAGACCCTTTTGCCGGCAGTGGCGGCGGCGCGGTGCGCATCGAGACGACGGGCGATGTTTGCATCGATGGCGTCGTGGATGTGGACGGGACCCCCGGATGTGGAATTACGAATAAAGTCGTTCCGCTCTTTTTGATGGGCGGATCGGGAGGTTCGGTTTGGATTTCCTGTGCGCGCATTTTGGGTTCGGGCATCGTTCGCGCCAACGGTGGCGAAGGCGAATCGTATGGTTGCGGCGGCGGGGGCGGCCGCATTGCCGTCGCCTACGACCCGGCGGCGCAGGCTGCGCTTGATTTTCCCGGCGTGCGATTCTGCGCGATGGGCGGCTTCGTGTCGCGCGAGGGCGGGATGAGCCTCGGCTGGCGGAATGTCCGGATTCCGAACTGCGAGGCGGGCGGCCTCGGCACGCTGTGGTTCCCCGACAGCCAGTTCCTGGTTCGCACATTGGAGACGGGCGTGTTCCGCCATGGCGGGCTGTGGACGGCGCCGGGAACGCCTGCGGATCTGACGGTGTCGGGCGATCTGCTGGTGGAAGAGGGGGCGCTTGCGCTTTCCGAGGCGAACCTGACGGTCACGGGCGACCTTGTCGTGAGGGCCGGGAAGAAAACCTTTCCCATCTGGAATGAAGAGCTGTGCCAACCGGCAAGCCGCCTGTCACTTTCGAACGGGAAGCTGACGGTCGGCGGGGTTTTGGCCGCGACAAACGTCTGGGTCGAGACGCACAACGGCTCCCTTTCCGTTGCGGGGGACGTCGCTTTCAGCCGTGTCCGCGGCGTGGCCGGGTCGGACGGCACATTCCGCCCGAACTGGCGGATTGGCGGCGCGGCACACCTCTCGGACAAGACCGTCATTCTCGTCGAATCCGGCGCGGACGGCGACCGGCCGACGGCCCTCGAGGAGATTCCCGCGTCGGGCGGCGCACTGTTCGCCGTCGCCGGGGAACTCGCGCTCGTAAAGAGCGACATCTGGGCGGCGTCGCATCCGACCAACGGCGGTTCGCCCTGGTTCCACGTCGGCAGTCTGTCGGTGGACAAGGATTCGTCGTTCGACGCCGACCAGTTCGGCTTCGACGGATACGTTTGGGCGAAAGGCGATGGCCGGGGACCGGGCGCGGGCCGGGGGCTTCCCGTCGCTGACGCCACCGGCGGCGGCTACGGCGGATGCGGTGCGAATGCGGCAACCGTGGACGGGACGTTCTGGGGCGGCACGTACGGCTCGGCATACGCGCCCTACCTGCCGGGTTCGTCGGGCGGCAGCCCGGAAATCTACTCCCCTGACGCGGGCGGGGCGATCCGCATCCTCTGCGACGGCGTGGCGACGGTGAACGGCACGCTCACGGCGAGTTCGATCAACAACAACTTCCACAATTGGGCTTGCGGATCGTCGGGCGGCGCCGTCTGGGTCATCTGCAGGGCTTTCGAGGGCACCGAGGCGAAGGCGGCGTTGAAGGCGTCCGGGAGCGATGGCTTTAACGCCAACTACATCGCCGGAGGCGGAGGCCGCATCGCCGTGTGGCTTCTCCCGCAGTCCAATGCGTCCGCCTCGGCCGTGCGCAAGATGCTCGCCGAGGGGTCGGGTGCGGATTATGCGATCGGGCAGCCCGTCTCGTGGGCCGGCACGGCAAGCGCGGCGGCCGGCGTCAAGAAGCAGGAGTCGAGCTACCAGAAGACGGACGCGGAGGACGGCACGGTGACGTGG
>CAKUGW010000203.1 GCA_934654805.1 uncultured Kiritimatiellota bacterium
GCCGTCGCCCGCCCGCCCGAAGGGCTATGCGAAGCTGGCGTATGCCGGCGACACGCCGAAGCCGAGGCCGACAGGGCGCGCGCCGTCCGAGATCACGGTCGTCATCGACGCGGGGCATGGCGGTGCGGAAACGGGGGCGCTGAGCCCGCACGGCCTGACGGAGGCCGACCTGAACCTCGCGCTCGCGAAGAACGTGCAGACCGCGCTGACGAATCTCGGCTACCGCGTCGTGATGACGCGGGAGGAGAACGTGGCGCTGCCGCTCTACGACCGCCCGAAGGTCGCGCATGCGCACGAGGCGGACGCCTTCGTCTCCATCCACCACAACGCGCCGCCGGTGGATCGTGACCCCCGGAGCATCCGCTATCACGCCACCTACGCATGGAACGAGATCGGCACGGCGCTTGCGCGGGCGATCAACGCCCGCATGGCCGAGACGCTGGGCGAGACGCTGCGGAACAACGGCGTCCAGCGCGCGAACTTCGCGGTGACGCGGAATCCGGAGATTCCGTCCTGCCTCGTCGAGACGGACTTCCTGACGACGCCTGAGGGCGAGCTTGACTGCTGGAGCCGCGCGCGGCGCCTGAAGGTCGCCGCCGCCATCGCCGCCGGCATCGCCGACTGGTGCGCACAATAGGACAAAACACATCATGAAGACCACCTGTCGTTTCCCTGTCATCCTCGCGGCGGTGCTTGCCGTCGGCGGCTGTTCGCGCGAACGCGAGGCGGTGCCGCCCGTCCGCAAGACCTGCGCCGCCGTGAAGGCCGCCGTGCGCGGCATATACCGGGTCGAGAACGCCGTCACGAACGGCGTGGCGCGTCCGACGTTCAAGACCTTGGATGTCGCGGGTCTGACGGCGGCGCAGCTGAAGAAGGAACTTGCGGCGTTCGCCGACCCGGCGGCCGCGCACCTCTGGATGCCGGGCGAGAAGAGCTGGCTCGTCGTGCAGCAGGCGCCCGGCACGCGGATTTCGCTGGCCAGGGCGCTGGAGGCGGTGGCGGACGATGCGGCCTGCACGGTCTCGCTGCCGGAGATTTTCGCGAGCTACGTCGGGACGCTGGCGGACGTCCTGCCGGCGTTTGCGAACGACCTGAAGGGCGAGGTCGTGCCCGAGTGGTTCGTGCCGGAGGCCGTGACGGCCATCGGCTGGATTGACCCGGCGGACGTGGACGGCGACATCGCCCGGTCCGTCTCGAACGAGATCCGCTCGATGCGGAACGTGCGCCGCGAGGTGCTGAAGGGCAACATGGCCGCGCGGGCGGCGACGGACAAGAAGGGCGAGGCGGCGGCGTGCGAGACCTGGGCGCGGGCGGCGTTGCGCAACCCGAACGACCCGCTGCTGCTGGAGCGGATTGACCGGCTGGAGACGAACGCGCGCGCATTCCTTGAGGCGGGGCAGATCCTTCAGGCGATGAAGTGCTTCGAGACGGTCATCCTCATCCAGCCGAAGCACGTCGCCGCCGTCCACAACTTCGGCCTGTGCCTCAAGAGGCTCGGCAAGACGGAGCTTGCCGATCAGGTGCTGAAGCGCGCGGAAGCGCTGAAGCGGCAATGACGCGCCACGGCAGCCCTTGGATTCTTAGCTGGACCGTGCCCGGCCTGATGGCGCTGGCTTTCGGCGGCTGTGCGGACGGCTCGTCGGCCGTGCGCGTCGCGTGGCCGGCGATGGGGACGGTCGCCGCCGTGCAGATGAAGGGCGAGGGCGCGCGAGCGGCCGTGCCGACGGCGCGAGCGGTCGTGCAGGCGGAATTCGGCACGCTGGAGCGGCTGCTGAATGCGCATGATCCGAAATCGGAAATCTGTCGGCTGGCGAGCCTGTCCGACGATGCGGCGTTGGCGCGGTGCAGCCCCGTGACGCGGCCCTGCTATGCGGCGGCTCTTGGCCTGATGCAGACGTCGGGCGGCGCGTTCAATCCGCGCTGGCGCGGGCCGAAGACGCTTGACTTGGGGGCGATCGCGAAGGGCTTTGCCGTCGACGAGGCGTCGTCCGAAGCGGCGCGGAACGGCGCCGATGCGCTCATCGATCTCGGCGGCAACCTCAAGGCCGTGCGCGGCGACTGGACGACGGGCGTCAGGAACCCGAACGGCGCGGGCGTGGCCGCCGTCGTCACGCTGCGCGCGGGCGAGGCCCTGGCGACGAGCGCGACGTATTTTCGCGGTGCGCACATCCGCGACGGGCGCACGGGAGGTCCCGTCACGAACGGCGTCGCGTCCGTGACGGTGCTGTGTCCGTCGGCGATGTGGGCGGACGGGCTTTCGACCACGCTCTTCGTCCTGGGCCCGGAAGATGGCGTGCGCTTTCTCCGCGAAAGCCTGCCCCGTCTGGCGCAGGCGCCGCCGCGCGTCGCCGCACTTTGG
>CAKUGW010000204.1 GCA_934654805.1 uncultured Kiritimatiellota bacterium
CCTCCGGCGGGAACGGCGCGACGCCCGTGCGGAAGAACGTCACGATCTCCCGCAGCAGCGGCTCGTAGCCGGCGTAGCCGTCGGAGACGACGACCGGGTTCTTCCGGTCCTTCGGCTTCTCGGGCAGGATGTACCCCGAGTACGTCCAGCCGTCGCGCAGGAGGTGGAGCTGGCCCATCCGGCCGTTCGGGTAGGCGATGTTCACGACGTCGTCCGTCGCGCTGCGGAAGCAGCTCACCTTCTCCGCGCCCGTGCCCATCACCGTCACGTACGGCTCGAAGCCGTGGATGCCGTACCAGCTGTAGAAGTTGTGCGTGCCCTGCTCCTCCTCGGGCGAGGGTGCCGTCAGCGCGACCGTGCGGATCGGCCCGTACGCGCCCGCGCGCGCGGCCTGGACGGCCTTGCCGAAGCGCAGGGCGGACGACGAGAAGTACTTCGCGCCGAGCCGCCGGCCGAGGTCGTAGATCCGCACCGCGTCGCGCAGATTGTGCGCGAGCGGCTTGTCGATGAAGCAGGGCTTGCCGGAGGCGAAGACCTTCTCGGCCTGCCAGAGATGCTCGCGCCCGTCGTTCGTTTCCAGGCAGATGCAGTCGGCGGACGCGATCAGCGCGTCGATCGTCGGGACGATCTCGACGCCCATCTCCTTCATCTGCGCGATGTACTTCGGATAGCGGTTCGTCGCGGAGGCGATGTCCTTCGACCCCCACTGGTAGGCGTGCGTGACGCGGAAGCCCGCGACGGCGGGATCTTTCGTCACGTTCATGATCTTCGTGAACGCGATCGCGTGGCTCGTGTCGAGCCCGATGATGCCGACCTTGGTCTCCGCCCGCGCGACAGCCGCCACGCCGCAGACGATGGACAAGACGATGTGCTTCATGCCGTTTCTCCTTAAATCTGGAACGCATGATATGATACCATATTCCGGCGTCGGGCGGGGGCGCTTTCCTTTTGCAAAAAAAAGGCGAGGCATTGCAAAATCCGAAGGCTCTGTGCTATACTTCCCGCATGACGCACAAAGACGTTCTCCTGCTGACGTCCCCCTCGGCGGCCGCCTGCCTGCGGGGCGTCGCCCGCTTCGCGCAGGCCTGCGGCTGGTTCCTCACGATCGACGACCGTGAGCGTCCGCCCCTCGACTGGCGGGGCGACGGGGTTCTGGCGACCGTTGGCGCGCATCGGCTGGCGCTTCTGGACTTCGTCCGGCGCGCGCGTCGGCGGGGCGTTCCCGTCGTCGACCTGACGAACGACGTCCCGTCGCTCCGCATGCCGCGCGTCTGCGGCGACAACCTCGCGATCGGCCGTCTCGCGGCCGAACACTTCCGCGAGAGAGGCTTCCGGCGCGCCGCCTGGTTCGCCTCGAAAACGGGCAACGTGCAGCGGCAGCGGCTGCGGGGGCTGGTCGAGAACGGCTTCCCGGACGCCGTGCGCCTCGACGGGCTCGACCGTCCGCGCCTCGCGCACGCGCTCGCGCAGCTGGAGAAGCCCGTCGCCGTCTTCGCCTACTCGGACAACGACGCCTCGCGCGTCCTGAACGCCTGCCGCGACGCGCAGGTCGCCGTGCCCGAAGAGGTCGCGATCCTCGGCGTGGACGACAATGCGCTCATCTGCCTCAACCAGCCGACGCCGCTCTCGTCCGTTCGCCATGACCTGGAGCGCGTCGGCTCCGAAGGGGCCGCCCTGCTCCAGTCGCTGATGGACTCGCCGCAGGCCGGGCGGACGTGCCCCGATCCTGTCCTCATCCCGCCGCGCGGCGTCGCCGTGCGCCAGTCCACGCAGACCGAGGCGGCGGAGGACCCGCTCCTGCGGCGGGCGTTCGCCGTCATCCGTCGCGACCTCGGCCGCGCGACGGGCGTCGCGCAGGTCGCCGACGAGCTCGGCGTCACGTGCGCCGCGCTGAACCGCGTCGTCCGCCGCGAGCGCGGGCGGACGCTCGCGGCCGAGCTCGTCCGGCTGCGGCTGGCGCGCGCCCGCGTCCTCCTCGCCGGGACGGACCTGAAGCTCGAGGCGGTTGCGGCGGAGACGGGCTTCTGCCATGCCGCCCATCTCGCAAACGCCTTTCACAGGGCGTTCGGCCTGTCGCCCGGACGCTTTCGCGCCGCGAGCCGGGGGGCGGCCGAGAGTTAAGGTTTTGTCCGCTGGAACTTTCGCGTTGCCGTCCGCCGCGGGATTGTGCTATAATGCGTCCCATGAAAATGACGTACATGGGTTCCGACTTCCTGCTCGACACGGACGCCGCGCGCGAGCTGTACCACCGGCACGCGGCGAAGATGCCGATCATCGACTACCACTGCCACCTGCCGCCGAAGGAGATCGCCGACGACGTGCGGTGGTCCGACATCGCGCAGGTCTGGCTCGGCGG
>CAKUGW010000205.1 GCA_934654805.1 uncultured Kiritimatiellota bacterium
GCCCTGCTCCATCGCCGGGACAAGGTGGACGACCGTCGGACGAACAGCCTGGCGAACCCGATCCATCGTCGCGTCACGCATCCGCACCAAGAACTTTCACCTTCTCGAAGAAGAGGCGGCGGAGGCGCGGCAGGCGGCGGTCGTGGCGCTCGAGCGCCCAGAGGACGAACTTCCACTTCGCCGCGAACCGGAAGCGCGCCGGCACGTCCGGACGGAACTCCTCGAACCGGTCGCGCAGCACGGACAGCTGCCATTCGAGCGCGTGGATGCGGAACTCGAAGCCGCTCATGAACCGCTCGGCGACCTCCGTCATCGCCACGCACGGATGCTGCGCCCGGTACGCCTTCACGGCATGCGCGAAGTAGCCGAGGTAGAAGTTCGCGATCGCGTCGAGGTTCGCGTCCGTGAAGGACAGGTCCGGCCAGCCGAAGCTGCCGCGCACGGAACACGTCGAGACGCGCTTCGGCACGACCATCTCGCGCACGAGGTCGTACTCGAACTCGTAGATCTCCTTGCCGACGCCGTAGAGCGGCGTGCCCGTCGCGGGGTCGAACTTCTTCATCGCGAGGTTCTGCGCCGCCGCGTCGCCCATCAGCGTCGCGAGCGACAGCACGACCTCCTTCTCCTCCGCGCCCGAGCCGTCCGCCGACTGGAAGTAGTTCGCCGGGATCGCGTCCATCGGCTCGCCCTCGCACCGCCGGCGGATGTAGTGCTCGTGGAAGCCGTGCCGCCTGCCGGGGCGGTGCTTCAGGAGCTGGTAGTAGTCGCTCAGCGCGATGCCGAGCGAACGGAGCGCGCCGATGCGCGAGAGGAGGTAGGCCGAGTAGCCCTTGCCCGACCCGGCGAGGCGTTTCTCGACGAGCGAGTTCTCCAGCGGCCGCCGGCTCGTCTTGTAGACGATCTCGCGCGTGTCGCCCTTGCCGAGCGGCGCGTCCACGTCCTTCGTGCGCAGCTCGTAGACGTTCGCGTACTCGACGACCTCGTCCTTCGACATGAAGCCGCGCAGGTTCGCGACGAGGATCTCCGTCCGCACATCCGCGCCCGGATGCATCACGGGGCGCCCGTCCACGAACGTCGCGCCGGGCAGCGCCGTGCGGCGGTCGTCGAACGCGGGCGTCGTGCCCTCGCCCATGACGGCGTAGACCTCGCCCGTGATGTGCATGTACAGGGTCTCGACGAAATCGCGCGACGACTCGTCCGCGAGCGCGGGGCGCGCCAGGAGCGTGCGGTAGAGGCCGACGATCTCCTGCGCCTTCTGGATGACACCGAGCTGGCCGAGGCGGTCGAGCGCGACGGCCTCCATGAGCCGCTCGAGCTCCGGCACGAGCCGTTCGGACGCGACGCCGCGCAGAAGCCCGAAGAACTCGATCTCGTGGTGGCCGCGGTACTTCGGCTGGCGCATGAACGAGACGCGGTTGCCCTCGTAGACGCCGACAAGCTCCTTGAGCCCGCGCAGGAACGCCGCCGGGTCCGTCTCGGCGAGCGCGGCGAACCGCAGGAACTCCGGATACGTCAGCCAGTGGACGCCGCGCGCGGAATGGTAGTAGACGAGGCTCGTGCCGATGCGTTTCTTCGCGGCGGCGAGCGCGACGCGCATCTCGTTCTCCGTCCACGCGAGCGGCTTCACGCGCCACTCCTGGCCGAGGCGGCGGTAGAACTCGAGCGTCGCCTCGTTGCGCTCGCCCATGACGATGTCGGCGAACGAGAAGCCGACCGTGCCGACGAGCCACTCGTCGCCCTTCACGAGCGCGGCGGTCGGCACCTCGCGCTGGGAGATCTCGATCGTGTCGCCCGTCACGTTCGCGCAGAGGACGCGGTGCATGAGCACGTCGCCGCGCGCGTCGGGCTTCAGCGTCGAGAGCCGCCAGAAGCGCCCGTCCAGGAGCGGGAACGCCGCGACGGCGTGGTTGCCCGTCGTGAGCGTGAGGACGCGCCCCTTCGCCCGGCGGCGCAGCGCCGCCTTCTCGACGACGAGGACGCTCGCGCGCGCCGAGAGCCGCGCGCCGACGCCGCGCTCGAAGATGAACGTGTCGGCGCCGAGGTCGTAGGCGTCGAACGTCCGCGCGACGCCCATCGAGACCGTCTTGACGGCGTCGGGCCGGCGCACGCCGGCCGTCTTGATGCGCGTCAGGAGCTGGCGGATCGCGCTCATGCGGAAGGGGCGGACGCGTTGCCGCGCCCGCACGGGACAGGTGAGCCGTGATGATGGCCGTGGCCGCACGAGCAGGTGCCGCCGTCGGCGTGGCCGTGGCCGCACGAGCAGGTGCCGCCGTCGGCGTGGCCGTGGCCGCACGAGCAGGTGCCGCCGTCGGCGTGGCC
>CAKUGW010000206.1 GCA_934654805.1 uncultured Kiritimatiellota bacterium
CCGCGGACGCCGCCTCCGCCGCGTGCCACGCCCCCGAGGCGTCCTGCGCCTCGAACCCCGGCAGCGCGCCGCCCGGCTGCGAGGGCCGCGCGGGCGGCGGCGCGAACGCGACGATCGCCGTCCGGCCTTCCGCCTCCACGCGCACGGCCTGGGGGCCGTCCGCCACGACGTCCCGGCAGCCATACGTCTTCGCCAGCGCCTGCCGCGCGAGGCGGCGCCCCTGCTCGCGCTTGTCCGGCGGGTGGATGTCGCGCCGGCTGCCGATGTCGATCGAGCACGCGAAGCCGACGCCGGGAATCTGCGCGGACGCGAGCCGCTGCGCCTCGCGGATCTCGCTCCACGTCTCGTCCGCGCGATGCGGCTCGTGGTTCGCCAGCTGCACGCCGTAGAACGGCAGGTCGGGACGCCCCCAGCCCGCGCGCAAGAGGCTGACGAGACGCGAGAGGTCGGCGAGATAGGCGGCGCAGTCCCGCCGCGCCTGCGCGTCCGCCTCGCCCTGGTAGAAGAGGACGCCCTTCACGGGCAGGCGGAAGAACGGACGGATGCACGCGCCCCAGCTGCCGCCGTAGGTGCGCGGCGGCTTCGGGACCGCAAGACTTCTGCGGCAGCGCCAGCCCGCGCCCGCGAGGGAGAACGCCGCCTGCGGCGCGTCCGCCGGCGCGAGCGTCAGCGTCCCGCTGAACGCGCCCCACCACGTGAGCCGGTCGCGGCAGCCCACGACGGCGGTGACCGCGTTCGACCCCGCCTTCACGGCCGCCGCCGGCACGCGGAAACGCCACGGGCGCGCGCCGGTCTCGCCCGGCACGGGCGCGTCCCACGCCTTTGAGGCGCCCACGCGCACGCCATTGAAGAAGATGACGCACGGCAAGGCCGACTGCCCGAGGTCGAGGGCCAGGTCGCGCCCCGTCCAGGCGCCCGGGACCTCGACTTCTCGCGAAAAGGCGGCAATGCCCGCGAAATCCTTCAGGACCGTGTGCTCAAGCCCGCCCGCCGCCGGAAGGGAGACCGGCTCGCCGTCTTCCGCCTCGGACGCCGTCGCAAGCGCCTTCAGCCGCGCCGCGTCGCCGAAAAGCGCGCGCGCTTCGGCTATGGCCGCATCGGCCCGCGCAAAGCCGTCCGCCGCCGCCCGCAGCGCGTCGCGCGAGCGCGCGAGCGCCTGGGGATCCCGCTGTCCGCTCGGCAGGAAGTGGCGGATCGGGGGCCCCGGCCAGGCCGCGCCGACCAGGCCGATCGGCACGTCGCCCAGCCTCTCGCGCACGGCTCGCGCGAAATGGCAGGCCAGCGCGGAGAAGTCGCGCGCCGTCTGCGGCGTCAGGCGCGTCCAGCCGCGCACGTAGGGCGGCTCGTCCACCTCCGCCTCCGACCCGAGCAGCGGCACGTCCAGAAGGCGGATGTCCGGGCAGTCCGCCGCCGCCAGCTCGCGTTCGGGATTCCCGGACCGGGCCAGCGGCCACCAGGCGTTCGACTGCCCCGTGCAGAACCAGACGTCGCCCACGAGGACGTCCGTCAGGCGGACTTCCGCCGCGCCGTCGGACGCGACGACCTCGTAAGGCCCGCCCGGCGCGCCGACGGCGGGGAACTGGACGCGCCACGCGCCGTCCGCCCCCACGGCGACCGTCTCGAACGTCCCGCCGAACGCGACGCGCACCGTGCGCCCCGTTTCGCCAAAGCCCGCGAAGGGAACCGGCTCGCCGCGCTGGACGACCATGTGCGACGACCAGGCGCGGCCGAACCTCAGCGGGCCCCCCGCAGCCTCGCACGTGGCGGAGCCGCCCAGCAAGGCGAGCGCAACCGCCACGACTGTCCTTGTCAGCCTCATCCGAATCTGTTCCTGCTTGTTTCTTTTACGATACAAAAAGTGGCTTCAGAAGAATCCTCACACTGCGCGACAGCACCTCTCATTTTGTCGCTTGCCGTCCGTCCGCTCCCGCCGCCCGCATCCGCGAATCCCCGTGCGGGGCTTCGTCGCCGCGGAGCCGGCTCCTCGCCCCGCGCGTCCTTCGCGGCGCGTGCGGCGAGCCGCGTCCGCCCGTCTCTCTCCGCTCGGCGCTCGGCCGTCCCGCCCGCTCCTCACGCAACGTTCCTCTCCGTTTGTCGGATGCTTCCGTCTCGTCTGACGGACGCAGACCCTCGCGAAGCGGCGGCGCAAGCCGCCCGTGGCCCGTCGGAGCCGACAGTCGCACGGGAGGAGCGAAGGGATCGCCT
>CAKUGW010000207.1 GCA_934654805.1 uncultured Kiritimatiellota bacterium
GATCGCGCGTCCGCTTCGCGCGCAGGGCCATCGCCTGCAGGAACGGCCCCGTGAACATCGGCCCGTTCTCGATCGGGCACCAGTAGCCCATCGCGTTCGGACGGTTCTCCGCGCAGTCCTGCGGCGTCGGCACGTCGCCGAGAAAGTCGTAGAGAAGCCCCTGCGGCGAGACGAATTTCCACAGGGCCTCGACCGCCTCGTCCGCCGTGCCGGCGGACAGCGCCCCGGCAGCGAACAGCGTCAGTCCGACAAAGGCGAGTCGCCTTCCGAGAATGGATCTTGGCGTTTTCATGCTTCGTGCATCTCCGCGAAAAGCCCCGCCGTCATCGCCAGAAAGGCGACGGAAATCGCTTGGACTTTGCTTCTTCTGCTCATTTCGAACTGTCCTGTTTTGCGCCTGCGGCCAGCTTGCGAACAGCCAGCCCGTTCAAAGTGATGTGCAGTATACCAAAAATTTTTCGACAACAGAACCGATAATTCGTAAAAATTTCACGCCATTAAAACGAACACCCGCGCACAGGACGCGCCCGCAGGCCTCTGCACGAGAAAGCCGCGAGCCGAATGTCTGATGGTGTCACATCAATCGACTGTTGCGGAGACCGTCGCATTTCGGACGATTGCGCGAACAGTGCAGAGGCGGACATCGCCTGCGGCAATCTTCCCGTCCAGCAGGACGAAGAAGCCCGCGCCGAAGCCGTAACGCGTGCCGTCGCGGTCCCAGACGACCGAGATGTCGTGCCCGCGCCAGCGGACGCCCTCGACGCGCAGATACGCCCAGTCCGACGGGAACAGCGGCGCGACGACAAGCGAACCGTCCCCCTGCGGACGGATGCCGACCAGCTCGCCCAGCACAAGATCGCAGAACGTCGAATGGTTGTAGTCCTTGCCGCGTTCAGGAATGCGGTTCCTTGGGTCGCGCGCGAGCATCGTGCGCGAAACCCAGTCGCCCGTGTCGGGATTCTGCACTTCGTCAATCCACGGCAAAATGCGCCCGTCGGCCGTGCGGCGCACGTGGGCGGCGGCGTACCGGCGCAGCGCAATCACGAAATCCCCAGGCGTCCGCGCGCCCGCCGTGCCGACGCGCAGCGCCTCGCCGAGCGCCGACAGGGCAATCGAGGTCGCATACGGCCATGACGGCCCGTTCCACTGGCAAGGATGTCCCGCATAGGAAATCGCGAAGCCGGGCGTGCGGCGTTCCGGGAACGTGAGCCCCCACGGCGCGGCGAACCCCTCTGGATCGGCGAACGGTTCCCACGCGGCTTCGCATCCCTTCAAGTCGAGTCCGAAATACCACGGCGCGTAGCCGTTCAGCTCCTTCACCGTGCCGCGCACGCCGTTCGTCGCGACCGTCATGAAGAACTGCCGCTGAGGGTCCCAGAGACGCTCCTTGACCGCCGCCTCCAACGCCGCCGCTTTCGACGCGAACCGCATCGCCGTGGCCGCGTCGCCCGCCCGCGCCGCGAGCGCGGCGATCGTCCGCGCCTCGCCGCACATCGCCGCGTTCACGAGCGGACGCGCCCCGTCGCCCGCAAGCGCGAGTTCGGATCCCTCGTAATTGCACGTCGTCTCAAAAAGGCCTCCCTTCAGCCCCATCGGGAACGTGCCCGTGCCGGGGAAGACGCGGCAATCCCATCCCGCCTCCCACGCCTCATAGTTCCGCACGAGCGCGGACAGGTGATTCGTCGCGAACGCCGCGTCACCGTCCATGTCGGCGAGCTTCAGCACCGAGTCGGCAATCCAACTGACGTACGCGCCCGGTCCGTTCAGGCGGCCGCCGTCCTTCGGACGCAGCCAAAACGCGGCGTAGTCCCTCAGCGGCGTGCGGTCACGCAGCCAGCGCCCTTCGCGAAAGTGGTGGCCAAGCGCACAACTGATCGTGTTGTACCGTCCCGCCCAGCTGACGTCCGGCAGAAACTCCGTGACGACCCACCCGTCCGGCGTGTGGCGCAAATGCTTGCGATACGTCCACCAGCGGAAATAATACGTCCGCTCAATGTCCGCGTCAGGACACGCGAAGCGCGGCGCGTTCTTCAGGAGGAACGCCTCCGCCGCCGCGTTCGGAATGGCGTTCGTGTAGCGCTCGTCGTCCGTCGCGTTGAACGCCCGCACGTAGTCCGCAAGCGTCGCGTCCAGTGACGGCCTTTGGGCTTCAACCGCCGCCGTGACCTTTGGGCAC
>CAKUGW010000208.1 GCA_934654805.1 uncultured Kiritimatiellota bacterium
ATCCACGACATCGGCAAGAACATCGTCCGCGCGCTCTTGGAGAACTACGGCTTCGACGTCATCGACCTCGGGCGCGACGTGCCGCCGGAGAAGATCGTCGAGACGGCGGCGCGGACGCACGCGCGGCTCGTGGGGCTCTCGGCGCTCATGACGACGACCGTCGGCGCGATGGCGGAGACGATCCGCCAAATCAAGGCGGCGGGGCTCGCCTGCAAGACGGTGGTCGGCGGCGCGGTCGTCACGCAGGAGTTCGCCGACTCGATCGGCGCCGACTTCTACGGCGGCGACGCGATGAAGACCGTCCGCATCGCGGAGAAATTGGGCTGATTGCGAACCCGCCGCGAGCGCCCATGAAAGCCAGCGTCAAGATGAGCCGTCCCTTTCGCATCGCCGTGTCTGTCGAGCACAGCCGCGGCTGGGGGCGCCGCGTCTGCGAGGGCTTCCGCACCCAGCAGTACTTCTGCCTGTGCTTCAGGCGCGAGAAGGGCATGGCCCCCGGCGCCTACCGCGAGAGGGCCGTCCGCGGCGGCTGACAGGCGGTTGTCCCTGCGGGCGGGTGAAACGTGGCTTCGGCGGGATTTGGGTCTCTGCGCGACAGTCGGTGTGGAAGAACGGCGCGCTGCGGGCAGCCGTCCGCTCCGAGGTCTTTCGCGGGCGCCCGCCGACAGGCCCTCTCCGAGGTGAACCGGGCGCGCGTCCTGCGCTTCCGCCCGAAACCGCCGAGGTGAACCGGCGCGTCGCCCGGCCCGTCGGCCCGCGAAAGACTCTCCGCGGCTCTGCCCTCCGCTTGCCGCGCCCGCCTTGCTCGCGGCTTCGCCCGTGCGTTCCCCTTGAAGCGGCCTCGTCCGGAGACGCAGATGCATCGCGGCGCAAGCCGCCCGTGGCCCGCCGGAGCCGACAGTCGCACGGGAGGAGCGAAGGGATCGCCTGTCGCCTCGGTTCTCTCGCTTAAGGCCGGGGTCGCCCTGTACGTCGGGGACGGCAGGGGCGCGGACGCGCTGAAGGGCTTCGAGAGGCGCCTGAAGCGGTATCGGAAGCGGATCAGGCACGTCTGCATGGACATGTCGGGCGCCTGCGCGAAGCGGGCCCTGGCCTTCCTGCCGGACACGGAAACCACCCGCTCGCTATGACGCTTTTCGCAAACCTCTGAAGAGGCCGATTTTTAGGCTTACTGGCTGACACGACCGCATGCGTTCAGTTTTCGGTCTAAATCGTGGCGTTCCCGTCACTTTCTCGCTTTCCCACATGTCGAAGATCCCCATCGGGCCGAACTGCCACATCTCCATCGCGGGGTTTGCCAGCATGCGATAGGTCTGCGAGTTGAAAAAAAACGCTGCTCATGCGACCTCCTCCACGCCCTTGAACGTCAGACACGCGAGGGCCCGATCTGTCTTGAATGCGAAGGTATCGGAGAAACGGAGGCACGGAATAAAAGGGTGTCACGACTGTCAAGAGAACCATCATCCTGCGCGGTTTCGCCCGCGTCCGCAACCTGCCTAAGCAGGTCTTGTGCGCTCGCGCGGATTATGGTATGATCCTCGCGTGATGACGATGACAGGCGAGAATGTGCGGCGAAAGGCCCGCCCAGACGGCGGGACGGCCGCGAGGACGTCAGGCGCGCGAGGGCGCGCCGAGACGCGTGTGAATGTACTGGGCGGGGTTGGGAAACGGGAAAAGGGTGGACTTAGGCTGGATTAGGGCGCGACGGAATTGGGTTTTGAGCGATTTGCGCGGCGGGCGGCGCTTGGGCGGTGAGGCGGGAAAAACTCGGGCGGATCGGGCGGAATTCAAATAATGTTGGGAAAAAGAATGAGCCCCGTGCGGGAGGCTTTCAATGGCCTTGCACGGGGCTTTGAACAGGGGGTGAAGACCTGCCGCAAGAGGTCCGCCTACATCGTTGGGTCCGAGTGAATCAGTCGCTGGTGAAGCTCGGCGAAGAACGGTCTGGCACTTGCGGCAGGAAGAAGGAACTACGGGTTGTCGCTGCAGTTGCCGGTCGTGCAGTTGCCGTCGGGCGTGCAGGTCGTGCAGACGGATCCGTCGGAGATCGTCAGCATGTCG
>CAKUGW010000209.1 GCA_934654805.1 uncultured Kiritimatiellota bacterium
GTCAGTATGCCATTATCCTTACTGAGTAGATTCCTTTCATTCTACAAGTTCAGCCAAGCTTGCTTGGCGCACCATCGCCTCCTTCTCCTTCTGCGTGGAGATGTAGCCGATGATCTGGCTGGCCGCCGCCTCCAGCTCGACGACGATGCGGTCAAGCCGAACGCGCAGGAACGAGTACATGACCGACGCGACGATCGCGACCGCAAGCCCGAACGCGGCGGCCGCCAGCGCGTCCATCGTGCCGCCCATCAGCGCGGCGCGCGAAACGAGCTCGCTCGCGTTCGCCGCCCGCACCGTGCGGACGAAGCCGAGCACCGTGCCGAGCAGACCGAGGGCGGGCGCGACTTGCGCGATGATCGCCAGAACCGCCAGCCGCCGGTCGAGGCGGCCGATCTCGGCGCGCCCCTGGGAGTCGACGGCCTCGCGCAGGACGCGCGCCGAGCCGCCGCGATGCCGAATCGCCGTCGCGACGACGGACGACACCGGCGCGAGCGTGTCCTCGCAGATCGACAGGGCCTCGTCCGCGCGGCCGTGATCCAGGACGTTGATCACGCCTTTGAGGAAGTCCTTGTAATCGACCTGTGCCCGCCGCAGGTCAAAGAACCGCTCGAAGAACGTGAAGACGGCGACAGCCGCCAGGGCAAACAGGATCCAGACGACTGGGCTACCGAATGAACTCACAGGACTCCCCCTTTCTCGGTCATGCGGCGAATGCGCCGACGGGCCTCTTCGGCGGCCGGGCTGTCGCTTGTCGCGACGAGATCCAGCACGGCCACGGCCTGATGGCCCTTGCCACGGCTCTCGAACTCGTCCGCCAGGCGAAACGCCGCCTTCGAAAACGCCGCACACGCCTCGTCATCGAGCCGTGCGTGGCCAAGCCGTTCCCGCCGGTAGGCGAGGACGACCTGCGTATAGTACTGGTCGATCGCCTCGTCCATTCGCCTGAGCTTTTCGAGGACGCGGGCGATCTTGAACGAGACGACGAGCTTCTCGCTCGGCGAGAGCGCGCTTCCGAACAGGATGGCCCGGTAGGCCTCCAGCGCCGTCGTGTAGCGGGCGGGGTTGTCCGCGCCCATCGCGAAGAGCGCATCCGCCTTGAGCCGACGTGCGCGCGCGCGGTCGGCCGCCGTCACGTCCGCCGCCGCCGCGACCCGCTCGAAGACCAGGACGGCCTCGTCGAAGCGCGCCTGCTCGTTCAGCGTCTCGCCCTGCAGGAGAAGGGCCGGCAGACGCACGGGCAAATCCGGGAATCGCTCCACGAGCCGCGTCGTCAGCTGGATCACCGCCGCGTAGTCGCTCTCGGCGAACGCCGCGCGCGCCGCCCACAGCAGCGCATCCGCCGCCTTCTCGTCCGGCAGCTCAGCGACTTCGGACGCCTCGCGGAAAAGACGCCCCGCCGCCTTCCAGTCATGGCGGTTGTACCTGAACTTCGCCAGCCACAGGAGGACGTCCGCACGAAGGCGCGGATCTGACCGGTCTTCCAGCAGGCTCTCGGCCTGGCGTTCGGCTTTCTCGTCCTCGCCGCCGCCATAGAGGCACAGGGCCTCGAAGAAGCGCATCCGCAGGGCCCGCGACGGATCGCCCGCCGCGACCTGCCGGAACGCCGCGCGCGCCTCGGCAAAGCGGTAGGTGCGGTAGAGCTCGCGGCCCTGCGCCTCGCGCTCGCGGATCCGGAGGCTTTCGCCGAGGCGCGCGGCCGCCGGCGTCTCCGGATATTTCGAGAGCGCAAGGCGATAGCGGCTCATCGCCTCGTCCAGCCGCCCGAGCGACGAGAGGATGTCGCCCTGCTTGAGCGCGGCCGTCGCGCGCGCCTCGTCGTTCGTGGCGACCTGCTCCGAGCGCTCGAACGCCTCCAGCGCCTCGGCCGGACGCCCCAGTTCGGCCAGCGACCAGCCGAGACCGTCCTGCACGGCGGCCATCCGGGCGGCGTCCGGCCAGATCTCGGT
>CAKUGW010000210.1 GCA_934654805.1 uncultured Kiritimatiellota bacterium
CAGTATGCCATTATCCTTACTGAGTAGATTCCTTTCATTCTACAAGTTCAGCCAAGCTTGCTTGGCGCACCATGTCTTGGATTCCTTTCGTGTGAGAAATGTCGGTGACTGTCAGAGGTTGGGCCACGTCAGGTAGGTCCCGGCGTAGGTGAGGCCCGCGCCGAAGCCGACGAGGACGACGTTCATGCCGTCCGTGAGCTCGCCCGCGCGGACGGCCTGGTCGAGGGAGATCGGGATGGACGCGGCGGACGTGTTCGCCGTCTCCGCGAGGTTGAGCCAGAACTTCTCCAGAGGCAGCTTCATGCGGCGCGCGCACGCCTCGATGATGCGGCCGTTCGCCTGGTGCGCGAAGACGCGGTCCAGCGCGGACGTCTCGACGCCCTTGCGCGCGCAGAGGTCCTGCGTCACGCGCGACATCGTCTTCACGGCGAACGCGAAGACCTCGTGGCCCATGAGCGAGAGCGTGGCGCGCGGCACGTGCGGCGCGGCGGTCGGCAGGCCCGTCACCGGGTCGAACGGCAGGGACGTCATCGTGCCGCCCGTGCGCTGGATGAAGTGGCGACCGGAGCCGTCCGCCCCCAGAATCGTCGTCGCCGTCGCGGGCGTCGCCGCGTCCTCCGCCAGCACGATCGCGCCGGCGCCGTCGCCGAAGAGGATGCACGAGCTGCGGTCCGTCCAGTCCACGATGCGCGTCAGGCACTCCGAGCCGATGACGAGCGCCTTCTGCCCCGGATTGCAGGTGAGCCACCCGCGCGCCTGCTCCAGCGCGTAGACGAAGCCCGCGCACGCCGCCTGGAGGTCATAGGCGCCCGCGTGCGCGCAGCCGAGAAGGCCCTGCACGATGCAGGCCGTCGACGGGAAGGTGTTGTAGTCGGGCGTCGAAGTCGCGAGCACGATGAGCCCGACCTCCTCCGGCGCCACGTTCGCCGCCGCCAGCGCCGCGCGCGCGGCCTTCACCGCCATCGTGGACGTCGTCTCGCCCTCGCCGGCGACGTGGCGGGCGTGGATGCCCGTGTGCGAGAAGATCCACTCGTCCGACGTGTCGAGCGCCGCCGCGATGTCTGCGTTGGTCACCACCTTCGGCGGCAGGCAGCTCCCCGTTCCAAGAATTCTGATTCCCATGGCGGGGTATTATAGCAAAAATCGACGGCGCAGGGGTGGATTCCGCCTTCACCGCCAATCTGCGGGCAGGGCCGCGAGGACGGCCGAGACGACTTCGTCGAGCGTCAGGTCGCTCGAATCGATCTCCAGCACGCCGTCCGCCTTGCGGAGCGGCGCGTATTTCCGCGTCGAGTCGATGGCGTCGCGCGCGAGGAGGGACGCCTTGACCGCCGCCTCGCTCTGGTTCGCGATGCCCTTCGCGACTTCCTCCTTCTGCCGCCGCCGCGCCCGCGCCTCCGCGCTCGCCGTCAGGAAGAAGCGCGCGGGCGAGTCCGGGAAGACGGCAGTCGTGATGTCGCGTCCCTCGACGACCAGGTTGCCATGGGCCGTCAGGCCGCGCAGGATCGCCGTGATGCGGTCTCGCACCTCCTTCACCGTCGCGACCGCCGAGGCGTGCGCGTTGATCTCCGGCGTGCGGATGCGGTTGCCCGGCGTCTCGCCCTTCACGTAGTAGGCGATCGCGCCGCCTTCGGGACGGCACGCGACCTCGACCGTCGCGGCGAAGGCGGCGACCGCGTCGGGATTCGACGTGTCGACGCCGCTTTCGAGGCACTGCCACGTCATGATGCGGTAGAGCGCGCCCGAATCGACGTGCAGGTAGCCGAGCTTCCGTCCGACGCGCTTCGAGACCGAGCTCTTGCCCGCCCCCGAAGGCCCGTCAATTGCAATCACGTTTGCCATGGCGCGCACCTCACTTCGTCGCCGGCTCCATCCGGAGCGTCCAGGCCGTCCGCTCGATCGGGAAGACGTACTTCCTCATCGGCTCGG
>CAKUGW010000211.1 GCA_934654805.1 uncultured Kiritimatiellota bacterium
TGAGGTACGCAATGCCGTGGTTGATGACCCGTTCGATCGTCATAGGCTGCTCCTTGTTTTAATCGCTATGTGGATATATGAATATTATATCATATCTGGCGTCAGATGTGGCACGCAAATGACAAGAAATCCGTCGGACGCAACAGTCCGGCGGATTATGAAGGAAAACGATGTAGTGCAGTCAGCTATTCAACTGGCAAACTCGGGTTATATCACTTTTCCGCCGTGCAAGGGCGCCGGGGCGACACACCCATTTGGGCGTGTGGACAAACGCGCGGTTCTCATGTATACTAACGGGCATGAGAATCCGAAAAGCCTGCCTGGCCCTGGCGGCCCTCTCCGGCCTCGCGTCCTTCGCGGCGGCGCCGGACGCGGCGCCGTCCGGCGCGTTCGCCCGTCTCGGCTACCAGCTGGACGTCAGCCGCAACAAGGTTCCGACCCTGGCGTCGCTGAAACGCATCGTCGACGTCCTGGCCCGCTACGGGTACGACGAATTCCAGCTCTACATGGAGTGCGCCTACGCCTACAAGGGACACGAGGAGGTCTGGAAGGGCTGGTCGCCCTACACGTCCGAGGACATTCGCGAGCTGGCGGCCTACTGCCGCGCGCGGAAGATCGACCTCGTGCCCAACCAGAACTCGTTTGCGCACCTCGGCCCGTGGATGGACGTGAAGAGCTATGCCGAGCGGCTGGCGGAGGCGCCGAACGGCATCACGGTGCCGAAGGTGCGCGGCCCCGTGACGCTCTGCGCGACAAGTCCCGAGTCCTATCGCTTCCTGGACGGCCTCTACGGCGACCTCCTGCCGAACTTCACGTCCGACCGCTTCAACGTCGGCTGCGACGAGGTCTACGACATCCTCGACCCGAAGTGCCGGAGCGCCGCGAAGGTGCGCGAGAAGGGCTATGGGCGCACGTACTTCGACTACGTTCTCGGCGTTCTGGACTTGGCGCGCCGGCACGGCAAGACGCCGATGTTCTGGGGCGACTGCATCCTCAAGCACCCGGAGCTGCTGGGCGAGGTGCCGAAGGACGCCATCGTGCTGAACTGGTGGTACGACGCGGACGGCGGTCGGCGCTTCGAGACGACGAGCGCGACGCTGGCGAAGGCGGGCGTGCGCTTCTACGTCTGTCCGGGGACGAGCTCGTGGCAGACGTTCGCCGGGCGCGTCGACAACATGATGAAGAACGTCGACGAGGCGGTCGCCGCCGGTCGGCGGCATGGCGCGGAGGGCCTTCTGCTGGCGGACTGGGGCGACTGGGGGCATACGCAGCCGCAGGTCGTCTCCCTGCCGGCGATCATCTACGCGGCGGCCCGCGCGCAGGGGCGAACGATGTCCGAAGAGGAGCTGGCGCGCGCGATTGACGCCTGCACGGGCGTCACGTGCGGCGCGGCACTTGTCCGGCTCGGCAAGCTGTGGCGGCTCGGCGGCATGTCCGACGGCGGCTGGAACCTGATGTTCGCCCATTTCGCGACGCCCCGCTACCAGGTGCCGGAAGGCTTCAAGGCCTATTTCACGCGCGAAAACGTCGCGCGGATGATGGCCGAGGAGCGCACGGCTCTCGCATGCGCCGATCTCTCGCGCGCACCGGAATGGCTGCGCGACGACTTCACCGTGATCGACCTGCTGTTCAAGGCGTTTGCCTGTCGCTTCAACGGCGAGGACGCGCGCGTCAAGGCCGAGTTCGCGCCCGTGTTCGCCGACTGCTGGCTGCGGCAGAACCGCCCGAACAGGCTTTCCGTCACCCTGCAGAACTTCCGTCCCTGATGAAAGCGAGAAACATGAACAGGCAGACGCATGCGAACCGGCGGGATTTTTTGAAGGGCCTTGGCGCCTGCGCGGCGACGGCCGCCCTTGCCACGCCCGGTGGGG
>CAKUGW010000212.1 GCA_934654805.1 uncultured Kiritimatiellota bacterium
CACGTCAAGCGCGACCACTCCGCCGAGATCTGGCGCAGGGCGCTGGAATTCTACCGCGACCGGAAGGTCGACGCGGTGCTCGTCACGGGCGACCTTGCGACCTGGGGCCACTACAACGAGCTTGCGGATGTCGCGCGCATCTGGTTCGAGATCTTCCCGGACGACCGGCGTCCCGACGGGGCGCACGTCGAGCGGCTGTTCCTCACCGGCAACCACGACGTGGACGGCTTCTGCTACGGCGGCGGGCGGTGGCCCATCAAGACGGTCGAGGAGGCGAGGCGGTTCGGCTTCTGGCACAACCGCGAGAAGTTCTGGCGCGAGCTTTTCCGCGAGGACTACGCCCCGGTCATGGCCAAGGAGGTCAACGGCTACACGTTCGTCCTGCGCAACTGGGTGTCGGTCGCCGGGGACGAGGGGCGGACGCTGCCGCTCGCGCGAGGCCTCGCCAACGACCCGAACCCGGTGCCGGCGTGGTTCGCCGCGCACGGGGCCGAGCTCGACCCGTCGCGCCCGTTCTTCTACTGCCAGCACGAGCATCCGCGCGGCACCTGTTCATCCCCCTATGCGGACGACTCGTGCGACGACGGGACGTCGACGCGCATCCTGTCGGGCTATCACAACTGCATCGCCTTCTCGGGGCACTCGCACCTCTCGCTCCTGGAGGAGCGGACGATCTGGCAGGGGGCGTTCACGTCCGTCGGGTGCAGCTCGACGAGCGGCTGGCAATTCACCTTCGCGGGGCGGGAGAACGGGCACGCGTGGGACGACCGGATGGACCCGCCCAAGGAAATGCCGTGGCTGGACTTCGGGAAGTGCCGACAGGGCATGGTGATGGAGGTCTTCGATGACCGGATCACGCTGGAGCGGCGCGACTTCGAGTACGGGCTGCGCCTGGGGCCGGACTGGGTGATCCCGCTGGGCGACCCGTCGGACCGGCCCTACCGGCAGGAACCCCGCGCCGCCGCGTCGCGTCCGCCGCAGTTCGCGCCGGGTGCCGCCGTGTTGGTGCGGCGGATCGCCGCCGGCAAGGACCGCAAGGGGCGCGAGCATCCGCAGGTGGAGGTCTCCTTCCCGCCAGTGAACGGACGGAACGGCGGCACGCGGGCGTTTGACTTCCAGGTCGACTGCGAGTCGCGCTTCTCCGGCGTCGTCCGCACGGTCGCGTCCAAGCGGGTCTACTCGCCGAACGCGCTCCTGCCCGCGGAGAAGGACGTCGAGCCGGTCGTCTGCCGCTTCGCGGCGGAGGCGATTCCCGACTGCGGCGAAGTCCACTTTGTCGTGCGCCCGGTCGGCGAGTGGGGCAAGTTCGGCGAACCCCTCGCCACCGACTGGACGCCCGCTACGTTATCTTGAGCATTCGCGCGACCGCTCGAACAACAAGGAGGAACGCGCCGCAGGTTTCTTCTGCCGTGGATTGGCAAAGACCGAGCGCCGGAGCCCGCGCGTCGGCCTCGCGTTCGCGGGGCTAGTCCTCTCGGCGTGCGCCTCGACCGTCTTTGACTGGCCCATGCTGTTCGATAATTCTGGGGACAGCCCCCCGTTCGTTGGGCCCGCTGCAACCGCCGGAATGAGAACGCAATGCGGAAAATCCAGTTTGAACAGTCTTCCCGTTTCCGTATATTATTGTTAGCCAAAAACAAATATACATCCTGACGGGGAATGTGCTATAATTACGCCCGTCAGCGCCCGTCAGCGCCCGTCAGCGCCCGTCAGCGCCCGTCAGCGCCCGTCAGCGCCCGTCAGCGCCCGTCAGCAGACACGTCAAAAAGGAACAAGGCAATGGTGCGCCAAGCAAGCTTGGCTGAACTTGTAGAATGAAAGGAATCTACTCAGTAAGGATAATGGCATAC
>CAKUGW010000213.1 GCA_934654805.1 uncultured Kiritimatiellota bacterium
CGCACGGCTTTGTGCGCTGACACGCCCCCTTCGGCGAGACATTGTCACCATCGACTCCATGCAACTCCACCTACCTTCGCTTTCGGTCGGTATTGTATCACACTCGCCCCCAGATGCGCAATACCCAATCGACCGTCCGCCCATAATTTTCCTCACCGCCGCGACACTTAGACGTAGACGGGAATATAAATATTCCCGGTTTTAGGCCGCGCGCGCAGGTGCGCCCCCCGCGTACGCGTGTGCGTGCGGGCGCGTTCTGAAGGGTGAAGGTTAAGGGAGCCTCTCAGAATGTGCGCGGGCGTGCGCACGCGCACGAGGGCGCGGCAAAGGCCAGCCCGGCGAGGACAAGGGACGGGGACTGCGCCCCCGAACCCCCGCAAGCCGCCGCACTCACCCCCTCGCCCGAGACGGGGGACAGGCCGACCACAGGCTGGAACGCGGCAAGGGTTCTGCCGTCCGGCAGACCATTCAAACTGCCGCGTCCAACCTGCGACTCGGACGAGTTCCACTGGCAACCCGAAGAAGTTCCAGTTGCGCAACCGCCGCGCCTACAGCCGTGCGAGAAGGCGACGAACCTCAACTTCCGAGCAACCGACCGCACGGGCTCGACGCACAAAGGCGGCTCGAATTGCAACACGCCGACGAGCGGCCTCGGATGCGTCCAACCGCTCGTCCGCCACGAGCGCAGCAATGCGCCGAAGGTCGCCCTGCGCGTAGGCGAAGGTCGCGACGAGCGTCGGTGGCACGGGTGCGAAGTCAAGGGCGTCACAGACCGCCGTACGCGAGGCGGGCACGAGCTGCGTCCACGCGAGCGCATTCGTCGCCCCATCCTCGGGAAAGACGAATGTCACGCCCGTATCGGTGGCCGTGAGCAAGGTCGCCGAAATGGCGATTCCCAAGATGTTCGTCACGACCATCGTCACTCCGCCGCGACTCGAAAGAACTGTGAGACAAGCTGCGCGTCCACATAGACCGTGATGCGCCGCCCCGTGCCCTTATAGCTCTCGTAGGCAAGTTCCGCCCCTTCCGTGCGCGTCGTCGCGACCGGCATCCATGGTGCATTCGGAGTTTCGGCCATCACGATGCGATACGTGCGATCCGCCGCGCTCGTGAAAACGAGACGGGCGCGCCCTGTGCCGGGCAGAACCTCGAACGACTCAATCTTGAAGATGTCAGTCGCAAGAAAGGGATCCGTCCCCGCGAGGAACTCCTGGAGATTCGTCATGCCGTCGCCATCGGCATCATCGTCAGGACAAAACGCCGCGATTTCCGCATCCGTCGCCGTCCCCGACTTTGTCCGACCCGCCAGTTCCAGGACCCAGCGTTCCCATTCGTCCGGCAGTCCGTCACCATCCACGTCCGTCCCAGTCGAAAAGTCAAGACGTTGCCGCCCACCCTGCGCCGACGTCGTGAAGACGGCGGCGGGGCTGAGCGTCGCCGCGCTGCCGCCGAGAGTAGCCGCGACGAACATCTCCGTCCCCGCGCAGACGGCGTTCGCGCGGGTCGGGCCGGACGAGTCGATTTCCAGCGAGAGCCGGTAGTTCATGCCGGGGATGCCCGAGTCGCCGACGGCCGCACGGGCGTAGACCGTGCCGTCGCGCGCCGCGTTCCGAACGAGTTCGAGCGTCGCGGACGAGGCCTTCGTCAGCGGCGTCCCGTAGGGGTCGCGGACGAGGCCGTAGGTGATGAC
>CAKUGW010000214.1 GCA_934654805.1 uncultured Kiritimatiellota bacterium
CGCCGTCACGCCCGCCGCCTCGGCCACGGGCCGGACGAGGGCGTTCACCGCGTCGCTCTCCCCCGGCAGAAGCGGCGGCGTCCCGCCGCCGGGCGCGCGGTAGACGTAGACGCGCGTCGCGCCGTCCGCGCCGACCGTGACGGGGCTCGCGGGCCGGGCGAGTTCGTAGCCGGCCACCTGCGCGGGCGCGGGCCAGTCGATCACCCTGCCGACGGGCTGGAGGACCGACGTTTCGCCCGTCCCGGGGAGGGCCTTGCCGTCCGCCGTCTCGTAGCGGATCCTCACGGGCGCATAGGGCGCCGTCTCGGTCGTGTCGTCGGCGAGAAGCGCGCCCGTGTCCGCGTCCCTCACCTCGAAGGCGTAGGTGACGTCGGCGGCGAGGCCCGCGGGCAGCGTACAGGACAGCTCGCAATTGGCGAGGCCCGAGTCGAAGTTCTCCGGCCCCGTGTATTCAAGGCAGTGTCCGCCGACGTCGAACTTCGCGCGGTCGGCCCACGGTCCGACGTCGTAGACCTGCTCGACGGAGTGGAGCGTCGCGCCGGCGGCGGACTTGAGCGCGAAGGACAGCCGGACGCGCCGCGCGCGCGTCACGGAGAAGTTCTGTACGACCGTGCGCAGGCGGAGCGTCTGGCCCGCCATGTCCTGCGGCTTGAAGCGGCTGCGGCTCGTGCCGCTGTACAGGCGATTGGCGTAGTCCGTCGCGAAGGCGTTGTAGCCGTCGATCGTGGCGGGGGCGAAGTCGGCGGGCTTCGCGTATCTTTCCGTCACGGCGAGAAGCTCGGGCGTCGCGACGTAGAGGCCATCCTGCCCGTCCGCCATCAGGGTGGCCATGCGCTTGGCACCCTGAAGCCTGCAGAGTTCGCAAAAGTCGTCGGTCAGTCTGCTCATGGTGCAGCGGCCGGACGAGTTGAAGGACTGCGCGCCATGCTGATAGGGGACGGGATACGTCCCGCGGAAGCCCAGCAGCGCCTTCCAGCGCAGGCGCGCGGGATCGCCCGTCGCGGAGATATTGAGCGAGCGCGCGTCCTGCTCGTCCGTCATCTGTCCCGTGCTGTACTCGTCGCCGAGATGGAGCATCGCGTGGCCGAGCTCGTGCGCGAGCGTGGGGATGCTCGAATCGCCGGCAGACGAGGCGACATACTGAAAGCCGAGCTTCTGGTCGATGGCGCTTCCGCCCATGTACCTGTCGCTGTTCGCGAGGACGACGAAGACGCCGATGTAGTCGAAGACGAAGTAGTAGGGCGCGTTCTCGTCAATCCACTGGCCGTTCTCGTAGGTGAGGTCGGGGTCCTTGAACGGCTCCTGCCGCCGCGCGTCGTGGTAGTCGCGGATGAAGGCGGGGCCGATGCACCGCTCCATGATGTGGTTCTTGCAGCGGTTGCCGGAGAGGATGAGGGAGCGTCCGTCCGACAGCACGGAGCTGTTGAAAAACGTCTCGCCCGACCCCCACGCCCCCTTCGAGACCGTGCTGACGGCATAGACGTTGAAGCGGTGGGCGAACGTGCGGTACGGCTCGTAGGCGAGCGCGCCCGCCCACATGCGCCGCGCGTCGGCGACGAACTTCTCCTGGTCGTCCTTCGTGTAGCCGTCGCCGCAGATGACGACGACGATGTTGTCGTTGTCGCTCCCCGTCTTCTGGACGACGTGGACGGCCATGTCGTGCGTCTCGCGCTGGCCCGAGTCGGT
>CAKUGW010000215.1 GCA_934654805.1 uncultured Kiritimatiellota bacterium
GCGAAGGCCGTGAGCTTCAAAATGTTCTCGTTATACTGCCCGTGGGAATAGGCAAACAGGTCGCATTTCTTCCCCAGCAGCTTTTCCAGAACCTGCGCAAGGCCATCGTGCGCGGCGTCTACCGTCCGGGAGAGACGCTGCCGGGCCTTCGCGAACTTGCGGCGGACGCCGGCGTCAGCGAGAAGGTCTCGCGCCGGGCGTTGGCGCGTCTCGCGGAAATCGGCTGGTGCGTGTCGCGGCGCGGTGCGCGGTCGGTCGTCTCCGACCGCGGAAAGGATCGTCTGGGACACATTCTCTTCTTCAACGCGGAGACGGGCCTGGGCTTCCATGCGTCACGTCTCGTCGGCGCGCTTCGTTCGCGCCTCCTGAAGGCGGACTACCGGCTGTCGGCGATTTCGGCCGACGACCTGAAGCAGGGCGGATGCAGCCGCCTACTGTCCGAGACCTTGAAGGAGCGCTGGAACCTTGTCATCGAGTTCGGCCGGCGGACGGGCACGCGGCAGGCGATCGAGAGCGCGGGCTGGCCGTTCGTCGTCCTTGGAGATGGTGGCCGGTGCATCCCGTCCGCCGCCGTCAACTGCATCGGGCAGATCGAGCTGCGCAACGGGCTGGCCGTCCCGGATTTCGTCCGCGCCTGCGCGCAGAAGGGCGTGCGCACGGTCGTGCAGTTCCTCTATGCCGAGGGCGGCTTTGACGTGGCGGAGATGCTGGCGGTGGCGGACATCGCCTGCGAGACGGTCAGGGTTCCCCGCTTCCGCAACCCCTTCGGCATGTACAGTGGCGCGTTCGCGGCGATGAAGGCCCTGCTGGAACGGGCGCGCGGTCGCCTGCCGGACGTTTTCCTCTTCACGGACGACCACCTTGCGCACGGCGGGCTTCTCGCGCTGTCGACGCGCGGCGTGCGCATCCCGGAGGACGTGAAGGTCGTCACGCACGCGAATCGCGGGCTTGGTCCGTTCTGGGTGAAGCCCCTGACGCGCCTTGAGATGGACCCCGTCGCGCAGGGACGGGACGTGGCCAAGGCCGTGTTGGCGTACCTTCGCACGGGGCGGTTGCCGTCCGGCCTTGTCCTCGGCTCGGTCTGGAAGCCCGGCGAGACGTTTTAGCGGACTGTGGCATCCTGCGCGTGCGGAGCCGCCGCGCGAACCATTGCGACATAGCCAAATCAGGGCGTCGAGAGAAGCCGCGAAGCCTTTTCGTGCCTCGACGAAAAGCTCTCCAGGCTTTCGTGTCCGCGCCACGCGCGGCTTTCGTGCCGACGCAATCGCGTCCCGGCCCGAAGGGCTGACCGTGGAGGGGCGGCGGCGCGTCAAGCCGCCAGGCTTGAGGCGCGGCGGCATCTCGCCACGGTCGGTCGCCGTCAGGCGAGGACGCGGTTCGCGTCGTTTCGTGTTCTGCATATCCGCCGAACCGAAGGCGAGCTGCCGAAGGCAGGCGCGAGCGCGGTGCGAAGCCTCCGAGACGATCCGCAAGACCGTCCGCTGTCGCGCGGAAAAAGTCCGGGACGCGTTCAGGAGATCCTGGAAATGTTCTTCAGCCCGCATTTGATGGGGTTCGGAGAGAAGTCGGGATAAGCTGTCACGAAAAAATCGGGATACGCCGCGTCCGGAACTAAACTTGGATTCCAGAACTAAATCCTAACTTTGGGTGTTGAGCCGTTAGGGCTGTCCTC
>CAKUGW010000216.1 GCA_934654805.1 uncultured Kiritimatiellota bacterium
CTGCGTGTTCGAGGGAGAGCCGTCTGCCGGGGACTGGTTTGGGGAAGCGGTTGTCGTGCCCCGGCGTGGTGCGCTCGTCTCGATGCTGTATCACCTCTTCGTCCTGCCGTTTCGGATTCGGCGGCTGCGTCCCGACCTCTGCATCCTGCCGGCGGCGAACCGCCGGGCGCTCGCGTGGTACCCCGTGCCGACGGTCGCCGTCGTCCACGACCTCTCGCAGTACCATGTTCCGGCGAAATACGACGCCTTCCGCCTGTGCTACGTGAAGCGGCTGCTGCCGTTCTTCGTGCGGCGGGCGACGTCGGTCGTCGCGATCTCGCAGTCCACGGCCCGTGACCTCTTGCGGTTCTGGCGGATGCCCGAGACGAAGGTTTCCGTCGTCTACAACGGCTTCACGCCGCCGAAGGGGGGAGGACGAGCAGGACAGACGGGACGCATAGGACGGACAGGACAAGGACAAACAGGACAGGCGGGGAACATCTTGTACATTTCGCGGCTGGAGCATCCGGGCAAGAACCATGTCGGGCTCATCGAAGCCTACGGGAAACTGCCGCGCGACCTGGCCGAGCGACACCCGCTGGTGCTGGTGGGCGGCGACTGGAACGGCGCCGATGCCGTGCATGCGGCGGCGGAGGCGTCGCCGTACCGCGACCTCATCCAGATCCGGGGCTTTGTCGCGGATGCGGATCTGCCGGCGATCTGGGCGGACGCGGCGGCCTACGTCTTCCCGTCCCGCTTCGAGGGGTTCGGGCTGTCGCTTCTGGAGGCGATGTCCGCCGGGATCCCCTGCGCTTGTTCGCGGACGTCCTCGCTCGGCGAACTCGGTGCGGGCGTCGCGGAGCTGTTCGACCCGGAGAACCCCGACGACATCGCCCGTGCATTGAAGGCCGTCCTCACGGCGCCGAACGAGGCGCGTCTCGCGGCGGGACGGGTACGCGCGGCGGCGTTCACCTGGACGCGGTGTGCGCGGGGACTGCTCGCGGCGCTGCCGCCGGCGCGCGTCTTCGGCATCCCGATCGACTGCACAACGCGGGCGGAGGCCGTCCGTGAGCTTGTGGTGGCCGCGAAGGCCCCCGAACGGCCGGCGCGGCCGGCGTTCTTCGCCTTCGTGAACGCCCATTGCCTGAACGTCGCGTATTCGGACACCGCCTATGCCGCCGTGCTGCGCACGGCGACGCGCGTCTGGCCGGACGGAACGGGCGTGCGGATGGCGGGGCGGCGGTTGGGGTTTCCCGTGCCGGAGAACGTGAACGGCACGGACCTCTTTCCGCTCGTCTGCGCGGCGGCGGAGCGGGAAGGCTTCTCGCTCTTCTTCTACGGGGCGCGTCCGACGGTCGTCGAACGGGTCGCCGCGCGCGTCCGGCGGGATTTCCCGCGCGCGCGGATCGCGGGCTTCTGCGACGGCTACGGGGACGCCGCGGCGGCCGTGGCGCGGATCAACGCCGCGCGGCCCGACCTCCTCTTCGTCGCCAAGGGCGTGCCGCTGCAGGAGAAGTGGATCGCCGCCCACCGCGATGCACTCACGTGCCGGGCGGCCGTGGCGGTGGGCGGACTCTTCGACTTCGTTTCGGGGCGCATCCCGCGTGCGCCGGCGTGGATGCGGCGGCTCGGCGTCGAATGGATTTATCGGCTCTACCGGGAACCCGTGCGC
>CAKUGW010000217.1 GCA_934654805.1 uncultured Kiritimatiellota bacterium
GCACGGTCGCCGTCTGGTACTACTACGACATGGGGCACGTCGTGAAGACGCCCGGCGGCACGGTCTTCGGCATCGACATCAGCGGGCCGCGCGACGCCGAGCTCGCGGACATCCTCGACTTCGCCCTCGTCACCCACAACCACGGCGACCACGCCTCCGACCGCGTGCTGCGGGCGATGCAGAGGAAGGGCGGCTTCGCGAACGGCAAGCCCGTCGTCTCGTCGTTCATGTACTCGCCGTGGAACGCGCGCACGCCGAAGACGTACACGTTCGGCGACTGCACGGTCGAGACGGGCGTGACGGACCACAACGCCTACTGGACGGAGTCCATGACGCCCTACAAGGTGACGTGCGGACGCGGGCCGGAGGCCGTGACGCTCCTGCACGCCGGCGACGGCTGGGACGGCGCGCAGCTTGCGCATTTCGCGCCCGTCGACGTCGCGATCTGCCACGTCTGGCCGTTCGACGGGCACAACGCGGAGAAGACCGCGTCGGTGCTGAAGCCCGACCTGCTCGTCGTCTCGCACGCGCAGGAGATGAGCCACGGCTTCGGCCCCGGCCGCTGGGACTGGGCGGCCTGCGAGGAGGAGTCGCAGCGCGCGACGGCGGCGGGCACGGTGATCTACCCGGTCTGGGGGGAGAGGTTCGTCTGGCGCAAGCGCTCGCTGAAGCCCGCGCTCGTCGCGAAGGAGCTGCCGGCCGGCACGGCGGCGGACGATGCGGCGTTCTGGGCGGGCGTGCCGGAGACGCGGCTGATGGACATGCGCGAGAAGTACGTCTTCCGCGGCGACTTCCCGCAGGCCGTGAAGTTCGCGTGGGACGCGCAGAACCTCTACTTCCGCTACGAGGTGACGGACGACGACATCTTCCATGCCGCGCCGGAGAAGTGCAGCAACCTCTACGCCTTCGGCGACACGATGGAGCTCTTCCTGCAGCCCGAGGGCGCGCGCGCCTACTGGGAGTTCCACTTCGCCGCGTCGGGACGGGCGGGCGCGATCTGGTTTCCGTCGCGCGGCAAGCGGATGCCGGAACACGTCCGCTACCTGCCGTTCGACGGCCTGAGGAACGCGGTCGCGGTCGACGGCACGCTGAACGACGACACGGACCGCGACGAGCGCTGGTCGGGCGTCTGCACGATCCCGTGGGCGTCGATCCGGACGAAGTTCCCCGCCTACAGGCCGGGCGACCCGCTGCGGATCCAGGCGACGGGCGTCGTCTATTCGCGGTATGCGCGCGGCGAGGAGAAGCAGCAGCTCTTCCACACGCCCGGGCTTGTCTGCGACCCGCACACGATGGAGGACTGGTGTGTTCTGCGCTTTGAATAGGAAAGGGGCGGTTCGCAAAATACAAGAACGTCTCGCGGATAAAATGAGAAACAACCTAAGTTTTTAAGATATAAAGCACACGTCTCAAGGAAGCCTCAAGATGGTGCGCCAAGCAAGCTTGGCTGAACTTGTAGAATGAAAGGAATCTACTCAGTAAGGATAATGGCATACTGAC